>NZ_JBWKAJ010000003.1:0-493659 GCF_056437585.1 Streptomyces sp. NPDC042364 | reverse complement strand
CCGGTCTTCCCGGGACGCGTGAGGCTCAGCGGCATGGTGAGTTCGGCGTCACTCTGCGGAGCACCGGCCTTGCCGGACGCCCCGGCGTCGGACGGGAGCGACTTCCCCCGACCGACCGAGCCGCCCCGCTGAGCGCTTTCACCGCCCTCGGTACCGGAGGCCGACGAACCGCCGGAGGGCCGGCCGGGGCGCCCGCCGTCGGCGGAGTCCGACCGTCCGCCGGCCTGCCGACCGGGTCGGCCGTCCGCTGCGGAATCCGACCGTCCGCCGGTCTGCCCGCCGGAGCCGCCGCCCGCCGCCGAGCCCTGCCGTGCGCCGGAGGGCCGGGCGGGGCCGTCGTCCGAAGCCGGGTCCTGCCGGTCGCCGGAGGGGCGACCGGAGCCGCCGCCCGTCGTCGCCGAGGCGGGCCTTTCGTCGCGCGTGGCCTCGGAGCCCACGTCGGACCTTCCTCCGCTCGCCGGGCCGGGCCGTCCGCCCGGTGCCGAGTCCTGCCGGTCGCCGGAGGGGCGGCCGGGGCGCTCCCCGTCCGCGGAGTCCGGCCGTCCGACGGAAGGCCGGCCGGGGCCGCCCCCCGTTGCCGGGGCCGGTCCGTCGCCGGGCTTCCGGCCGGGCTTCGTGTCGCCTGCCGCCGGGCGCTCGTCGCCGGGTGCCGAGGTCTGCTGCCCGCCGTTCGCCGCGCCGGGCTCGGCGGCGGTCGTCGGGGGCTCCGGTGTCGTACCCGGGCGGGGCCGGGGCCGGTCCGGGGGCGTGCCCGGGGTCCGGCGTTCCGGTTCTCTCGGTGCCCAGCCCGGGCCGTTCCGCTTCGGCTGCGGCTCGTCGCTCATCGTGCTGCCGTGCTCCTGTTTCCGCGTCGTACGTTCATTTCCGTACGGCCTAGTACGCTTTGCGCCCGCTCCGGGCAAGTTCTGCACCCGTGAGTGAAGACTCTCGTACCGACCGATCCGTTCCCGGATTCCGGCACGCGCCCGGTACGCCCCGGGAGCACCACCACCCGGCCCGAAAACGCCTGGCACACCGCTCCGGCCGCGGACTAGGCTTTCGCGCTTCGGCCCGGATCGACCTCGGCCTCGGTCCTTCGCCTAACTCTTCGCAGCGGATGGGGGTTTCCTCGTGGGCACTGGGCGGTTGTACGCCGCCGTCGCCGCCGGTGGCTTCAGGCGGTACGCGACGTATCGGGTGGCCACCGCGGCTGGGGTGTTCACCAACACCGTCTTCGGCTTCATCCTCGCATACACCTACATCGCCCTCTGGCAGGAGAAGCCCCACCTCGGTGGCTACGACCAGGCGCAGGCGCTCACCTACGTGTGGGTGGGCCAGGCGATGTTCGCGGTCATGGTGCTGGGAAGCGCCGGTTTCGAGGAGGAGCTCATCGAGCGGATCCGCACGGGTGACATCGCGGTCGACCTGTACCGGCCCGCCGACCTCCAGTTGTGGTGGCTCGCCGCCGACCTGGGCCGGGCCCTGTTCCAGCTGCTCGGACGCGGTGTCGTCCCCATGGTGTGCGGCGCCCTCTTCTTCGATCTCGCGCTGCCGTCCAGCGCCTGGCCCTGGCTCGCCTGCCTCGTCGCGGTCGCCCTCGGGGCCCTGGTCAGCTTCGCGATCCGATACATCGTCGCCCTGTGGGCGTTCTGGCTCCTCGACGGTGCCGGAGCGATGCAGATCACCTGGCTCACGGGCGTCTTCTTCTCCGGCATGCTCCTGCCGCTGAACGTCTTCCCCGGCGCCCTCGGCGACCTCGCCCGCCTGCTGCCCTGGTCCGCGCTGCTCCAGGCGCCCGCCGACGTGCTGCTGGGCGAGGCCGACCCGTGGGGCACGTTCGCGTTCCAGGCCTGCTGGGCGGTCGTCCTGCTGGCGGTGGGGCGGCTGATCCAGTCGGCGGCGACGCGGAAGGTGGTGGTCCAGGGTGGCTGACCTCGAAGAGCGCCCGGTGACAAGGGTCACGGAGGCCACGGGGGCGACGGGGGCGACGGAGGACCCGTTCGGCGCGTACGGCCCGTACAGCCGCCTACGCGACGGACTGCGCGCCTATCGCATGATCGCCGCCATGTGGATCCGCTCCACGATGGCCTACCGCGCCTCCTTCGTGATGACGGCCTTCGGCAACTTCGCCGCCACCGCCTTCGACTTCGTCGCGATCCTGCTGATGTTCTCCCAGGTCGACGAGTTGGGCGGCTTCACCCTGTCCGAGATCGCCCTGCTGTACGGCACCTCCGCGATGGCCTTCGGTCTCGCCGACCTGATGATCGGTTCGATGGACCGGCTCGGGCGCCGGGTCCGCGACGGCACGCTGGACACCCTGCTCGTCCGGCCCGCTCCGGTGCTCGCCCAGGTCGCCGCCGACAAGTTCGCGCTGCGCCGTCTCGGCCGGGTCACCCAGGGCGCCCTGGTCCTCGGCTACGCCGTGGCCACGCTGGACATCGCCTGGACGCCGCTGAAGGTGCTGATGCTCCCGATGATGGTGGCGAGCGGCGGGTTCCTCTTCGCGGCGGTGTTCGTCGGGGGCGCGGCCTTCCAGTTCGTCGCGCAGGACGCCTCCGAGGTGCAGAACGCCTTCACGTACGGCGGCGCCACGCTTCTGCAGTACCCGCCGGCCCTCTTCGGCAAGGACCTGCTGCGCGGTGTGACGTTCGTCCTGCCGCTCGCCTTCGTCAACTGGCTGCCCGGGCTGTACGTCCTGGGCCGCCCCTATCCGCTCGACGTGCCGCACTGGCTGGCGTTCGCTCCGCCGCTGGTGGCGGCGGCCTGCTGCGCGCTCGCGGGCGCGGCGTGGCGGGCGGGGCTGCGTTCGTACCGGAGCACGGGGAGTTAGGGACACATGGACGAGCGGTTCATCGAACTCGACCGGGTCGAGAAGGTCTTCGACGTCCGGAAGAAGACCGGGTTCCTGCGGCGGGAGCGGCGCGAGGTGCGGGCCGTGGACTCGATCTCCTTCACCGTGGCGCGCGGCGAGATGGTCGGCTACATCGGCCCGAACGGCGCGGGGAAGTCGACCACCATCAAGATGCTGACAGGCATCCTGACCCCCAGCGGCGGCCGGCTGCGGGTGGCGGGCATCGACCCGTCCCGGGAACGGACGCGCCTCGCCCGGCGGATCGGTGTCGTCTTCGGGCAGCGCACGACCCTGTGGTGGGATCTGCCGCTCATCGACTCCTACCGGCTGATGCACCGCATGTACCGCGTCCCCGACGCCCGTTACCGCGAGAACCTCGACCGCTGTGTCGAACTCCTCGAACTGGGCGACCTGCTGGACGTACCCGTGCGGCAGCTCTCCCTCGGGCAGCGCATGCGCGGCGACATCGCGGCGGCGCTGCTGCACGACCCCGAGGTCCTGTACCTGGACGAGCCGACGATCGGGCTCGACGTCATCAGCAAGGCCAAGGTCCGCGAGTTCCTGAAGGACCTCAACACCGAGCGCGGCACGACCGTGCTGCTCACCACGCACGACCTCCAGGACATCGAGCAGCTGTGCCGCCGGGTGATGGTCATCGACCACGGCCGGCTGATGTACGACGGTCCGCTGACGGGGCTGCACGAGGTGGGGGAGAGCGAGCGGACCCTCGTCGTCGACCTGGAGCGGGAGCTGCCGCCGATCGAGGCGGCGCCCGCCCGTGTCGTCCGGGTGGAGGGGCCCCGGCAGTGGCTGGCGTTCCCGGCGTCGGAGTCGGCGGCGCCGCTGGTGGCCCGGATCGCGTCGGAGTATCCGCTGGTGGACCTGTCGGTCCGCGAGCCCGACATCGAGGCGGTGATCGCCCAGATGTACGCGCAGCAGGCGGAGCGGGTGGGGGAGACGGGGCAGTCGGTCTCGTAGCCGGGGGCCGGGGTTCCTCGTAGGCTGAGACGTATGACGGACGATCTCCCGGACCTGCCGGCCACCGCGGACCTCCGGGCCTCCGACGCCGACCGTGAACGGGTCGCGGAGCAGTTGCGGGACGCCCTCGCGGAGGGGCGGCTCGACATGGAGGAGTTCGGGGAGCGGCTGGACGCGACCTACCAGGCGCGCACCTATGGCGAGCTGGCGCCGATCACCCGTGATCTGCCGGGTGCCGGGACGGTGGCGCCGCCGTCCGTCTCCCTGGTGAAGGGGGCGGCGGAGCACGGGGGTTGGGCCGATCGGATCGTCGGCGGGCAGGGCACGTCCACGTGGGGTGTGGCGGTCATGTCCGGCTTCGAGCGCAAGGGCAGCTGGACGGTTCCGGAGCGGTTCGACTGCTTCGCGTTCTGGGGCGGTGGTGAACTGGACCTGCGGGACGCCTACTTCGCGCAGCGTGAGGTCACCATCAACTGCGTGGCCGTCATGGGCGGGATCAATGTGATCGTGCCGCCCGGCGTCGAGGTCGTCGTCCGGGGCATCGGCATCATGGGCGGCTTCGACCACCGTGAGGAGGGCGAACCGGGCGAGCCCGGTGCCCCCCGCGTGGTCATCACCGGGTTCGCCTTCTGGGGCGGCGTCGGCGTCGAGCGCAAGCTCCCCAGGGCCGAGCGGCAACGGCTCAAGGAGGCCCGGCGGCAGGAACGGCTGGAACGCCGCCGGGCCCGCCGAGAACTCGGCGAGGGCCACTGAGACGAGCCGGCTGCCCCGCGGCACCGAGCGCGTCCGTGCGCCCAGCGCCCCCGGGGCGCTCTGCCGTGCCGCACCGGGGCGGTCCGGCCGCTCCCAGGGCGCGGAGGGCGTTCGTCCGCCCGGTGGCGCCGGTCCGGTTCGGCGGCCGTGCGGCAGCCGGTCCGGTCACGCCCTAGAGTTCCGCCGGGACCGCGCCCTTCAGTGCCTTCAGGTCGAAGACCTGCCCCATCCGCTCGTACCCCTTGTCGCTCGGGTGGAGGTGGTCGCCCGAGTCGTAGTCGGAGCGCAGCCGGCGGGGGTCGTACGGGTCGCGGAGCGCCTCGTCGAAGTCGACGACCGCGTCGAAGACCTCGCCGGAGCGGATGCGGTCGTTGACGGCCCGGCGTACGGCGTCGCGCTGCTCGGTGTAGCCGCGGTGGCCGTGGAACGGCATCAGTGTGGCGCCGACGACGCGCAGGCCGCGGGCGTGGGCCTGGCCGACGAGTTCGCGGAGCCCGGCGACGATCGCGTCGGGGTCGGCCTGGCCGGGGTTCTTCAGGATGTCGTTGATGCCGAGGTCGATGACGACGGCCTTGACGCCGGTACGGCCGAGCACGTCCCGCGGGAAGCGGGACAGGCCGCTGGGGTTGTCGGCCATGGGGGTGCCCCCGCGCGAGGTTGTTCGAGCGTGGGGGAGGCCCCGTCCGTGGGCGAGGACCTGGTTGCCGCTGATGCCCTGGTTGACGACGCTGTAGCGGGGCATGCCGGAGGCCCCGGCGGCGGCCCGCAGCCGGTCGGAGAGGACATCCGTCCAGCGGCGGTTCTGGCCTGCGGTCGAGGTGATCCCGTCGGTCAGCGAGTCGCCGAGGACGACGACGGTGCCCTCGGACTCCCTGCTCAGCACGTCCAGCGCGGTGACGTACCGCCAGTGCATGGTCTGCGTGGTGTACGGCGCCCCGGTGACGTCCGCGGCCTGGTCGCCCTCGGCGGTGTACGAGATCTGCCGGGCGTGCGCGTGGAAGGTCGTGGGCCCGGACGGGGTGGGCGAGTAGGTGGTGATCAGCACGTCGCCGTCGTGCGGGATCGCGATCCGTACGACATCGCTGACCACCTGCTGACCCGCGGCGATGACCACGGTCGTACGTCCGCCGAAGGTCAGCCGGCGCATGGTGTCGGGCGCTGCCGCCGGGCTGTTCACCGTGGCGGCGACCGCGAGCGAGGCATGGGTGATGGTCAGCGGCTGCCGGCCGTAGAGGTTGGACAGCGTGACGCGGGCACTCGTACCCGCGGCGGAGGTGTGCACCACGTTGCGCACCGAGCGGCCCGCCAGGCCGTTCGTCTCGGTGCCCGGCTCCGACCCGCTCGGCGAGGCCGACCAGGCGCCCACCCAGACCCCGGTGGACGCGGGGGCGGCGGAATTGCGCGGTGCGCCGGCGAAGGTCTCCTGCCGCCGGGGGCCGTCGTCGATGCCGACTCCGACGTATATGGCGGCCGAGATGGTGACGACCAGGGCGGCCATGGCCGCCAGCAGTGCATAACCGTGACGCTTGGTCATGCGGTGTGTAGCTCCTCGGGCAGTGGAGCCCCGAGGCTCCGATGTGATCACCCCATGATGCGGCATGGGATGGGGGTGGTCAGTGAGAACCCCCATCGGTTCCCCCGTCCGGACAGACGCGGGGAACTCCTGTCGCGTTCCAGGAGTAGGTCGTGCAGTGGGTCACCAACGAACCGAGAAAGGGACAATGTGTACGGGGGACAGGAACGGGTGGAGTGAATGGACCGTACGAGACCGGAAGAAAACGGCACCCCGCGGCGGCGTGGCCTCCGTGGCGCCCCCGCGAACCAGGTGACGGACCCCACGCCGGGCGCGCGATCGGCGGCGGACGCCTCCGGCGGTCCCGGCGCGCCTCGTGTGTCGCATCGCACGATGACCACGTTCAGCCCAGCCGACGAGGAGAAACAGCGGGGCGTCCGGCGGATGAAGCTGACGGCCGCCGGACTGCTGCTGTTCGTGGCCGTGGTGTACGTGCTGGCGAAGTGGGCTTCGAACGAGGGTGCCGGAGCCTGGGCGGGCTATGTCGCGGCGGCCGCCGAGGCGGGCATGGTGGGCGCGCTGGCGGACTGGTTCGCCGTGACCGCCCTGTTCCGCCACCCCCTCGGCCTGCCCATCCCGCACACCGCGATCATCCCCAAGAAGAAGGACCAACTGGGCGTCTCCCTGGGGGAGTTCGTGGGGGAGAACTTCCTCTCCGAGGACGTCGTACGGCAGCGGCTGCGCGCCGTCGGCATCGGCAGCCGGCTCGGCGCGTGGCTCGCCGAGCCGCACAACGCCGACCGGGTGACCGAGGAGCTGGCGACCGCGATGCGCGGCGCCCTCACCGTGCTGCGGGACACCGACGTACAGGCCGTGGTCAGCGAGGCAGTCACCCGGCGGGTCAGCGGTCAGGAGATCGGGCCCGGCATAGGCAAGATGCTGGAGCGGTTCGTCACCGACGGCGGCCACAGACGGGCCGTGGATCTGATCTGCGCCCGCGCCCAGAACTGGCTGGTCCTCCACGACGACCAGGTCATGGACGCGATCGAGGGCGGCGCCCCCGGCTGGACCCCGCGCTTCGTCGACAAGCGGATCGGCGAGCGGGTCTACAAGGAACTGCTCCGTTTCGTCACCGAGATGCGCGACTCGCCCACCCACCCGGCACGCGGCGCCCTGGACCGCTTCCTCACCGACTTCGCCCAGGACCTCCAGTCCGACACCGACACCCGCGCCCGGGTCGAACGCCTGAAGGGCGAGGTGCTCGCCCGGGGTGAGGTCCAGGACCTCATCGCCTCAGCCTGGACCGCCGTACGCTCCATGGTCGTGTCCGCCGCCGAGGACGAGCGGAGCGAACTGCGGCTGCGGGTACGGACGTCGCTGCTGTCGCTGGGCACGCGGATGGCCACCGAGCCGTCGGCGCAGGCCAAGGTCGACAAGTGGCTGGAGGGCGCGGCCGTCCACGTCGTCACCACCTACCGCAAGGAGATCACCTCCCTGATCACCGACACGGTCGCCGCGTGGGACCCCGAGCACACCACGAGGAAGATCGAGGCCAACATCGGCCGTGACCTGCAGTTCATCCGCATCAACGGCACGGTGGTGGGTTCGCTGGCCGGGCTGCTGATCTACACGGTGTCGCGGGCGCTGGGCGCATAGCCCCCACGCATGGCGGGTGGTCGTCCGGGTGACCCGCCCGCCCTCTGGGCGTAGTTGCTCCTCCGACGGGCACTCGAACGCGGTTCGCTCGAGGAGGAGGGAGCCGCACAGATGGCCGTAACCGACCGGAAGTCACCGCAGGAGTCCGGCACCGTCACCACCGCCGTACCCGCACGCCTGGACCGTCTGCCCTGGTCACGCTGGCACTGGATGGTGGTGATCGGACTCGGCACGGTGTGGATCCTCGACGGCCTCGAGGTCACCGTCGTCGGCAACATCGCCGGGCGGCTATCGGAGCGGGGCAGCGGGCTGCCGATCAGTTCCGCGCAGGTCACGGGCACGGCGGCGGCCCTGTATGTGGCGGGCGCCTGCGCGGGCGCCCTCTTCTTCGGCCGCCTCACCGACCGCTTCGGCCGCAAGAAGCTGTTCATGGTGACGCTGGCGGTCTATCTCGGCGCCACCGCCCTGACGGCCGTCTCGTTCTCCTCCTGGTGGTTCTTCCTCTTCCGCTTCCTCACCGGCTTCGGCATCGGCGGCGAGTACGCGGCCATCAACTCCGCGGTCGACGAGCTGATCCCGTCCAAGTACCGGGGCCGCGTCGACATCGTCATCAACGGCAGCTTCTGGCTCGGCGCGATCGGCGGCTCGCTGCTGTCGATCGTCGCCCTGGACACGGACCTCTTCGCGGCGAACGTCGGCTGGCGGCTGACGTTCGCTCTCGGTGTGGTGCTCGGTCTGGTGATCCTGCTGGTCCGCCGGAACGTGCCGGAGAGCCCCCGCTGGCTGCTGATCCACGGCAGGGAACAGGAGGCGGAACGGCTGGTGGCGGACGTCGAACGGCAGGTCGAGGCGGAGAAGGGGCGCCAACTTCCTTCGGTCACCCAGGAAATGACCATCCACCAGCGCAGGAGCATCGGCTTCGGCACCATCGCCCGTACCGTCTTCTCCCGCTACCGCCGCCGCGCCGTCCTCGGCTTCTCCCTCTTCATCGGCCAGGCCTTCCTCTACAACGCGATCACCTTCGGCTTCGGAGCGATCCTCACCACGTTCTACGACGTCCCGACCTCGGACACCGGCTACTACTTCGCCTTCATCGCCGCCGGCAACTTCCTCGGCCCGCTGCTCCTCGGCAAGCTCTTCGACACGGTCGGCCGCCGGGTGATGATCTCGTCGACGTATCTGCTGTCCGGCCTGCTCCTCTTCGGTACGGCCTGGCTCTTCGACCGGGGCACCCTGGACGCGGTCACGCTCACGGCGTGCTGGTGCGTGGTGCTGTTCTTCGCGTCGGCCGGGGCGAGCAGCGCGTACCTCACGGTCTCCGAGGTCTTCCCCATGGAGACCCGGGCCATGGCCATCGCCTTCTTCTACGCGATCGGCACGGCGGCGGGCGGGATCAGCGGGCCGCTCATCTTCGCCGACCTCACGGAGTCCGGCGTCGTCGGCGACACGGTCCTCGCGTTCCAGATCGGCGCGGCGCTGATGTGCGCGGCGGGTCTGGTGGCGGCGTTCCTCGCGGTACGGGCGGAGCGGAGGTCCTTGGAGGACATCGCCCAGCCGTTGTCCGCGGCGGGGTCATCACCGGGCGCCTCATGACTCGGGGGTGCGGGTTCGTTTGGCGGGTGCGGGTGAGTGGCGGTTGTTCGCGCAGTTCCCCGCGCCCCTCACCCGTAGAAGTACTGCGCCGCCTTGCGCTCGAAGTGCGACGAGTACACCAGCCCGATCGCCGGCGTCCCCCGGTACGTGCCGACGTACTGCCGGGCGCTGTCCACCACGACCGGCCGGGCCATGCACGCCCACTTGTTGCGCTGCTCGGCCTCCGCCCACCGTACGGCCGCCGGGTCCACCCGATCGCTGACCAGTACGGGAAACGCGGCAACCCCGTTCTGCAGCCCGGCCGGCAGCCCGCCCTTCGTCTTCTTCGCGTACGACAGCACCTGATCGGTGAACGTCGCGATCGTCGGGATGGTTATCTCCGGGACGGCCGCCGCGACGGTGAACAGGTGGAGCTTCGTCCCCATCCACCTCCACTTGAAATCGGCCCGCCGCCCGACGAGCACGGGCACTCCGGCCCAGTCCTCCCACCAGGTACGGCATTCATCGGCGGCGAGACGGGCCCCCAGGGAGGCGAGGTAGGCCTGCGAGGCGGACTGCTGTGGATGCATGGCCGGATCATGCCCCGTCCTGGCCGGATCGTGAAAGGCGGGGTGAGGCCAAGGTTGTGCTGAGAGCTCCGAACAAAAGTGGAGCCCGGCTCGCGACGCCTGGCACGCACGCTCGCCGCGTTGCCGAAAGCCCCTGGTAGCCCCGCTACAAGGAGCTTCCGGCGCCTTGCGATCGCACGCACCAGACGCCGCGAGCCGATCGGACTCCACTCTTGTTCGGAGCTCTAAGCCCCGGTCGTGGACCCGGGCCGCACGATCATCAGTACCGTCACGGTCGCCCACAGCAGATTGAACACACCGGTGAACATGGCGAGTCGCGCCGTGGCCTTCAAGGGCTTCTCGCTCACCGCCGCCCCGACGGTGACCGAACCCCCGGCCCTGCCCACGGTGTCGGGCCCGGCCGCCCCCACCCCGTCCAGGAGCTCCTCCTGCCGCGGCAGCACCAGCGCCAGCAGCACCATCGCCGCGAGTGCCGTCAGCAGCATCGACACGATCAGCCAGGCGTCGCGCAGCACCCCCATGCTCATCGCCGTGGCGAAACCCAGCACGGGCACCGCGATGCCGACACCGCCGTACACCCGGCAGATCCGGTGCAGCAGCCGCAGGGCCGACACCGCCCGCTCGCTGCCGGGCTCGGCCAGCGCCTTGCGCGCGCTCGGCGGGAACATGCTGGCCGCGACGGTGACGGGCCCGACGGCGACGATCGCGGCGAGGACGTGGAGAGAGAGCAGCAACTTGGTCACGCCGGCACGCTAGGACGCGCCACGGACCCGGAGAAGTGGCAAGATTGCCAGGGTTCAACGGATTCTCGCCAGGAGTGCCGGCGGAATGGTGGTCATCCCGTTCCCTCCTTGGCGAGAACCCGGCCCCCGCCTACGCTCCCGCCATGCACACCGTGGCCGTACTGGCGCTCGACCAGGTCATCCCGTTCGATCTCTCCGCCCCGATCGACGCCTTCGGGTGGGCCCGCCTGCCGGACGGCCGGGAGGCGTACCGGGTGCGGGTGTGCTCGCCGGCGGGGGAGGCGGAGGTGCCGGCCGGGCCGTTCACCGTGCGGGCGCCGTACGGGCTGGAGGCGCTGGCGGAGGCCGACACGATCATCCTGCCGGGGACGGCGGACCCGACCGCCCCGCTTCCGCCCGGTGTGACGGAGGCGCTGCACGCGGCGGCGGCCGCTGGTACGCGCATCGCCTCGGTCTGTGTCGGCGCGTTCATCTTCGCGGCCACGGGCCTGCTGGACGGGCTGCGCGCCACGACCCACTGGATCGCCGCCCCCGATCTGGCCGCCCGGCACCCCGAGGTGACCGTCGACCCGAACGTCCTCTACGTCGACAACGGCCAGTTCCTGACCTCGGCGGGCGCCGCCGCGGCGCTGGACATGTGTCTGCACATGATCAGGAAGGACCACGGCTCGGCGGTCGCCGCGTTCACCGCGCGGATGTGCGTCATGCCCCTGGAACGCGAGGGCGGCCAGGCCCAGTTCATCGTCCAGGACCAGCCCCCGGCCCCCGCCGGCGCGACCCTGGAGCCCCTGCTGCGCTGGCTGGAGGCGAACGTGGCGCGGGATCTCACGCTGGACGACATCGCCGCCCACGCCGGCACCAGCGCCCGTACGCTGAACCGCCGCTTCCGGGAGCAGACGGGCACGACACCGCTGCAGTGGCTGCACCGGGCGCGGGTCCGCCGGGCCCAGTACCTCCTGGAGTCCACCGACCACACCGTCGACCGCATCGCGACCCAGGCGGGCTTCGGCTCCTCCACCGCGTTCCGTGACCGTTTCAAGAGGGTGGTCGGCACGAGCCCGTACGCGTACCGGCGCGCGTTCCGGGGAGAGTAGCCGTACGAGGGGACCAGGTCGGCGGCCCGCACCGGGTCTCTCGGCGGTTCGGTTCCGCGCCCCCCGACGGCTCCGCCTCTCCGCGTCTCGCACCGGCTCCCTCGGTGGCTCCGCGTCACCCCCGGCGGTCGGCCACCGCCCAGGACGCCAGGGCCATCGCACCGGCCACCCCGAACACCGCAGGCCAGGCGCCCACCTTCTTCGCCAGCGGATGCGATCCGGCGAACGCGGCGACGTACCCGGCGGTCAGGGCGCCCGCGGCCCTGCCACCGGCCGCCCGCCGCCACTGCTGGGCCGCGGCCGCCCCGGCGACGGCCAGTACGGCTCCGCCCAGCTGCCGCTTCCTCGTCCAGCGGGCCACCCCGTACCCGCCGATGAGCCCGCTCGCGGCCACAGCCGCCGCAGGAACCTTCGCCATCCTCTGCCTCCTGGCTCTTCGCACCGTCAGCTGCCGTCAGCTGCCGTCAGCTGCCGTCCGCTGTCGTCCCGAGGTTAACCCTTCTAGAACCCCACTCGCCGAACCTGAGCCCGAGCTTGTCAACTTTCCTCTCTGGAGCTATATAAGAAGGCGTAGGAAATCACCGGGCATCGCCACCAGCGCCTGATGAGAGGAGTGACCCGTGATGCTCATGCGTACCGACCCGTTCCGTGAGTTCGACCGGCTCGCGCAGCAGGTGTTCGCCTCCAACAACCGACCGGCCGTCATGCCGATGGACGCCTACCGGGCCGGTGACGACTTCATCGTCCACTTCGACCTCCCGGGCGTGGACCCGGAGACCATCGACCTGGACGTGGAGCGCAACGTCCTGAACGTGCGCGCCGAGCGCCGCTCCCCGGCCCCCGACGGGGCTGAGCTGGTCGCCGCCGAGCGTCCGACGGGTGCGTTCACCCGCCAGCTCTTCCTCGGCGACACTCTCGACGCCGACCGCGTCGACGCCTCTTACGAGGCCGGCGTCCTCACGCTGCGCATCCCGATCGCGGAGAAGGCCAAGCCGCGCAAGATCCAGATCAGCGGCGGCAGCGAGCGGCGCCAGATCGACCGCTGACCGGCGCCCCCGGCCGCGACCGGGGCCGACCGCCGCGACCCCGCCGCCGACCCACCCGGGGCGCCCGGCACCCACCGTGTGCCGTACCGCCGGGCGCCCCGAGGGCTCGTACGGCCATGGACGGCCACCGGGGCCGCGCCGCGACCATCGCCGTCACGGCTCCGGCGAACCAGACCCAGCCGTGGCTCGGAGGACCGCGACGGGCAGACCCGACAACGGCCACCAGGGCCCCGACACGTCAGACCCGACCATGGTCACCACGGCCCCGGCACGCAGACCCCACCGTGACCGTCAGGGACCTGACGAGGCGGACCCGAACGGCGTGTGGCCGTCAGGAACGTGACGGGGCGGCCCTGAACGGCGTGTGGCCGTCAGGGACCTGACGGGGCGGCCCTGAACGGCGTGTGGCCATCAGGGCCGCGACGAGGCCGGCGCGGCCATGGCCGTTCACGGCTCGCGAGGAGACCTACCCGAACGGTGTGTGCCCGATCAGGGCCGCGACGAGGCGGACGGCGCACCCGCTTCCTCCCCGCCGACCGCACCCGCACCCGGCTCTCCGTCGCGCGCGCCGGAGCCGCCCGCCTTCCGAAGCGCCGCCCGCTTCGCCGCGAGGTGCCGCTCGACCAGTTTCCGGTCGTCCGCCCCCAGCACCCGTTTCTGCACCGAGCGCTGCACCTCGCCCACGGTCTCCGCGAGCTTCGTCTCCGCCTGGCAGCGCGCGTCGGCCTCCGCCGTGCGGATCTCCTCACGCGCGAGCGCCCGCAGCGCGGCGGGATCGGCGGACGCCTTCGGCAACCGCCGGTTCAACCCCTCCCGCACCGCCTGGAGATCGGCCACGCGATACCCGGCCTCCGCCATGCAGGACGACCAACGCCGCACAGCGGCCAGATAGTCGGGCTCCTTCTCCACGGCCGTCAGCACCCGGGCCGACAGCACCGCGACCACCGGCTCCGTCCGGTTCCAGTCCGCGCCGTAGACCGCGACACGTGCCTCGTTGACGCAGCCGTCCGTCGAGTACTCCAGCCGGGAGCCGTCCGGCAGCGGCACCGACACCTTGTGCTTCGCCGTTCCGAGAAGGGCCCGCTGCCAGGCGGGGGCACGGGGCTCCTCGTCCGTGGGCGGCGGCGAGGACCGCAGATGCAGGAACTCGCCGACGATGCCGTACCCGTCGGCGCTCGCCCGCCGGGCGCCCAGCAGCCCGTACGGGTTGGTCTCCTCGCCGCGCGCGGACGCCGTCCGGGGCTGTGCCGTGTACCGCAGGCCACGCTCCGCCATGCACCGCACCACGGCCTTCTCCTGGAGGTCGTGCAGGCGTACGGCCTCGCCGTGACGGAAGGACGCGGCCCCGGACAGCGGCCGTACGTCGGACGGCTCCGGCGTGCGCACCGGCGCGTGGCCGGCCGCCCCCGGGAGGGAGCAGCCGGCCACGGCCAGTGCCGTGAGCAACGCGGCCGTCAGCGCCGCCCTACGTACGGCGCGTGTGGCGCGTGCGGCGCGCACCGGACGTGTGGCGCGCACGAAACGTGTGGTGCGCACGGGACGTGTGGCGCGCACGGCGCTCATGCTGCGGGGCTCGCGGCGCGTGCGGGGTGCGTCGGCGTCGTGGTTCACACGCACCAGTCGTTGGAGGCGACGTTGTGCCACCAGACGGTGTTGGCCAGGGTCGGGTTCTGCCAGCCGCGGTCGAGGACGTAGCTGTACCCCGTCTTGTTCAGGCCGGAGAAGATACGGACGTTGCAGTTGTTGCCGTGGTTGTAGAGCGACTCGGCGTTGTTGAACTTGTTGTACTGGAGCAGGTTGTTGTTGTCCCCGTACACGGTCCCGGGGTCCCCCGCGCCGTTGGTGCCGAGGTACGCGCACAGCGCCCCGGCGGGACAGTCCGACCACGCCGCGTTCGCGGGGCCGGCCGTGGCCAGCGCGCCGACGGCGGCCATGGCCAGACCACCGAGGGCGATGCCGCCCCGGACGAGCATCCGATGCATGACGAGTTCCTCCACTCTGTGAAGCACTGCTGGGGCTCGATGCGAACCGCGGCGAGCTCGCCGCGGCGCCGCCACCACCCGGCAACCGCCGGGCCCGTGGCGCTCATGCGGCAGCAGCCTCACGCAGGGACCAGGCGTCCCATCAGGGGGGAGTAGTGGGTCAGGACGTCCTGGGACACGGCGACCCCGCCCGCCTCACCCGTCGTACGCGCCGTCCCACCAGCTCGGGACGCCGGAGACGGCACGGGAGAGGCTGTGGGACACGGCCAGGGGAACACCCGCCGCCTCGCCGGCACACGGACATCGCCCGTACGACCGACTGGCCCCGCCCGCACGCTTCGCCCACCACCCGGCCGCCGCCACGGCCAACGCCCCCACCGCCATCCCCGCGGCGAACAACTCCGCCGGTGACGGCCGACGGCGGAACGGCCCCCGCCCCCGCCCCCGCCCTCGCCGCCCGTCGTCCTCGGCGGCGACGGACTCGCCCGATTCCCCCGACTCCCCCAACTCTCCGGACTTCACGACATGTCCGGACTCCCTGAGCACCACGACGTGCCCGGACTCCCCGGAAGCCGCGAGCCGCCCGGACTCCCGGGAAGCCGCGAACTGCCCGAACCGACCGAACTGCCCGGACTCCGCGGACCTTCCGGCCGCTCCGGAATCCCCCATCAACAGCAAGGCCCCCGCCCCGTCCCCCATCACGGAGGCGAACTGCTCGACCGCCTCCCGGGGTACCGGTTTCTTTCCGTTGAGGAACCGCTCCCAGGACGACCGGCTGTAGTGCGTCCGTGCCGCCAGCTTGGCGAAGCTGAGCCCCGACAGTTTCTTCAGCCTGCGCATCTCCCCGGCTATCAGCTCACTCATTCGTCCCCCTGAGTCCCCTTGGTCATGTGGGTCCACCGTCAGGAAACAGTGCGGTGAGGAACGAGGGACAGACGTTTCACGGCCGATTTCGAGGTATCCAGCTGGTTCCGAGCCGTTCTGCGGGCATTTACCGGTCCTCGACTGATCCGCGAAGCGTGCGGCGCGAGTGTGACTCACGTCACTGCATGGAGCTGCCGGAAGTGGCGGGCGGCGTCCGGTGGGACTGGCATGCTCATGCTTGGCTACTGGTCGGTAACCGCCGGTCACGTGCTGCCGTCGCACCCTGGCGCACGGCCGTGCCGTCGTGTCGCCCCGTGTAGCGCACCCCCCACCACACCGATCCCGAGGATCACGCGTGCACAAGCTCAGACGACATGCCTTGCTCTCGGCCCTGTCGGCGATCACCGTCGCGACCCTGGTGGCCACCGGCTGTTCCACCGGCTCACCCTCCTCCACCGCCGACAGGCCGGGTGCGGCGGCGGTCGAGACGCCCGAGGCCCCGGCGGCAGAGGAGCAACTCGCCGTCGTCGCCGCCCCGGCCGACGGGGCCACCCCGACCGCCGTGGCGGACGGGAACGCCGTCGACCAGGGCAAGGCGGAGAAGTCCACGCTCAAGGTCGCGTCGTACGACAGGAAGACCGGCCGCGCGGTCATCGCGGCACCGCCCGCGGAGGTCCCCGAGGCCCCCGAGTCGACCGCGAGCCCGTCGAAGCCCGCCGCCACGGACCCGGACGCCGGCACCGGCAGCGACGCCGGCAGCGGCACGGGCCGGGAGTCGGGTACGGCCCCGGCGCCGGGCACGCGCCCCGTCGCCGTGGGCGATGTCATCGCCAGCGCCCCCGCCACCGGCGCCCCCGACGGTCTGCTCGCCAAGGTGACCGAGATCGTCGGCACCGAGGAGGACGGCAACGGTACGACGGTCCAGACGGAACCGGCCGAACTCAACTCCGTCCTCGGCGAGAGCAAGGCCGACGGCAAGGTACCCGTCGACCCCTCCACCATGGACGTCGAGCCGCTCGTCCAGGGCGTGAAGGTCTCCTGGGCGAAGACCGGCGACCTGACCTTCGGCCCCCAGGGCGCGAAACTCCCGCTCGGCAGCCTGCGCATCGACGTGGGCGCCGCCGTGGAGACCGCGGCCGGCGCCCCCGCCTCGGCCGCCGCGTCCGTCCAGGGCTTCGTCCAGCTCGCCCCCGAGGTCTCCTTCTCATACGACGGCTCCGGGGCCGGTACGGGTGCCGCGCCCGGCGGCGCGTTCCTCGGCCTGACCGGGGAGTGGGCGTCGAAGTGGTCGCTCAAGGGCCGCGCGGCGGGCACGACCGACGGCAAGCCGGTCCGTGTCCCGTTCGCCGAACTCCACGCCGACCCCGTCATCCAGGTCGGCCCGGTCCCGATCGTCGTCAACCTGGACCTCGTCTGCTACTTCCAGGTGAACGCCGACGGCCGCGTCACCGTGGACGTCGAGCAGGACCTGAAGGGCGACTTCCGCGTAGGCGGCAACTTCACCTGGGCCAAGGGCTGGACGGGTGTCAGCGAGTCCGACATGACCGGTGAGCCGCTGAAGGCGACCGTCACCGCCACCGGCAAGGTCAAGGCCGCCCTGGGCGCCGAGGCCACCATCGGCCTCTACGGCACGGTGGGCGTCACCGCCGACCTCGCCCCGTACCTCCGCGCCGAGGCCGACGCCACGGCCGAGGGCTCCGCCAACGGCACGGGCTCGGCGAAGGGCTCCTGGGCCCTCTACGGCGGTGTGGACCTCACCGGCACCCTCAACCTCCAGCTCTCCATATTCGGCACCCCGATCTTCCAGAAGAAGATCCCGCTGGGCGCCCTCCAGAAGGAGTGGTTGCTGACGAAGGGCGAGGTCAGGGCGTAACCGCGTCCGCCCGAACGCCCGAACGCCGTCCGCCCGTCCGCCTGTGTCGACGGGGCTCTTGGCCGAGGTGCGTGCCCACGGATGGTGGGGGACATCCGAGCGGCGCCGGCCAAGAGCCCCCGCGCGTACCCGACTTGGTGCCGACCGGGGGTTGGGGTTGCGCCACGCGCACACCGACTCTCGCGGACCGGTCGTCCGCCGCGCTTCCCCCGCAAGACCGATCCGGCAGCAGAGCAGCGCCCCGAAGCGGGCGAATTCCTCCCCCTCTTGGCAATCACTGCCAGGGGCCCGTCTCCCTGGCGGGCGGTCGGAGCCCCGACCGGTCGGCTACGTCGCCGCCAGGTCGCCGCTACATCGCCGCTCGGCGGCACGAAGGTCCGTGACGACCCGGAAGCGTTCCAGGACGGCCGGCGTCGTGTCCGCGACGGTGAACCCGGGGTCCCCCAACGCGGCACGCATCTCCTCGCCGTGCCAGAACCGCTCGTGGTCCTCCCGCCATTCGGCCACGCTGGTGTGCCCCTCCCCTTCGTCCACCACATGGGCGAGATCCACCTCCGCTGGGTGAGCCTCGCGGAGCGAGGCCCGGACCGCCACCGAATTCACGCCGGGCCGTACCCGCAGGTACGCAGGTACGCAGATGCGCAGGTACGAAGTCAGCCCTCCGCGCCCGGCCCTCTGACGCCGACCCCGTCGCCGTCGAGGCACGGCCCGACCGCGTGGGTACCGCGCACCCCACAGATGAGTACCAGCACTCAAGTCCGGCAGCGGGGTCTCGGCCGACGATGAGGGCCACCGTCATCGAAGTCCGGGAGACCCGCATGCTCAGCCGCCTCGCCGACGTCCTGGTGCCCACCGTCGGACGCCTCACGGTGACCGCCGACGCCGACGCCGTGCTGGCACCGGGCAGCATCATCGCCGCGAACCACACCTCACTCGCCGACCCGGCCATCGTCCTGGCCGCGCTGCACCGCCTCGACGTCCACCCGGTCGTCATGGCGGCGGCGGGCCTGTGGCGCATCCCCCTGCTGGGCCGCGCCCTCGCCCGCGAGGGTCACATACCCGTCCACCGCAACGACCCCCGAGCCGCCCAGGCCCTGGACCGCGCGGCAGCCGCCCTGCGGGAAGGCCGCCTGATCCTCATCTACGCCGAGGGCGGCATCCCCACCCGCAGGGACGCGTCCGAAGCGCCCCCGGCCCCCTTCCGCACCGGCCTCTCCCGCCTGGCCCAACGCACCGGCGCCCCGGTCATCCCGGTCGGCCAGGCGGGCGCCCGCCGCGTCACCTCGGGCAACCCGGCCAAGCAACTGGCAGGCCTCGCCACGGCCCCGCTCCGCCGCCCCGACCTGCACGTCCACGTGGGCACCCCACTGAGGCTCACGGGCGAACACACCGCGAACACGAAGCAGGCGCACGGCGCGGTGACGGCGGCTTGGCGTACGGCAGCGGGGCGGCTGGGGGAGGCGGCGGCGCTGGCGGTGTAGCGGCGTGGCCCGTGGTCCGTTGTCGCGAAGAAAGATCGCTGGCCGTCTTACCCCTTGCCCGTGCCACCCCGCAGCGATGACAAAACCATGCGCCCGTACCGTGTCATCAGGGCCGCCGCTGTCGCGGCAATCGACAGGCCGAGTGCCATCAACAGGTGCGCCACGGACTGGTCGTCGAGCACCTGCAGGATGCCGAGAGCAGTGCCCAGCGGCAGGCCGAGAACGGTGAGGAGGCCCAGGGCCCCGCTGATCTGCTGGCTTTCCTGAGTTTGGACGAGCCTGCTGTAGTCGCCCGCTTCGGCCAGGATCTCGCCAAACCGGGCGGGGAGCCTGTGCTGGTTCTGGAAGGCGAGCAGCAGATCGTTCGCCGGGCCGTGGGCCGTGAGGTGCTGTCGCCAGTAAGTGCTGCGAAAGACGGCGATGCTCTTCTCCAGTGTCGCGACTCGCCGTGCGAGCTGTGTGGAGTCGAAGACCCCGGAGAGTTCGTCAGTCAGTTCGTCGATGTGATCGCGTTGGAGGACACCGAGCAGAAGGGCGTCGAGATAGACGGTGCGGGAGTGGAGAGCGCCGAAATCGAAGAAGTCGCCTTGACCCGTGTCGGGTCGATGGCCGAGAAAGGCGGCACCCTGCCGAAGTACCAGAGCACTCCAGTCCGCCGAGATGCGTACCGCGTCTTTGAGTTGGTCGTCGGCGCTCTCCGGCGGCAGGGGGAAGTCCTCCGGCGTGGAACGTGACGCCAGCTGCCATAGCCACCGGTCGGCGTCGGCGGGCAGTTGCGCTCCAGGGCCTGGGCGCAGGGCGGGAGTGTGGTGTGCCGTCGGGGTCATGAAGGCGACCGTGTAGGGCCGCGAGAGGGCGAACGGTACGCCGGAGGCGCGGACGTCGGCGACGCCGGCGAGGAGCGTGGCCGGGTCGAAGGGGCCGGTGAGTGGTTCGTCGATGGCGGGCGAGCGGCGGCCGGCCAGAGCCCGCAGTATGGGCAGGAGAGGCCGCTCCACGCTGAAGTGCAGTACGCCGAGGGCGTGTTCTGGGTTGCGGGCAGTGGCGGCCCGGAGCACTTCCATGCCGAGAAGATGCAGCCCGTCGTGTTTGACGTCTGTTGGCTGATGCCAGCGGCAGGGGCGCCCAGGTGCCCCGTACAAGGCTCGGGCAGACGCAGGGGCGAAGTAGGTCGACCGAGTCTCGGCGTCGGTGCGACGGCCGCCCAGCTCGAATGGGAAGGGGCCCTCGGTCCAGTCGGGGACACGTGTGAGCTGCACCGGCAGGACGACGGTCAGCTCCTGGCGAGCCCCTGTGACCCTGCCGAGAACCGGAACACTGTCGGTCATCGGTAGTACTCGGCCGGGTCGGGCTGGGCGAGACGGATCACGAACTCGGCCCGGTCGGGACTCTCGGCACTGATGTGGAAGCGCACATGTTCCCCTGCCCGGATGGTCCGGAATCCCTCGGTCACGATCTGCCGGTAGTCGAAGCTGTAGTACCGCTCGTCCTCGTCGTCCCGAATGATGTAGGAGCTGAGTGCGCCGGTCGGCCCTCCGCCGCTCAGCCGGGTGTCGACGATGGTCCCGTATCGCGGCAGACCGCCGCTCATGCTGTTGTCTCCTCTGTCCCGCTGGTGTCGATGTCCCGCACGCATCGGAAGCCGACCGCGTTGCTCGCGCCGTTCTTTCGGTAGACCCCCTTGGTGCTGGCCTGCACAGCGCGCATCGGATTGTCGTAACTGCCACCGCAGATAACGGCTTCCTGAGGGTCGGCCAGGATCGTGGACGTCCACTCCCAGCAGTTGCCCACCATGTCGAGGACACCGAACGGGGAACGGTTGCCCGGGCGCTCATCGGCAGACGTCACCCCGGCGCGTCGAACCGCATCCCCCGCGAAGTCGCGGTACCACGCCTGGTACGTCACGACAGGCCTGCCGACCCATGAGTCGGCGCAGTTGACACGGGTGCTGTCCGGGGCGTCACCCCACGGGAACAGTCGACCGTCGGCGCCTCGCGCGGCCGCCTCCCATTCGAGCGCAGTCGGGAGCCGCTTGCCCTCGAAGGCGGCGAAGGCGTACGCGCTCCACCAGCTGACACAGATGGCTGGGTGGGCGCCGTAGCGCGGATCCTCGTAGTGGTCGGGCCGTCGCAGCCGGTTGTTCCAGGGGTGGTGCGTGATGCCGGCGGGCTGGTCCGGGTGGTCCCACTGAGAGGTACCGTCCGCTTCGAGGGCGTCGAGAAAACGGCGGTAGCGTGCGACGGTCACCACCTGGCGGTCGAACCGCACGGGCCGTGGGACACGGCGGATCAGCAGCCGTTCGGCCGGACCGACCAGATATGCCCCGCTGGGCAGTACGCAGTCGTCGGCCTGCGGACGGTCGCGCATTTCGGCGAGGAAGGCGCGCACCTGCTCGGTGAGGAAGGCCCCGCCGAGAATGTCCGCAGCCTCCTCCCGGTGTGCCGGGTCGGTGAGAAACCGGGCGGCCAGCAGTTCCTGGTACGCACTGTGAACGAAAGCGACATGATCGGGCCCGGCAGAGCGCAGCAAAGGCTCAAGGACGCAGGCGTCGAGGTCGGGACGCCCGTCTGTGAAGGCGTCGGCTCCCAACTGCCGGAACAGGTCGAGGAGGGAGAACACGGTCTGGTCGTTCAGGAAAGCACGCCCGAACGCGGCGGGCAGCAACCGTTCCAGGTCGGGACGCCCCCGCTCGGCCAACGTCCGCGTGATGTGCGTGCCGAGGATAACCGCGAGCCTTTGTCCCGACGGAAGGTCCAGTACAGCGGTGAGACGCTTTTCCAGCGGGGTGGCCTCGGGTTCGGCCAGTCGTACTACGTGGAAGTGCGGAACGCGCGACGGGTCGAGGCCGTTCGCGTACATCTGCTCGACGAGTTGCTCGGAACGGCCGGCGCCGCTGTCCAACAGCTGGCGTACCTGGGGTGAGTCCGCGAGAAAGGACACGCGTGAACTCATGACCACAGCTGATTCTGCCGACAGTACGGCGGCAAGATCGGTGAAGAGCCGCAAGAACCCCGCGGGACTCGACTCCTCCACGCCCTCATCCACGGAATCGAGCACGCACAGCGCCATCCCGGATCGGATCAGATAGAGAAAGAGGTCGAAGGCGCGGGAGCGGTCGGACGGCAGCATGGCCGGCGCCAGCAGACGGGCGGCATACTCCGAGAAAGGTTCGCCCTTGGGCTTAAGTCCGAGGTCGAAGTAGAAGCGAAAACGACGGATCTGCGGGTCGGCCGCGAGCGAGCGCAGGAGTGTGCTCTTCCCGCTTCCGGGACGCCCGGTGACCAGGACGTTGGCACTGCTGCGAGCCAGGTGCGACAGCAACTCGGCCGCGTCCCCGGACCGCACCACGTGCGCTTCACCGGTGCGCTGGTCGGTGGTCAGCGTCACTGCGGGCACGACGGCCCGCAGCTCGCCCGGCTCGGGGACGGAGGTGAGAGGAGTCAGGTGGATGTTCAGGTCGATGATGGTGTCGAGGAAGCCGTCGTAACGCACGATGCGGAAGTCCTCGCCCAGCAGCTGATGAAGGGGGTTGGAGGCCGCTCTGCTGCTGCGGCCGTCGTCATCGAGGACGACGAATCGGGTGAGTTTGGGCAGCTGCGTGCGCAACAGCTCGCCACCATTGGAGGCAAGGACCGTACTGAGGTCGTCGGCGTCCTGCGAGAGCATCAGCTCCACGTACTCAAGGCGCACGCCCGACTCACGGCAGAACAGCTGGTACACGGTGTCCCTGCTGAGGACGAATCGCTTGGCCTGCCGGTAGCCGAGTGTGAGATACAGCCCGGCGAGGAACTCACAGCGGCGCGCCACCTCGGGAGCCACGTCCGGTTCACCGCCGAGCAGCGCCACGCTTCCGGTGCCGGTGAACCAGACCAGCACGTCGACGAGCCTGCGTACTGCCAGCAGCCCGTCCTCGTCGCTGATGTCGTATCCGTCGTGCGTGGAACGGTTACGGAGCCGTCGGATGTCCTCCAAGGCGTCCAGTACCGTGCTGCTACGGATGTGAGGGCGACAGCGCTTGACCAGGTCGTTCAATGCCTTCGTCGAAGGATCGCCCTCGATGTCGTGATGGCGCCACAGCTCCTTGAGCAGCTTCTCGGCCAGCTTGCCGACCAGAGCGACGGCGTTCTCCGGATAGCCGTCGTTCAGGGACCGTAACGGCCTCGCCAGATCGAGCCCCAGCCGATCAGCGATCCGCGAGTGGTCGTCGAGTTCGCTCCTCAGGCGCCGCAGTCGTTCATCGACCACAGTGCTCACGCGTCATTCCCTTGCTGTCCGGGGCGTCGCCCGAGGACGAACGCGAACCGGTCGGGAAACACGAGGACGGGCTCCGGGTGGGCCTCCTGCATCTCCTCGATGCCCTTCTCGATCTCGCCATTGCTGAAGGTGGACAGCAGCGACATGTAGCGGCCGCGCACCATGCTGAAGTACTTGTCCCGATCGATACGCAGTTCGTGCTCGACATGTGTGAGGTCGACGTCCAGCCCGGCCGCACGCAGATGCCTTTCGATGTCCGCCGGGTCCGGCTGCAACTCCTCGAACCGGTCGAGGGCCGCTCTGAACAGCGGATACTGGATCGTGGCCGGGAGCATCACCACCAGGAGCCGTCCTCCGGGCGCCAGCCGGTCGGCTAGACCCTGGAGGGTCCTAGCCTGGTCGGCGACATGATGCACCGATTCCTTGAGCCACATAGCGTCGAGTTCTTCGTACGGAAGACGGGCACGACCTTCGGCGATGTCCTCGGCGGACGCGGCGATCGGCATCAGGGCTGACGGCGGCGGCTCACCGAGCTGACGAAGCATTGCCTCCGAGGGGTCAACACAGAGGATCGGTTGCCGTGGCTGGAGTTGCCCGGCGACTTCCTTCGCGAACAAGCCCGTACCGGATCCGATGTCGGCGATGCGGTCAGTGGAGCTGAGCCGTAGTGCCGCGGAGATCTGCTCGGACATCCAGGGAATGTAGTCCGGACCGTAGACCCAGTGCTCGTCATACTCGGCTGCCAGATCCTCGTAATGGCCCTGTACGCCGCGCCCCTGCTCCACGGATCCCCTCACGTATCGCTTGTCACTGGTCTTGCTACCCGTTGTGCCGCATAGGACATGTGCAGGCTATCGCGCGTTTCTGCACTCCAACAGGCAGTTGCAAGCCAGCGGTTGAACCCACGCCGGGTGGTGGTCACGCTCAGATGATTGCGCGAACCCGAGGCATAGCGAGGTGGATGTTTGGGGAGGGGCCCCGACCGTGGTAACGCTAGTACTCAAGTGTGGTTTGTGATCAATCGGGTGGTTCGTTGGCGGCGGGGACCCACGTCGATGGAAGCAGCGTTGGGCCATTGCAGACCATGCTCAGGCCCCCGCGAAGGCTATGAAGTCAGACCAGGCGTCTGCGCCGAAGGACAGTCGGGGACCGGAGATATTCTTGCTGTCCCGTACGGCAACACCGTCCGGCACGAAGGCGGCCTCCACACACTCGGTTTCGTTCGCCCCGCTGTAGGACGACTTGAACCAGATGGGTGCGCCTTCGGCGCCGGAACCAGAAACCATTTCACAACTCCTCACGTGCACGCTTGATCAGTGATGATGAAGCATCGATGTCCAAAGCTTGTGCGCGCAGGTATTCGAACGCAAGTCTGTAGCGCTCAAGTTCTTCCTCCCTCTCCATGAAGAGTGAGCCAACATGGAGATCGACGTACACCACGTCAAGGGAGGGCTCGACACCACCGAGTATCACGAAGCTGCCGAGTGCGGCGGCGTGCGCCCCTTTGGCGAACGGCAGGACCTGGATCGTCACGTTGGAGGACTGTCCGGCCCTCAGTAGTTGGCCGAGCTGATCTCGCATCACCTGGCGTGAGCCGACGAGGCGACGGATCACAGACTCGTCGAGGATGGCCCAGAGGTGTGGTGAGGTGGGCCGTGTCAGGATCTCCTGCCGTTTCATGCGGATGTCGACCAGCCGATCGATTTCCTCTGGTGAGCGCCTCATCTCGTTGGCCTGTTGCAGCGCTGTCGTGTAACTCCGGGTCTGGAGTAGTCCAGGAACGTAGACGCATGAGAAGTGGTCCTCTCGTACGGCCTCGTCCTCAAGTGTCAGCAGGAGGTTCATGCTCTCTGGGATGGAGTCGGCGAAGGAACTCCACCAACCCTGCTGCTTGGCGTCTCTGGCGAGGGCGACGACCGTCTCACGTTCTGTGTCGGTTGCCTCGTATGCACGGCAGAGTGCGTCGACCACCAGCCATTTGACCGGCCCGGACTGAGTCTCGTAGCGACTGACTGTCGCCTTGGACACTCCGACGAGCCGTCCGGCCTCCTCAAGGGTCATCCCCTTCCGGGCGCGCAGTTTGCGCATGGTCGCGCCCAATTGACGGCGCCGGGTTGTGGTCCGGACAGACATGCGGCTCCTCGGAGTGTGTGCCGGGTCGTGGCCCGGCGAGCGCAAGCAGGCTAGGTGGCCCGGAAGTTGCAGTACTAGCGGATTCACTCGATAGATACTCATGAGAAGTTACACAGTGAGATTTCTCTGTGTCATGCTCCTCCATGTACCCGCTACGCAGTGCAGTCGTTCAGACACGGCTAGCGCAGGGCATGCGTAGCCCAGCAGTGAGGAGTGGTCTTGTCTGGCTACGGACTCGCCCAAACCCGGCTCCGTTGCGTGCTTCCCTTTGAAGCGCAGCCGACGGACGTGTGTCTGCTCCGCAAAACCGTCGCACTGCAACTCGAACAGTGGGGTATGAGCGGGATTGCAGAGGAAGCAGCACTGCTCGTGACGGAGCTGGCGACGAACGTAATCAAGCACGTGGGTGTAGGTTCCTCGGCAACCCTGATCCTTGAGTCGCGGAGCGAGCGGCTACGCCTTGAGGTCCACGACAAGAGCTGTGTGGTCCCGTCCCCCAGAATCGCCGACTGGGGTGAGGAGTGCGGTCGAGGACTGCACTTGCTCGCCAGCCTGGCAGCGGATTGGGGGACGTTTCTGACAGCTGCCGGCAAGGCCGTCTGGTGCGAGATTTCGCACACCCCTGCGCGCGGCAGCCATCGCGTCGGACGGGTCGTTGGCGTGCTGGAGGGCTACAGGGAGGCCTGTGGCGGAGCAATCCCTAGGATTGGTCCCAAGGTGATTGGCCTTGAAGAGTCAGCCATCGAACTGATCGTGGACCTGCTTCACTGGAGTGCACACCGCGGCAGTGACCCTGACGACATCCTTAGTCGGGCGCAGGTGCGCTACAAAGCAGAAGCGGAGGTGGCCTAGTGGGAGCCGCTCTCATCGGACTTCCGCATCTCCTCACGGAGGGCGCTGGGAGTGCGCCAGGATTCTCCGGGACGGCTCCTGTGGCACATGCGGTGACAGTTGGCGCACAGGCACGCAAGATCTTCGAGCTTCGTCTTCTGCGTGCCGGAAATGTAGAGGGGGGTGACGTGGTGCACTTCGATGTATCCCTCGCCAAGGGCGCCGTAGGTACGTGCAAAGTCGAAGCCGTAAACCTCACATCTAGGCGACTGTCCGCTATTCCGGAGCTGTTGGATCTTCCGCTTGCGAAGCTTCGGGTCCCGCTCGCGGGCGAGTGCCCTGCGGACGAGAAGCCGCCCTTCGATCGCTGTGAAGCCATCGTCGTCGACCTCGTCCGGTTGCTGAGGGAGAAGGTGCAGTTCGGCGTAGAGCCGTTGGGTCGCCCGCTTCTTGGTCAGCGTCGTGCTTCCATACCCAGCGTCAGCGGCGCTTCGCGTCACAGGCGGCGATGGCCCTTCAGGCCATCCTTCACACGGCCGCACCAACGCGGAGGGCAAGTGAGCGGGCGGCCGGTGAAGAGCGGGTGCCCAGCCGATTTCAGGGTGAGGTCGGCTGGGATATCTACGAGGTGGTGTCGTGCAGTCATGTTTCCACGCACGCCGGGTCGTTCAGCGACTTGCGGTGGGTGTGGTGGTTTCCGCCGACGTTACGGCTGGTGACCTACGCCCCGTGGCACGTCTCATACGCCTGGCCCGACCCGCACCAGCAGGCGCTGCCCCGCTGAGGCGGCCACTCCACCGCCAGCCCCCGGGCCGCCAGGGTCGTCGCGTACTGGGGGAGCAGGGTCGCGTCGTCCGGGGACGAGCCCTCTGACGCGGCGAAGGCCTCGTAGGACGGGACCGTGCCCGTCACGATGCCCAGGTTGGGGGTGCCGGAGGACGCCAGCTCCCGCAGCGAGGCCTCTATCGTCGCCAGGTGCGCCTCGTGGGAGGGGTACTCCGAGAGGAGGCCCGGGTACGCCGCCACCAGTTCCGACAGTTCCGGTGCCGGCCAGTGGAGCACCGCCACCGGGAACGGGCGGGACAGGGCCTCGCGGTAGGTGCCCAACTCCGCTCGCAGGCGGGAGATTTCCGCCTGGAGTTCCGCCGGGTTGTCCGAGCCGAGGGACCAGACGCGTTTGGGGTCGTGGAGTTCGTCCAGGGAGACCGAGGACGAGTGGAGGGTGTCCGCCAGGGCGTCCCAGTCGTCGTGGGGGGCGCCCAGCATGCGGCGCACCCGGTGGCGGCCGAAGAGGAGGGGGCGCGTGGCGTAGGGGGGCTCCGGGGTGTCCGTCAGGAGGAGGGTGACGGCCGCCGTGAACGTGTCCTGGGCCGCTTCCAGCTCGTCGTGGGCCTCCAGCGCCTCCGCCACGATCACCCAGGGCGCCGGGTCCCGGGGAGCGGCTGCCCGGATGCCGTCGATGATCGCCCTCGCCTCGGCCTCGTGGCCGTACTCCCAGAGGTTCGACGCCTTCAGGGCGCGGACGAGGTGGGGGTTCTCCAGGGGGGTGGTGGAGGAGAGCAGGCGGTCGTAGAGGGCGGTCGCCGCGGGGCGGTCGCCGGAGAGTTCGCGGTGGGCGGCGGCCTGGACGAGGAGGTGTTCCGCGTCCTCCGGGTAGAGGTCCGCGATTCGCTCCAGGCGGGCCGCTTCGGCGGGGTGGTCGACGTTCTCGGCAGGCGTGTCGGGGCGCATGGACGACACCGTACTGCCCAGGGGGGAGGCGCGGCTTGTGGTGCGCTGTGCTTCCGGCCGGGTTGTGGGTGGGGTGCGTCCGGCCGGGTTGTGGGTGGGGTGCGTCCGGCCGGGTCGTGGGTGGGGTGCGTGCCGGGGCGCGGCTTTCGCCGTTCGCGCTCCGGCACGCACCGCCCGGGGTCGCCCGGATCGGCGCCCCGGCTAGATCGTCACCCCGTCGATCTGCAGCGTCTGCACCGCGCCCGCCGCGAACGGGACCGCCACCGACTTGCCGTTGAGGCGGGTGTCGGAGTAGGCGCGGTAGCGGTCGGTGCCGCCCGAGGTGTGGGTGTTCCAGCGGGGGACGAGGCCGTTCGTGCCGCCCGTCACCGTAGTGAACCGGGACAGGTCGAACGTGAGGGTCTGTGCGGAGGTCGCGGTGTTGATCGCCACGATCACCAGGCGGCGGGCCGCCGCGTCGTACGCCGCGGCCGTGTAGCTGGAGCCCGCGTCCAGGATCGTCATCCCGGGGCGGATGTGGCGGCTGAACTGCGCCATCACGTAGTACTTCGTCTCGATCGCGCCCGGCTGGAGCGTGTTCGCGTCGTACTTGATCATGCCCCAGCCCGCCGTCGGGTCCATCACCTGCCAGTAGACCCAGGCCGTCGGGTGCAGCCAGCGGAAGTCGTAACAGAGATTGCGGGCGAGGGACCAGCCCGTGCCGTCGCTGTCGCCCGTCTCGGAGTTCCAGAGCTTCTTGCCGGAGGTCGTCACGACGTCGGTGTAGAGGAGGTCGCGGCGGCCGTTCGCGCCCTGGTAGCCGTGCACGTTCACCTGGCTGACCAGGGCCTTCGTCGAGGCGCCGAAGGAGTTCCAGGTCGAGCGGGCCGTGTCGTAGTTCGTCTCGTCGGACGCGGAGATACGCACCGACTGCAGGCCGCGCTTGTCCAACTCGCTGCGCATGTACGGGAGTACGGCGGCCTGGACCGCCGGGTCCATGTGGCAGCCCTCCTGGGTGCCGGTGGCCGTCCACCACGTCGAGGCCGGCTCGTTGAAGGGGTCGACCGTCGCGAAGTTCACGCCCCAGTTGTTCTTCGCGCGCAGGGCCACCGCCGCCAGGTGGGAGGCGTGCTGGCGGTAGTTCCAGGTCTGGAGGTTGTTGCCGCCGCCCGAGGCGCCCGACGGGTTGTGGTTGTTGCACATCCACCACATGGGCGAGTTCGCGAAGAGTTCGGTGGTCGCGCCGCGGGCGACCGCCTTGGTGAGCGCCGCCCGCTGGTTCGCGTCGGCCGTCCAGTCCCAGGCCGAGGAAGCCGGGTCCTCGTTGTTCCAGTCCTGCCAGAAGCCCTCGATCTGCTTGAACGCCGGGATGTTCGGCGAGACGGCCATCGCCTCGCCGTTCACCGTGTTCCAGCTGCACGCGCCCAGGTTGTAGCGGGCGATGTTCATACCGAGGCCCGGCAGCGCCGTGCCGTTGTACGTGGTCGTCTTCGTCGTGAACCACAGGTCGGCGAAGTCGTCCCGCGCACCGAACACGTTCGCCCACCAGGCGAGCGAGGTGCCCCAGCCCTCCCAGGTGCCGTACTTCGTCGCCGGGTTGATCGCGATGGTCGCGTCCGCGTGTGCGGTGCCCGTGCCGAGGGCGGTGCCCGCGACCGCGCCGCCGGCCGCGGCCAGCAGGGCTCTGCGGCCGAGCACCGGGGAGGCCTTGGTACGTGGCTCCGGGGCGTGGGCGTCTCTGGGGTTCTGCGGTGCGGGTGAGGAAGCGGTCATGTCGGCTCCGGATCGCGGATGCCGGGGCGGGGAGACCCCGGGGGAGGCGGAGGGGGAGGGGGAGATACGCAGGAGGGCCATCGGAAGAGTCAGGGGTGAACCATGGGGTTGTCGAGAGGTCTGACAGCGCTTTCCCCGATTTCTTTCAACGGTTGTGAGAAGGGCGGACAAAAGCCTGCCGTCCGTGATCGTCCGATTGCGGATACGGCCGGATCGGCAGCCGACCGGTTCCGTCCGGCTGCCGATCCGGCCGGGTGGATCCGAGCGCTCGGCCGGGCGGGGAACGGGGGGACGGCGGCGTCCTGCGGGCCGTGCCGCGCAGCGACGTGCTGCCGGCGTACGGGTACGACACGCACGGGCACTACCTCACGCTCGCGACCTGCCCGCCCGCGTACACCTCCACCTACCGCCTCGTGGTGTGGGGCAAGCTCCGGGCCGTCCAGCTCAGGTGATCCGGCCGCCTGCAAGCCCTGCCGAACCCCGGCTGACCGGCGGACAACGGCCTGGCCCCGAACAGGACGGGGACTGCTCTTGGGTTCACGCTTGCTGCTGGGCGCGAACAGTTTCACGGTCCGGGCTGGTCGCCATGGTCGCCGACGGTGCGGTGCGGGGCCAGGTCCAGGCGTACCGCAGGATGAGGGCGAGAACGATCACTTCCAGTGCGACGCCAAGGCCGTAGAAGTACGTCCAGGACTCGCCCACCGCGTTGAATGCCGCGAAAAGGACCTGTACCGAGGCCACGATGAGGTTCGTGATGCGGTTCGCCCGGGCGGGCAGCGTCATCGACAGCACGACCATGAGGATCGGGATCGCCATGAGCGCGAGGAAGACGGTCAACAACGTCTGGCTGATGTCGAACTCCCAGACGACGCCGACCAGGATGTCATCGATGACGCCGGGCTTGAAGAAGGCGAGGATGTCCACGTAGGCGTACAGGAACATGAGGCTTGTCCACGCTGCGGCGAGCTTGGCTCTCACCGGGATCCGCTGCTCTTCCAGTGTGGCGCCGGGTTGACGTGTTCTCATCATGGGCTCCGTTGTCGTGGTGAGGATCGGTAGGTCCACGGTCGCTGAGCCCGGCGGCGGGGACATCGGCGTCGAGGCCGGACCCGCCTCGGCCGTTGGCAGGAGCGGCGTCTCGTTCTTTGGGTCGGTCCCCGGCGCTTCGGCGGTCCCTAGACTGGGTGTGTGATCACCAACGCCCTGAGTTCGCTGTGGGCCGAGCCCCGCGCCACGGACGCTCCCGAACGGGTGTCGCGCGACTGGGCGCTGGTCGGGGTGTTGATGGTGACGGCGCTGCTCGAGGGAGTCCTCCGGGACGACGTCGCCTGGCGGCCGTTCGCGACGATCGTGGCGGTCGGACTTGCGCCGGTGCTGCTGTGGCGGCGTACCCACCCGTTGGCCTGTGTCGTGGTGGGCTTCGGCACCGGCATGGCGTTGGGACTGGCGAGCCTGCTGGGCGGGGTCCCGAGCGTGGGCCTGAACACGATGGTCTACATCCTGGTGCTCGTCTACGCGCTGGTCCGCTGGGGGTCAGGGCGCGAGATCGTGATCGGGCTGGCGGTGGTGGCGGTCGCTGCGGTATTCGCCGTAGTGACCGACTACACCGGGCCGGTCGACGTCATCGGCGGGTTCGCCATCCTGGCGGCGGCGGCGGCGGGCGGAGCGGCGTTCCGCTACCGCGCCGAGAGCTGGCGCCGGGCGCTGGACCAGATCCGCAGCCAGGAGCGGGCCGGCCTCGCGCGCGAGCTGCACGACATGGTCGCCCACCATGTCTCGGCGATCGCTGTGCAGGCGCAGGCGGGCCGGGCGATGGCCGGGCAGCGACCTGAAGCGGCGCTCGAGACGCTGGCGGTCATCGAAGGGGAAGCGTCGCGGACGCTCGCGGAGATGCGGGCGATGGTCCGGGTGCTGCGCGACGGAGCGCCGGCGGAGTACGCCCCCCAGCCCGGCGTTGCCGACCTGGTGTCCCTCGCCCGCCGCGACCCGGTCCCGGTCGTCGTCGTGGAGTTGCCGGACGACCTGGACGAACTTCCGCTCCAGGTCGACGCGGCGGTCTACCGGCTGGCGCAAGAGGCGCTGACCAACGCCCTGCGGCACGCCCGCAACGCCTCGCGTGTGGAGATCCAGGTCGTAGAGGGCGCGGGAAGGCTGCGACTACGCGTGACCGACGACGGGCAGATCGACCCGGCACGGTCGGTGAACCACGGCTTCGGGCTGCTGGGGATGACCGAGCGCGTGCAGCTGCTCGGCGGCACGCTGCGTGCCGGGCCGGCGCCCGAGGGCGGGTGGACGGTCGACGCCGAACTGCCGACGAAGGTACGCCGATGACGGTGCGCGTGCTGGTGGCCGATGACCAGGATCTGGTGCGGATCGGCCTGTCGATGATCCTTGACGCGCAGCCCGACATCGAGGTCGTCGGCCAGGCCGCCGACGGCCACGCGGCCGTCGAGCTGGCGCATCGGCTCCGCCCCGATGTGTGCCTGGTCGACATCCAGATGCCCGGGCTCGACGGCATCGAGGTGACCAAGCTCCTCGCAGGGCGGGGCGTCCCGGACCCGATCGCGGTAGTGGTGATCACGACATTCGACCTCGACGAGTACATCCAGGGCGCGCTCCGGGCCGGCGCCCGAGGTTTTCTGCTCAAGGACGCCGGACCGGAGCTGCTCGTCCAGGCCGTCCATGCCGCCGCCGTCGGCGATGCCCTGATCGCGCCGAACATCACCCGGCGGCTGCTGGCCACCCTCGCCGCCAGGGAACCGTCGAGCCGACGGACCCAACCGATCGAGCCGCTCACCGAACGCGAGGAGGAGGTACTGACGCTGGTCGCCCGCGGCCGCACGAACGCCGAGATCGCCGCCGAGCTGTTCATCGGCTTGACGACCGCCAAGACCCACGTCGCCAGCCTGCTGACCAAAATCGGCGCCCGAAACAGGGTCGAGATCGCGATGTGGGCGTACGACACCGGCCGGGTGGGGAACTGAACCGCACCTGACGAGCACGCACGACGACCGGTTCCCGGCCGGGTGGCCGCAGGGCGGCGGCCCGCGCTTGACAGTTGTCCTTGGTGGGGTCGCCGTAGCATCGGCCGTTCCGGCTTCGTCGAAGACCAACCAGGGCACGGCCCCGGCACCCTGGGCGCCCCGCCCCCCACGCGGCAGGCGGATCGCCTGGACGTCACGAGATGTCACGTCCAACCGGACGAACGCCCCGGACACGCACTGGCGTCCGGGGCGTCCTGTATAAACGGGAGGGAGACCGCGCCGAGCCGGAAGGGGGAGTGAGCCGTGTTCCACGCCTGGGCCCAACTGCGTCCCGTCGGCGTCCTGCTCCTCGTTCTCTTCGAGCTGTCCGTGCTGGACGCCGGCACCCTCTCCGCCGCCGTCGCCTTCGCGGCCACCGCCGCGGCCGGGTCGGCCCTCGCCGCCTGCGCGGTCATCGCCTCGCGCTGCGCACCCGTCGTCCCGCGTACGCGGGTGCGGACGGCGATCAGAGACCGTGAGCGCCGCACGGCGTTCCTCGCCCAACGCGATCCCGACGCCCGCGGCCGTACGCGCCCCCGTGCGCCCGGACACGCCCTCCTGACGGTCACCGCGTAGGGCACGCCACCGCCTCTCGAACCATCCCCGTGCCCCTCACGCGGGCCGTCGCGCCGAGTTCCCCGTCATCGGACACCCCGGTCACCGGGCTGTTCCGGACCACTCCTGGCACGACGAGACCCCTGGAGGGCTCCCACCCATGTCCGTTTTCGCCGACCTTGTCGCGCGTCTCGCCGATCTGCTCGACCCGCTGTTCCACACCTCCGCCACCGCTGTCGCGATCGTCCTGTTCACCGCGCTCGTACGGCTGCTCGTGCACCCCCTGTCCAGGGCGGCGGCACGCGGGCAGCGGGCTCGGGTCGCGTTGCAGCCGAGGATCGCGGAGCTGCGGAAGAAGCACGCGAAGAACCCGGAGAAACTTCAGAAGGCCGTGCTGGAACTGCACGCCGCCGAGAAGGTGTCACCGCTGTCCGGGTGCCTGCCCAGCCTCTTCCAGCTCCCCGCGTTCTTCCTGCTCTACCACCTGTTCTCCAACACGGACATCGGCGGCGAGGCCAACGAACTCCTCACCCACCGGCTCTTCGCCGCGCCCCTCGGCGACCGCTTCGCCGACGCGCTGGGCGCGGGCGGTCCGCTCGGAGCACAGGGCCTCGTCTACGTGGGGCTGTTCGTGATCGTCACCGGGGTCGCGGCCTTCAACTTCCGCCGCACGAAGCGGATGATGGCGGCGGGGACGGCCGGGATGCCGGCCGCCGGGGACGACCAGGTGCCCGGACTGGCGACGAGCATGGGCGCCGTCAGCAAGATCATGCCGTTCATGTCGTTCTTCACCCTCCTCACCGTCGCGGTGGTCCCGCTGGCGGCCGCGCTGTACGTGGTGACCAGTACGACATGGAGCGCGATCGAACGGGCGGCGCTGTACCCGGTGGACCCCGCCGCGGCCCCGGCCCCCGCCGCCAAGTAGCCGCCGGTTCCCCGTCGTGGAGTGGACGCCCGCCTGATGTCGCCGGGTGTCCCCCGGCCCCTACCGTCGAGTAGCGGTCCAGTCCGTGAACCGGGTATTGCGGAGCGGATGGTGACCTTGGACGATCGACCAGTCCTCCGATGGCTGCACCCATCGGTCGGGCGGCCGGCGATCGAGGGAGATAGTGACCATGAAGCTGCTGCGAGTCGGTACGGCGGGCGCGGAGCGGCCCGCGCTGCTCGACGCCGAGGGCGTCCTGCGGGACCTCTCGGGGATCGTGCCGGACATCGACGGCGAGCTGCTCGCGGACGAGGCGGTACTCGGCCGTATCCGGGAGGCGGCCGAGACGGGAGAGCTTCCCGAGCTGGACGCGACGGGACTGCGCGTCGGGCCGCCGCTGGCCCGGATCGGCAAGATCGTCTGCATCGGGCTCAACTACCACGACCACGCCCGGGAGACGGGGGCCGAGCCGCCCGCCGAGCCGGTGATCTTCTTCAAGGCGGCGGACACCGTCGTCGGGCCGCACGACACGGTGCTGGTGCCCCGCGGGTCGGCCAAGACGGACTGGGAGGTCGAACTCGCGGTCGTCATCGGCCGTACGGCGCGGTATGTCGAGTCCCGCGAGGACGCGCTCACGCATGTCGCCGGGTACGCAGTCTCGCACGACGTGTCCGAGCGGGAGTTCCAGCTGGAACGCGGCGGGACCTGGGACAAGGGCAAGAACTGCGAGACGTTCAACCCCCTGGGGCCGTGGCTGGTCACGGCGGACGAGGTGCCCGATCCGCAGAAGCTGGGGCTCCGGCTGTGGGTCAACGGCGAGCTGAAGCAGGACGGGACGACCGCCGAGCAGATCTTCCCGGTGAGTGAGGTCGTGCGGTACGTCAGCCAGTTCATGACGCTCCACCCCGGCGACGTCATCAACACGGGCACGCCGGCGGGCGTGGCCCTGGGGGAGCCCGAGCCCAAGCCGTTCCTGAAGGCCGGGGACGTGGTGGAGCTGGAGATCGAGGGGCTCGGGCGGCAGCGGCAGGAGTTCTCGCAAGCCTGAGGGGAGCCTGAGAAAGCCTGAGGGAGGGGGCCCACGCGGCGGGGTGCCGCGGTACGGCGGCCACCGGTTCCTTGCGGCTGGTCGCGCGGTTTCCCGCGCCCCCGGGGAGGGGCCGGCGGTTACCTGCCTCCCTTGAAGCGCTCCAGCGCCTCCACCACCATTTGGTGGTCCTCCAGTTGGGGAAGTCCCGAGACCGTCACCGTGCCGATGACGCCGGTGCCCTCGACCGCCAGGGGGAAGGAGCCCCCGTGGGCGGCGTAGCGGTCCGGGTCGAGGCGGGACGAGGCCTCGAAGGTGGTGCCCTTGGCGCGGAAGCGGGCGCCGACGAGGTACGAGGAGGCGCCGTAGCGTTCCACCACACGCCGTTTGCGGTCGATCCAGGCGTCGTTGTCCGGGGTCGAACCGGGGAGCGCGGCGTGGAACAGCTGCTGGGCGCCGCGGCGGATGTCGACGGCGACGGGGGCCTCGCGCTCGCGGGCCATCCCGACCAGCAGGGAGCCCAGCGCCCACGCGTCCTCGAAGGTGAAGCGGGGGAGGACCAGACGGCGTTCCTGCGCCTCCAGTTCCTCGATGCCCGGAGTCTCGATGCCCGGGGTCCCGGTGCTGGGGGCCCCGCTGGGGGCCCCGGTGCTCGGGGAGTTCGTCATGCGAGCCTCACCGCCACTCCCTCGGCCGCCGACTTCCGTGCCGCTTCCAGGACGTCCAGCGCGGCGGCCGCCTCGTACGCCGTGACCGGGTTCTCGCCGGTGCCGCGCAGGGCGGCGGCCACGGCCGCGTAGTACGCGGGGTAGTCGCCGGGGACGGTCGGGACGGGGCTGCCGCCGCCGGTGGCGGGGGACTCGCCGGCGCCGATACGGCCCCACAGCTCCTCGGGCTCCACCCCCCAGGGGGCGCCCGGTGCGGGGCGCGCGCCGTCGCGGAGGTCGGCCTCCTGCGGGTCGAGTCCGTACTTCACATAGCCGGCCTCCGAGCCCAGCACCCGGAAGCGGGGGCCGAGTTGGGGGGCGACGGCGGAGGCGTGGAAGTGGGAGCGGACGCCGCTCGCGTGGGTGACGGCGATGAACGTGTCGTCGTCCGCCTCGGCGCCGGGGCGGCGCAGGTCGGACTCGGCGTAGACGAGGGTGGCCGGACCGAAGAGAGTGAGGGCCTGGTCGACCAGGTGGCTGCCCAGGTCGTAGAGGAGACCTCCGATCTCTGCCGGGTCGCCGGACTCGCGCCAGCCGCCCTTGAGCTGGGGGCGCCAGCGTTCGAAGCGGGACTCGAATCGGCTGACCTCGCCCAGCCGGCCGTCGCCGAGCAGCTTGCGGAGGGTCAGGAAGTCGTTGTCCCAGCGGCGGTTCTGGAAGACGGACAGCAGCAGGCCGCGGGAGTCGGCGAGGGCGGCCAGCTCGCGGGCCTCGGCCGCCGTGCCGGCGAGCGGCTTGTCCACGACGACCGCGAGGCCCGCCTCCAGCGCGGCGGTCGCGAGCGGGACATGCGTCCTGTTGGGGGAGGCGACGACGACCAGGTCCAACTCGTCCGCCCGGGCCCACAGTTCGTCCGCGGAGGCGGCGAGCCGTACGTCCGGGAACTCGGCGCGGGCCTGTGCCTGCCGCTCCGGGTTCGAGGTGACGACCGTGTCGAGGGCCAGGCCCCGTGTCGCGGCGATCAGCGGGGCGTGGAAGACGGACCCGGCCAGGCCGTAGCCGACCAGGGCCACGCGCAGGGGGGCGGCGGGTGCCGCACCGGGCGTGTGCGGGGCCGAGGGGGCCGTACCGGTGGAGTCCTTGCCGTTCGCGGTGCCTGTCATACGTCCACTTAAGCAACGCTGTTGCCAAAGTGCAAGCACGGGGGACAATGGGGGTGTGAACGGCAATGGGAACGGCACGGGCAACCGGAACGGCCGCGCCGCGGGAGCGTCGGGCGTCAACCTCCTGGCGCTGCGCAGCCACAACGGGGCGCTGGTGCTGGACCTGCTGCGGACCGCGGGGGCGGCCGGGATAAGCCGGCTCGAACTGGCCGACCGCACGGGCCTCACCCCGCAGGCGGTCAGCAAGATCATCGCCCGGCTCCGTGCCGACGGACTCGTGACGGAGGCGGGCTACCGCGCCTCCACCGGGGGCAAGCCGCGCACCGTCCTGCGGCTGGTCCCCGAGGCCGGTCACGCGGTCGGCCTCCACCTGGACCGCGACGCGCTCACCGCCGTGGTCTGCGACCTCACCGGCACGGTGGTCGGCGAGCGGTGCGCCCCGCTGCACCTGGGGGCCGGCGCGGACGCCGTCGTCGAGAGCGCGGCGCGGGAGGTGGAGGCACTGCTCGCCGAGGAGGACGCCCCCCTCCTCGGCGTCGGTGTCGCCCTGCCCGGCCCCCTCGACCACCTGCACGGCGTGCTCCACCGCGTCACCGGATTCCCGGAGTGGGAGGGGTTCCCCCTGCGGGCGGCCCTGGCCCGGCGGCTGCGGACCCCCGTGGTCGTCGACAAGGACACCAACGCGGCGGCGCTGCGGCTCGCCGTGGCCCTCGGGACGCATGGCTCCTTCGCGTACATCCACCTCGGCACCGGGCTGGGCGCCGGGCTTGTGTTCGGCGGGTCCGTGCACCGGGGGGCGCGGACCCGGGCCGGGGAGTTCGGGCACCAGATCGTCCAGCTGGACGGGCCCCCGTGCAGCTGCGGGAACCGCGGGTGCATCGAGGCGCTGTGCCTCGCGGCCGTCGCCCGGGGGGACGTGGACGAGGCCGCGCGGGTGCTGGGGACGGGGGCCGCGAACCTCGTCGGGCTGCTGGACATCGAGCTGGTGCTGCTCGGGGGGCGCACGGTCGAGGAGCGGCCGGATGTCTTCGTACGGGGGGTGGGGGCCGTGCTGGACGAGTGGGCCCGGCTGCAGGGCGAGGAGCCGTATGTGCCGGTACGGATCGCCTCCGGCGGGGCGCTGGTGGTTGCCGAGGGTGCGGCTCAGTTGCTGTTGGCGCCGTTGTTCGGGCGGGCCGACGGGTAGGTCCGCCGGGGCGCCCCCGGCGAGGGGCCCGGAAGGTGCCTGATCGCCGTACGGGACGGGAAGGCGACGGTCGGCGGCCCCGGGTTCGGCCCGGTCGCTCGCGCCCACGCGGCGGAGCCGCACCCGTCGCAGGCCCGCGCCGTCGGAAGGACGGCCGGGCCGTGCCGCGCAGGTGCCCCTCCTCCGCTGATCGAGCGGACTTCCCCGGTCTCCTCGGCGGCCCCGGGCGTGGCTCCTCGTCTGTTCCGAAGGCGCTGGCATGGTCATGTGTTCATGCGACTGTGTACTTGTCTGGCCCTGGTGTTCGCCGTCGGAGTCGGCCTCGGCGGCGGTCCGGGAGCGGCGGTCGCGGCGGTGGGCGAGGCCGCCGGGTGCGCGGGGGCCGACGGCGGGGAGTTCCCGATCCGGACCCGTATCGAGGAGGGACCGGCCACGTATGTCGCCGGCGGCGGCTTCGGGAACTGGGCGCTGGAGCTCACCAACACCACGGACCGGACCTGCGCGGACATCCACCCGGTGGTCGTGCTGGTCGACGACGGGCGGGCGCTGGAGCGGTCGCAGGCGCAGCTGGAGTACTTCGAGGACGCCGAGGGGACCACCTCCCGGCCGGTCACCTTCGAGGAGACCGACGCGGACGAACTGGTCGCGGTGCTCGACGAGGACGGCGACGGCTTCACCGTGCCCGCCGGCCGCACCGTCACCGTCAAGGTCCGTCTCTCCGTGACCTCCGACGCGGCCGTGCCGAACGACGTCGTCGCCAACGCGGCCGTCGTCCAGCGGCGCGGCGACGACAGCGAGTGGGTGGGGGAGTCGAACGACTACCGCTTCCGGATCACCGACGAGTACGGGGGCGAGGACGAGGACGCGCGGGAGGACGAGGGCGCCGAACAGGACGGCCGCAAGGGCAAGGGCAAGGGCGACGAGCAGGCCGGTGGCAAGGACAAGAAGGGCAAGGGCGGCGGCCGGGACGAAGGAGGGCCCCCGGGGCCGCGCGAGAGCGGGCGGGCCGACGGCGGCGGGGCGGGCGCGGAGCCCGAGGGGGCGCGGGACGCCGGGCCGTACCCCGGGGAGCTGGCCGACAGCGGCGCCGGGCACGTCCTGCTGCCGTACGCCGTCGGGATGTCGGCCCTCACCGTGGGAGGGGTACTGGCGGCAGGGATGCGCAGGCGCCGGCGGTGAGTGGGCGGGGCGGTCTCAGCGGCCAAGATCGCCCTCCTCTTTCCGGCCATGCAGCCCTAGGGTTGGGAGCGCATCCGCACGTACGGCAGGAGATCGCACATGGCAGAGCGCAAGCCCATCGAGTCGTGGCTCACCGACATGGACGGGGTGCTCATCCATGAGGGTGTGCCGATCCCCGGCGCCGACGCCTTCATCAAGAAGCTGCGGGAGTCCGGCCGGCCGTTCCTGGTGCTCACCAACAACTCGATCTACACCCCGCGCGATCTGCACGCCCGGCTCTCCCGCATGGGCCTGGACGTCCCCGTCGACCACATCTGGACCTCGGCCCTCGCCACCGCCCAGTTCCTGGACGACCAGCGGCCCGGCGGCACGGCGTACGTCATCGGGGAGGCCGGTCTGACCACCGCCCTGCACGACATCGGGTACGTCCTCACCGACCACGACCCCGACTACGTGGTCCTCGGCGAGACCCGCACCTACTCCTTCGAGGCCATGACCAAGGCGGTGCGGCTGATCAACGCCGGCGCCCGCTTCATCGCCACCAACCCGGACGAGACCGGCCCCTCCACCGAGGGCCCGCTGCCCGCGACCGGTGCCGTGGCCGCGCTGATCACCAAGGCGACCGGGCAGAAGCCGTACTTCGCGGGCAAGCCGAACCCGCTGATGATGCGCACCGGTCTCAACGCGATCGGCGCCCACTCCGAGACCAGCGCCATGATCGGCGACCGCATGGACACCGATGTCCTCGCCGGCATGGAGGCCGGGATGCAGACCTTCCTGGTGCTCACCGGCCTGACCACACCGGACCAGGTCGAGAAGTTCCCCTACCGGCCGTCGAAGATCGTGGACTCCATCGCGGACCTGGTCGACCGCATCTGAGCCGCGCCCCCTTCCCCCATGCGAGGGGTGGCCCGGACCGTAAACCCCAGGCCACCCGTACGGAGCAGCCACGGCCCCTCCCCGGATGCGGCCCGGCTCCCGGCGGGGGAGTCTCAGGAGTCTGGAGGTTCACCATGGGCTCACTGCGACTCACTCTGTGTGCCGGGGCGGTGGTCGCCGCCGCGCTGGCCGCGTCGGCTCCCACGGTCCACGCGGCCGACTCCGGGGACGTCTCGGTGGTGCCGGCCCGGCCGGCACCCGGCACCGACATCCAGGTGCGGGCCGAGGGCTGCGCGGGCAAGTCCGGCACCGCCGCCTCGAAGGCGTTCGTCGCGGACGCGCAGCTGACCGAACTCGGCGGCAAGGGGGGCACCCTGACCGGCGAGACCCGTGTCCGGTCCACGCTGAAACCCGGGAAGTACACGGTGCGGGTCTCCTGCGACGGCAAGGAGGACAAGGTCAAGGGCACGATCAAGGTCGGCGACGGCAAGCCGTCCCCCGTCAGGCCCTCCACCTCGTCCCGGCCCACCGAGCGGCCGCCCTCGGCGCCGGCCTCCCCGGTCGCCCCCGTACGCGCGGGCGGCGGCGGAGCGGCACTGCTGGCGGCGGACCCGGCGGCATCCGCGGACGCCGCCGCCTCGGCCGACGGCCTCAACTCCATGGACGCCCGGAACACCGGCCCCGGCGCCCGGCACGCGGTGGTCGGCCTGGTCCTCGCCGGTGTCGCGGCAGCGGTCGCGGTGGTACGCGGCGCCCGCAGGCGCCGGGGCACGGAGTAAGGGGACACCGTGTCCGGTCAGGACTACTCCGACATCGGCGAGCGCCGCGGTGGTTCGAGCGCCGGCCGGTTCACCACCGGTGTCGCCTGGGCCGTGCTGCTGCTCGGCCTGTGGCTCTGGGGCCGCGAGGTCACCGACGTTCGGCACGGCATATCGGCGCCGACCACGGGTGACGTGGCCGCCGTCGGCAGGCCGGCGCAGGCGGAACTGCCGCCCGCTGTGGAACCGTCGCGGGGCGCACGCCCGCAGCGCCTCGACATCCCCGCCATGGGGGTGCAGGCGCCGGTCGTGGCGCGCGGTCTCGACGTCGACGGGGCGATCGACCCGCCCTCCTACGACCAGCCCGGCGTGGTCGGCTGGTACGCCGCCGGAACCCGGCCCGGCGCCGCCGGGACCGCGCTGTTCGTCGGACACGTCGACACCGAGACCCGCCCCGCCGTCTTCTACAAGCTCAGCGCCCTCAAACTCGGCGAGCTGATCAGGGTGGCCCGGGACGACGGCACCGTCGCCGAGTTCACCGTGGACGACGTGCAGGTCATCGGCCGCGACGCCTTCGACGCCGGACAGGCCTACGGCGTACGGCAGTCGGGCCGCGCCGAACTCCGCCTGATCACCTGCGGCGGGACCTTCGACAAGAAGAGCCGCACCTACACGGCGAACGTCGTCGTCTCCGCGTACCTCAGCGGCACCCGCCCCTGAGCCGTCGCGCGGCGTGACCCGGTACGGCGTGCCCGGGCCGGTCGACGATCCGCTCCCCCGGGAGCCGTCGGCCGGGCCGGTCCTCGACCGCGCCCGTCCGGGCCGCGGGAGTAACCCGGCACCGCAACGGGAGGGAGAAGCGACTGTGGAACGGACGGACCGGATGGGCCAGAGGTGATGTGACATGAGGGCGGTAACTGACGTTCGATCATACGGACGACGTGCGGCCCCCGTTGGCGCACGGTTTCCGTCCGACGCGATCAGGAGACGACAGCTCCCGGTCAAGGCCGGGGCAACCTCGTGGGCGATGCGGGAAATATGCCAGGATCGGGGCTTACGACACGGTGCACCCAAGGGGGAGTTGGATGTACGCCAGTAGGGGGGCCGGAGTTCGGGCGTCCGTGGCGGTGGCGGGGGCCACGTTGCTGCTCGCAGGCTGTTTCGGGGGAGACGGCGACGGCGAGGACGACAAGACCACGGACTCCGGGATCAGCCAACAGCCCAGCGAATCCGGCCCGTTCTGGGTCAATCCGAAGGGGAACGCGGCGGCCCAGGTGGCCGCCTACGAGGAAGCGGGCAAGGACGAGAACGCCAAGCTGATCCGCAAGATCGCCGAACAGCCCACGGGCGAGTGGATCGGCCCCGAGAACCCGGAGCGGGAGGCCAGGGGGTACACCGAGGCGGCGGACAAGGCCGACCGGGACGCCGTCCTCGTCCTCTACAACATCCCGCACCGCGACTGCGGCCAGTACTCGGGCGGCGGCGCGGCCGACGGCAACGCCTACCGGACGTGGATCGACGGCGTTGCCCAGGGCATCGGGGACCGTCCCGCCACGGTCGTCCTCGAACCCGACGCGGTCCTCCACGTGGTGGACGGCTGCACGCCGGGCGAGTTCCACGAGGAGCGGTACGCCCTGCTCAAGGGCGCGATCGAGAAGCTCGGCGCGCTGAAGAAGACGAAGGTGTACCTGGACGCCGGGAACGCCGGGTGGAGCGAGGCCGACAGGATCGCCGAACCCCTGAAGTGGGCCGGCGTCGACAAGGCCGACGGGTTCGCCGTCAACGTCTCGAACTTCTACACCACCGAGGACTCCATCGAGTACGGCAAGCGGCTCTCCGCGAAGATCGGCGACAAGCCGTTCGTCATCGACACCAGCCGCAACGGCAACGGCCCCTACACCGGGGGCCGCAAGGACGAGCAGTGGTGCAACCCGCCGGGGCGGGCGCTGGGGGAGACGCCGACGACGAGGACCGCGGATCCGCTGGTGGACGCGTACCTGTGGGTCAAGCGGCCGGGAGAGTCGGACGGCGAGTGCAAAGGGGGGCCCAAGGCGGGGGAGTGGTGGCCGGAGTACGCGCTGAAGTTGGCCAGGGCGTCGGAGTGAACGGGGCCGGTCGCCGTCACGTCTTCGGGTGAGATTCGTTTCGTGGTGGCCCGGCCCTCTTCGCAGGGCCACCTGTCGATCAGTGGGTGCCGGTGCGCGTTTCGAGGCGGGTGCCGTTGCGAACGGTGATCGACATCAGGTCGCTGGGGGCGTCCAGTTCCAGGCGGTGCCAGCGGCCCCGGGGGACGACCACGGCGGCGCCTGCCCGCAACCGCACCATGTCCTCGGCCCCGCCGGGCGCGTCGGGCCGGAAGTAGAGGCGGACGCCGCCGGTCAGGCAGCACACCGCTTCCTCCGCCTCCGGGTGCATCTCCCACTGGTCGGCGTGCACGTCGGCATCGCTCTCCACGTGGAACGCGGCGATCTGCCACGCGCCGGAGCCGCCGCTCGTCATCCGCCGTTCGACGGCTCGGACATCGCCGTCGGGGTGGAAGAGCAGCGCGGAGGCGAACAGGTCGACGGTGTCGTTCGTCATGACGGGATTCCTTCCAGCCGGTTCTCGGCGGGGTCGGCGGATCACGGGACGGGAGTGACGACTTGGCGGCGCGGCAGCACGACCACCGCCACGACTGCCGCGAGCACGAGAACGGTGGCCGTGACGGCCAGGCCCAAGGCGTAGCCATCGTTGAGCGCGGCGGGATCGGTGGCCGTGGTGTCCAGGGCGGCGACGAACTGGGCTGCGGCGGCCGCCGCCGGCACCACCCCGGGCCTCCCTCGAGAGTTTCTATACATGTAAGAAAAGTTACCGCCGGGGTTCGCCGTTGTCGACACCTGGGGAATGATGGGGGGCATGCCGCAACCGTCCGCACCGCGCAAGACCCTGGGCCGGCCTCCCCGCATCTCTCGCGGGGAGATCATCGAGGCGGCACGCCGGATCGTGGACGAGGGGGGCGTGGACCGGCTGACCATGCGGCGGCTGGCCACGGAAGTCGGCAGCACGCCGATGGCGCTCTACCACCACGTCCGCGACAAGGAGGAACTGCTCGTCCTCCTGCTGGACGACTACGCCGCCCGGGCCCTGCGCCGACCGGAACTGCCCGCCCACCCTCGCGAGCGGATCATCGTGGCTGCCACCGCCGTCCACGAGGCGCTCGCCGCCTGCCCCTGGATCGTGGAGGTACTGACCGCCGACGACCTGCTGTCCACGAGCGCGCTGTGGTTCGTCGAGCAGATCGTCGACGGCCTGGTCGAATGCGGCCTCTCCCTCGACCGCGCCGTGCACGGCTACCGCGCGATCTGGTACTACACCGCCGGAGAGATCGTGGTCAGGGCGACAGCGGCCCGACGGCGCGCGGACGACGACCGTGCGACCTACCGGGAAAGAGTCTTCGCCGACCTCGACCCGATCGAGCTGCCCCGCTTGGCGCAGGCCGCAGGCCGTTGGGCTCCGCTGACCGCCGAGGACACCTACCGGGACGGGCTTCAAGCCCTGGTGGACGGCCTTCTCGCCGGCCGCTGACTCCGCGTCGCGCTGCGCGTCATGCGCCGGAAAGCAGGGGGCGCGGCCCCTGCTTTCCGAGGGGCGCGGGGAACTGCGCGACCAGCCCCCACGTGCCCCGCACCCGCACGCGCACCCGCACCCGCACCCGAGAGAGAACCCGAGAGGGACCGAGAGAGAACCCGAGAGGGACCGAGAGGGACCGAGAGGGAACCCGAGAACGAACCCCCTACGGAACCTTCACCCACTGCGCCTTGCTCGGCGTCCCCGCGTCATCCGTCACGAACAGCATGTACCACCCGGACTGCACGAGATTCCGGTTCTTCGGCACGGTCACCGTGAGTTCGTCGCCGGACGTCGTGAAGTCCACCGCGATGGACTTCTGGTCGACGTCGGTGACATGCGTCGACGCACTCGGCCGGATCAGCCGAGCCGACTTGACGGACGACGCGTGCCGCGTCCGGAAGGTCGCCTTCCCGCCGCGCGCGACCGTCTTCGGCCCGCCCGACAGCGTCGGCCGAGCGTCCTGGTACAGATACGGCGGGGTGTAGATCTCGATCCGCTGCTCGAACTCACCGGGCTTGGTGTTGGCCTTGTCGGCGTAGAGGGAGTCCGACCCGAAGAAGACGACCCGTCCGTCGGGCAGCAGGATCGACCCGGAGTGGTAGTTGCGGCCGACCAGCGGATCGGCGACCCGCCGCATCTTGCCGGTGCGCGCGTCGTAGATGCGCGACTCCAGGATGTCGGAGTCGCCGCGGCCCCGGTAGTCCTCCGAACCGCCGGAGATGAGAACCGTGTCGTCGGGGAGGATCGAAGCCTGCGGATACCGGGTGCCCTTGTCGAGCTCCGGTCCGTCCACGAAGCGCGGGCTGTCGTCCAGCAGGTCGATGATCCGGGTCTTCCTGCTGGACTTCTCCGACTCACCGACCCCGCCGCCGCCGATCACCATGTACGTCTCCTTCTGGGCCGGCGGGAGCAGCACCGTACCCGCGGTCTCCAGCAGCTTGCTGTCGCTCATGCCGGGGACCTCGGTGAACTTGTTGGTCCTCAGGTCCCAGATGCCCGGCTGACGGCCCACGTCGTCCGGGCCGTACCCGGCGTTCGCGCCCGAGTAGAACAGCTTGCCGTTCTGCATCAGGGAGATCGCCGGATACGTGGGGAACTGCTGGATGCCCTTGGTGTACGTCCACTTCTTCGTCGCGGGGTCGTAGATCTCGTTCTTGCCCGGGACCAGCTGGCCGATCTCGTCCAGCCCGGAGAGGCTGAGGACCGTGCCGTCGGTGAGCGTCGTCAGCGTCGGGTACCAGCGGGCCTCGTTCATCGGGTCGACCTTGATGTACCGCTCGGCGACCGGGTCGAACTCGTAGGCGTCCCTGATGCCCTGGAAGTCCTTCTTGTCGAGGGCGAGCTTCTGCGCGATGCCGTAGGTGTTGCGGGCGTCCGCGCCCTTCAGGCCCGTGATCCGGTAGTTGTCCTCGGTGCCGGTCTCGTACCGCTTGCCGCTCCTCTCGGCCTCGACGTAGGCGCGGGCGATCCCCGGCTTGTTCCCGGTGAACCTCCCGGTGTCCGGGTCGAAGGTCTTGGTGGCCTTCCTGATCTCGACCTCGTCCTTCAGGACGAAGGTCTTGCCGTTCTTCCTGCCGACGAACCTCGTCCCCGGCTTCAGCTCCATCCTCTTGTCGGGGTTCTCGTTGTGGATGATCATCAGGCCGCCGGCCTTGGTGACATCGCCCTTGAGCTTCTCGTAGCGCTTGGTGCCGCCCGCGATCAGCAGCCGGCCGCTGGACAGCTGGGTGTGCCCGGTGCAGAACAGGTCGGCCGGGGTCGGTACGCGCTTGATCGTCTGCTTGACCGGGTCCCAGACGCGGGTGTCGAACCTCTTCCTGTCGAAGTTGTCCTGGTCGTTGCCCGACCCCGCGATCAACAGGACCTTGCCGGTGTGCAGGAGCGCGGCGTGGATCGTGTTCTGCCGGTACTCCTTCGGGAACTCCACGATCTGCCAGTGGCCGTTGGCGGCCTTGTACTCAGGTCTGTTGATCTTGTACTGGTGGTACTGCTCGGTGCCGAAGCGGTACAGCCACGGCCCGTTCATCCCGGCCAGCGCGAGGACCACCGCCGAGCCGATCGCGAGGCGACGGGCGCGGCGGCGGCCTGCACGGTCACTCATTCCTTACGTCCCCCCAGTCCGCCCAGGGCGATCTGCATGGTCTGGTCGCCGCCCCCGCCGCCCCCGCCGCCCGGACCGGACGCGGCCCAGCTCGGCTTGTGCTGGGGAGCGTGCGGCCCGTGTGGGGTGTGCGGTGCGTGGGGGGACGCGGAGGGCGTGGCGGCGGCCTCGGGCGGTGCGACCATCGACCCCTGCAGCGCGGCCGAGGCGGCGGCCTTCTTCTTGTCCTGGCGCAGCATGTGACGCCAGACGACGATGGGCAGGGCGGTGATCAGCAGGGCGAACGTCGCCCAGATGATCATCGCCGGATGCGAGTGCCCGAAGGCGAAGCCGGCGACGATCGAACCGCCGAAGATCGCGATGAAGTACCAGTGGTACCGGAAGGTGCCGAACCACCGGTCGGGGCTGGCCGAGTCGCCCTTGGGCGTGACGACGAACTTGCTCTTGCGGCGCAGCGCAGAGTCGATCAGAGCCTTGGCGTACAGCGGCGCGGACAGCGCGGACATCACCATGCCGGCCACACCGCCGGAGCCCTCGGGCTCGTGCGGGGAGACGTTGTGCCTGCGGTTCCAGACGTACAGGCCTATCTGGAGCGCCGAGGCGTTCCCGTAGAGCATCAGCCACACCGTCGGGTCGATGTTCACGCCCGAGGCGCCGAGGCCCAGGAAGAGGGCACAACTCAGCGCGGCGAGGATCCAGTTGAGGGCGGACATCGGATAGAAGATGATCATCATGGTGTAGTTGAAGAGCTTGGTCGGCGGCAGTGAGTACCAGCCCTTCCAGTACTGCTTGAGGATCGTCTCGTACGTCCCGCGCGACCAGCGCATCTGCTGGGTGAAGAAGTCCGTCCAGGCGCTGGGACCCTCGCCCACCGCGAGCACGTCCGGGGTGTACACCGAGCGCCACTTGCGGCCCGTGAGCGGGTTCTTGTGGCGGTGGATCTCGAAGCCGGTCGCCATGTCCTCGGTGATCGAGTCGTAGAGCCCGCCGATCTGCTTGAGGGCCTTGATGCGCACGGCGTTCGACGTACCCACGAACATCGGCGCGCCGTAGCGGTTGCCGGCTCGCTGGATCAGCGCGTGGAAGAGGAACTGCTGCGACTCGGCGGCCTTGGTGACGAAGTTGTCGTAGTTGCCGTACACCTGGGGGCCGATGACGAAGCCGATGTCCGGGTCGCGGAAGAAGCCGAGCATCCGCTCCAGGTAGTTGGGCAGCGGGATGTGGTCGGTGTCGACGGAGGCGAAGAAGTCGTAGTCGTCACCGTGCGCGTCGAGCCAGGCGTTGTAGTTGCCGTGCTTGGTCTTGGCGCGGTGCGGGCCCTTGGGCCGGTTCCACTTGGCGATGCCCTTGCGGGAGAAGTGGTGCACGCCGAGGCGCGCGCAGACCTCCTTCACCTCCGGGTCGTCGCCCTCGTCGAGGAGCCACACGTGCAGCAGCCCGCGGTGGCGGAGCCTGACGGCGGCCTCCAGGGTCTTCGTCACCATCTCCAGCGGCTCCTTGCCGGGCACGAAGGAGGTGAGGAAGGCGACTCGGGTGCCGGCCTCGGGCACCACGGGGATCGGGTCGCGGGCGACCAGGGTGGCGTGCGCGTTGGAGAGCACGTTCATGCAGCGGAAGAACTCGATCAGGCCGATCGAGACCAGCATGACCATGTCGAGGGCGGGCAGGAACTCGTACTCGACGTAGTCGCGCCTGGTCCAGTGCTCCGGCTGGAGCAGCCAGGTGAGCAGGACCAGGGAGAGCAGCGGGGCGGCGGCCAGCATCAGGGCGACCCTCATGCGGTGCGGCTCCTGGGAGATCAGGGAGCGGTACTGCACTGTGTAGGGCTTGCTCGGATCGGGCTGAGTGAGGGGCCCCGCGAGTCGGCTGTAGTGCTCGTAGTCGTATCTGGGAAGTGTCTTCCTCAACTTTCGGAAGGTGCCGGTCCGGTGCGACGGAACCTTCGGTCGTGTCGTTTCGGACGGGTCGGAGTTATGCCGGGCGCCCGTCGGCGTCATGAGTCATTCCCCCCGCACACACGTTCGTGTGTGTTAGTCGGTTTTCCGTCCGCTCCGGTCCCCCTCGACCGTTACGGACGTATCAGTGGCGGATAGCCGTCACTATGTGATCTACACCATAAAGACACGGGGTGGCGGACTTCCGGTTGCATTGACGCCTCTCTGGGCATTCGTTCGAGAATGTGCGCGTCGCCGCGAGCGCCGGGAGGCTATGATCCCCATCCCCCGAGCGCCCTTGCGCCCGCGGCCCCCCAACTGCCCCGTATCCGCGGCCCCTTATGCCTCAGGGTTCTATGGTCCTCATCTTGATCGCAAGGTGAGGAACACGGCGGTTTCCGGTCATACCAGATGATTGGGACAGGGGTGGAGGATCTGTGAAACAGCGCTGCTCCGCGGCCGGCGCGGGGTATGCGAAGAGGCCCCTCGCTGCTGCGAGGGGCCTCTTCGGTGGTGCGCCGCCAGGGACTCGAACCCCGGACCCGCTGATTAAGAGTCAGCTGCTCTAACCAACTGAGCTAGCGGCGCGTGCGGTGAAAGTTTACCCGAGCGCCGGGGGTGCTTCCGACCACTGTGGCGGGCGGGTGTGCCGGCGCGGTCGATCGTGGTGCGCGGGACATGAGTGGTTGCGTGCGCGGTCGCACGCGCCCCCAATGGACATCGAGCGCCCCCTGTTTTTCGTGGGTTCGTGGATTCGCGCGAACGGTCCCCGGTCGTGGTCCCCGGCCGGCGAGCCGTCGGTTCTCCCCGTACCGCCCGTACATCGTTTGGACCGTCAGCATGCGACAACACGCGACGCTTGGAAAACTTGACGTCGTGCAGAATCGTGGAATTCTCCGCCCTGCCCGTGAGGGGAATCGCATGGATACTCCGGCATTCGAGGAAATCGATCCGGGGGCTGCCGCCTGCGAATGCCCGGGCTGTGTTCACCGACGACGAGCGATGCCGTACTCGACCACGCGCGGCCTTGGCCACCCCGCCGCCGGGGAGGCGTCGCCCGACGAGTGGCCGGACCCCACGCGCACCTCCTGCGTCGCCTACGCGTCGACCTGCCCGCATACCCGCCGACGGCTCGCCCCGTACGGCCACCGGACCGGCCCGACCCGCTGTGTGCCTTACCGCCACCAGGGCCCGGTCGACCACGGCGCGGGTTCCCCGGAGCGGGCGACGGGCGGCCCCGCCGGTTCCCCCGAGTCCTTTGGACGTGGCGGTACGAAGGGGCCGGCGGGAAGGCCGAGGAGCGACCGGTATCCGGGCACCGCCTCCTCCGGGCCCGGCGCGGACAACCGCCACGTCATACGGCGGGGCCGGTCGCCGGTGGAGCGCGGCAGGGGCCGCCTCTCCTCCACGTCCCGCCCGCCGGTCGCGCCCCCGACGCCCGCCTCGCACGGTGTGCGCGGCCGTCCTGGCCGGGGCGCGTTCCGGCCCGGCGCGCACGACGAGCATGTCACCCCGCTCGGGAAACGGCTGGTGGAGAAGGGTTTCGGCACCTACGGCACCTCGGGGCCGGGGCCGGGGCCGGGACCGCGTCGGGGCGAGTGGGACCGGCGGAACGCGGAGGCGTTCCAGCGGGCCCAGGGCCGGCGCCGCGGCGCGGCGGACGGCTACCCGGGCCCCGAGACCCGGCGCCGCCGGTCCTCCTGACGCCACCGCCCCGCGTCAACCGCGCACCCTCGCCGGACAGTCCGGCCCGGCCAGGCGGCCGCCACCCGGCCCGGCGCTCGCACCCTCTCCACCGTCACCAGCTCTCACCACGGTTCTTCCCGCGCGGAGGCATGGAGGCACGTATGAGTACGACCACCTCACCCACACCGGAGCCGGAAGGGGTCGCGAGGACCGCGCGGCTCATCCAGAACGAGACGACCACCGAGATCCCCGTCCATCTGCTGTTCCGGGACGACCCGGAGCCGGTGTCCGGGCCGGTCGCCCCCGCGGTCGTGGGCCGGCGGCGGGGGACGGGGGAGCAGCCGCGGGTGGGGCGGGGACCCGCCTCGGTGAAGCCGCGGCCCGCCGTCCAGGTCGACCCGGACCTGGTCGAGCGTCACGCGCGGGTGCTGCCCGGGGCGGTGGGTGTGCTGGGCGGGGCCTGCGGGGTGGCCGGATGCGTGCTGACGTCGTGGTGGGCCGGTGTGCTGCCGGGTCTGGCCGTACGGGCGTTGGGGCTGCCGGACGTGCCCGCGGGGGGGCTCGGGGCGGCGCAGTGGGCCGCGTACGCCGGTGCCGGGGCGCTGACCCTGTTCGGGTTCGGCGGGCTGGCGCGGGGGCGGACCGGGCGGGCCTTCGTGCTGAACCTCTTCGGGCGGTACCGGGGGACCGTCCGCCGCACCGGACTGCTCTGGGTGAACCCGCTCGTGCTGCGCCGCCGGGTCGACGTACGGCTGCGGCACTGGCGGAGCGAGCCGATGCCGGCGGTCGACGCCAACGGCGTGGCGCTTCGGGTGGTCGTCCTGGTCGCCTGGCGGGTGCGGGACACCGCGCGGGCCGTGCTGGGGATCGAGGACCACGAGCGGTACCTGCGCGACTGCGTGGAGGCGGCGCTCTCCCGGGTGCTGTCCCGGCTCCCCGCCGACGTACCGCCGGGCGCCCTGGTCAGGGACTCGACCCTGCGCAACACGGAGGCGGTCGGCGAGGCGCTGACGCGGCTGCTGGTCGCGGACACGGCACCGGTCGGTCTGGAGGTGTTCTCCGTCCAGCCGACCCGGATCGAGTACGCCTCCGAGGTCGCCGCGGTGATGCAGCGCCGGCGGATCGCGGCGCTCGACGCACAGCATCGCGACACCGTGCTCACCTCGGTCGTCGACTCCGTCGAGGACACGGTGACCCGGCTGACGATGCGCGGCCTGGTCGAACTCGACGACTACGAGCGCAAGGCACTGGTGAAGGACCTGACGGTGGCGTTCTACACGGGGCGGCGCGAAACGTCCCCGTGAACACCGTGCCGGGCAGGGCCTGCCGTTGATATGGACACAGCTAACTACCGCTCCTACTCTGATGCTTGGTCTAGACCTGGAACATCCCCACGTACTCCAGGGAGCGGCAGCATGCGTCCAAGGACCCTCACCCGAAAACGCGCCAAGTGGTACGCCGCCGGCGTCGGTCTCGCCACCACCGGGGCCCTCGTCCTCTCCAGCGGCGGCGCCTCCGGCCACGGCTACACCGATCTCCCCGTCAGCCGGCAGAAGCTCTGTCAGAACGGCACCGTCACGAACTGCGGCGACATCCAGTGGGAGCCGCAGAGCGTGGAGGGCCCGAAGGGCTTCCCGGGCTCAGGGCCGGCTGACGGCCAGATCTGTTCCGCCGGGCACAGCCGGTTCGGCCGGCTCGACTCGCCCACCAGGCCGGGCGGCGGCGCCTGGCCCACGACCAGGGTGACAGGCGGCCAGAACCACACCTTCCGCTGGCAGTTCACCGCCATGCACGCCACCACCGACTTCAAGTACTACGTCACCAAACCGGGCTGGAACCAGAACCACGCCCTCGCCCGCTCCGACCTCAACCTCACCCCGTTCTTCACCGTCCCCTACAACGGTCAGCGCCCCCCGTCCACGCTCTCCCACACCGGCCGCCTGCCGTCCGGTCTGAGCGGCCACCACGTGATCCTCGCGGTATGGACGATCGCCGACACCGGTAACGCGTTCTACGCCTGCTCGGACGTCACGTTCTGACCGAACAACGCACCCGGCCCCGCGAGTTCTGAGCATCGCTTGAGCTGCGCGGGGCCCCCGCGCGGGTACGTTCCCCACACGCCGACGACCGAGGCGTTCGTCGACAGCGGGGGACCGTCGTGGATGTTTTTCTGTACACCGTTCCCGTCGTGATCATGGCCGTCGTCGCCTTCATGGCGTACCGCGTGCTGCGCCGCTGGCTGCAGATCCGCAGCGCCTGGAACAGCGGGCTGACGGCGGAGGGCCGCTGTCTGAAGGCGTTCACGACGGTCAGCAAGGGCACGGGCCGGAGCAGCGCCGTGCACACCACGATCCACCACGTGTACGAGTTCACGACGCGTGACGGCCGCGCCATCCGCTTCGAGGAGGAGGACGGCCCGATGACGACGGTCGAGGGCGACTTCGTCACGGTCCACTACGCCGAAGGCCGCACCGTGGTGGCCACGGCCCACGAGCCGGGCAGGGTGAAGCACGCCGTGGCCGCCGCCGGCCTCCTCGCCTTCTTCGCGGTGATCTTCGTCTTCTGTGTCGGATTCATGGTCACGTACCACCGGTTCTCCAACGACACCTCGTTCCCGACCCCCTGACCGAGATTGCCCCTCCTCATCTGACGTTGCGTCAATTACCGTGCGCCCGTATGGAGTCCACGAGGCGAACGGTCGCACAGCTCGTCGCCGACCGGTGGGGCGACCACCGGCCGGGGCTGTGGTTCGAGGACGAGGTGCTCACCCACCACGAGGTCGCGGCCGGGGCCGCCGCCCGTGCGGCACTCCTGGCGGACCTGCTGCCGCCCGGCGCCGAGCCGCACCTCGGCGTCCTCCTCGACAACACCCCCGAGTACCCCCTGTGGCTGGGCGCGGCCGCCCTCGCGGGCGCCGCCGTCGCCGGGATCAACCCCACCCGCCGGGGCCCGGAACTGGCCCGCGACATCCTCCACACCGAGTGCCGGGTCCTGGTCACGGAACGCGCCCACCTGCCGTTGCTCGACGGCCTCTCCCTGCCCGGCGTACGGCTCCTCGTGACGGACACCGAGGAGTACGCCGCCCTCGTCGCCCCCTACGCGGGCGCCGAACCCGATCCCACCGCGGCCACCCCGTCCCACCGCCTCCTTCTCTGCTTCACCTCCGGCTCCACCGGCGCCCCCAAGGCGGCGATCTGCTCCCAGGGGCGGCTCGCGGCGGCCGGCCGGACACTGGCCGACCGCTTCGGTGTGCGGCGAGGCGACGTGCACTACGTCTGCATGCCGATGTTCCACGGCAACGCCGTGATCGCCGACTGGGCACCCGCCCTGGCCGCCGGGGCGGGCGTCGCCCTGCGCCGCCGGTTCTCCGCCTCCGGCTTCCTGGACGACGTACGGGCCTACGGCGCCACGTACTTCACCTATGTCGGGCGGGCCGTGCAGTACCTCCTCGCCACCGAGCCCCGCCCCGACGACCACGACAACCCCCTGCGCACGGGCTTCGGCACGGAGGCGGGGGCCGTGGACGCGGCCGCCTTCGAGCGGCGGTTCGGGGTGCGGCTCGTCGAGGGCTACGGCTCCTCCGAGGGCGGGGCCGCGATCCAGCGGACACCGGGGACCCCGCCGGGCGCGATCGGGCGGGCGGCACCCGGCGACGACCTCGCCGTGGTCGACCCCGAGAGCCGGAAGGAGTGCCCCCCGGCCGTCTTCGCCGACGACGGACGCCTCCTCAACGGCACCGAGGCGATAGGTGAGTTGGTCAACCGCGGCCCCAACCCGTTCGAGGGCTACTGGCGCAACCCCGAGGCGGACGCGGCCCGCCGCCACGGCGGCTGGTACTGGACCGGGGACCTGTTCTACCGGGACGCGGACGGCTTCCTCTACTTCGCGGGCCGCACCGACGACCGCCTGCGCGTCGACAGCGAGAACCTCGCCGCCGCCGTCATCGAGAACATCCTCGCCCGGTACGAGGGCGCCGACGCCGTCGCCGTCTACGCCGTCCCGGACCCGGTCGCCGGGGACCAGGTCATGGCGACCATCGCGGGCACCTTCGACCCGTACGGCTTCACCGAGTTCCTCATCTCCCAGCCGGACCTGGGCACCAAGATGACCCCGAGCTTCGTACGCGTCGTCCCCCGCATGCCCGTCACCGCCACCAACAAGATCCAGCGGGCCGCCCTCCGCCGCGAGGGCTTCCGCTGCCCCGACCCCGTGTGGTGGCGCCCCCCGGGCAAGTGGGCGTACCGCAGGCTCACCGCGGTGGACCTGGCGCACCTCGTCACCGAGTACCGGGCGCGCGGCCGGGAGGAGCTGCTGACGAGATAGGCGGGCAGGCGTGTGGGCACCGCCCAGACGGACCCACGGGAGGGTAGGGCTGGGCCCACCCCGGGAACGCCCCCTGTCGGTATGGTCGTTGCCCTGCCCCGCCGCCTACCGTGAGCCCGTGATCCGAACGATCGTACGAGACGCGCCGGGTGCGGTGGCGTACCTGCTGAGCGGTGTGCTCGTGGGCGCGCCCCTGATGCCGGGGCTCCTCGTCCTGGGCGCGCTCGGCCTCGCCCTGGCGCCCCTTCTCGTGGGCCTTCCGCTGCTGGCCCTCGTCGCCCTGTCCGGGGTACCGGTCGGCGCCCTGGAGCGCAGGCGGCTGCTTCTCGCCCGCACACCCCCGCCGCCCGGCCCGCACGCCACCCCGGCCGAGCCCGGGCTCGCCGCGTGGGCCCGGCTGCGGTGCACCGAGCGGGCGACCTGGCGGGAGCTGGCGTACACGCTGCTCCTCGGTTTCGCGCTGTGGCCGCTGGACGCGCTGGCCCTGTGCGCGGCGGTGGCCGTACCGGGCGCGATGATCGGGGCGCCCGTGCAACTGGCCCTCTCGGGCGGCGACACCCGGATCGCCAAGCTCTGGCTGATCGACACCCCCGGCCAGGCACTGCTGTGCGCGGCCGCCGGACTCGTCCTCCTGCCGGCGCTGCTGTGGCCGCTCACCCTGTACGCCCGGGCCCGCGCCGCCGTGGCCCGGCTGCTGCTCGCGCCCGGCGAGGCCGAGGGGGAGCGGCGGCTGGCGGAGGTGACCCGCTCGCGGGCCCGGCTGGTCGCCGCCTTCGAGGCGGAGCGGCGCCGCATCGAACGCGACCTGCACGACGGTGCGCAGCAGCGACTGGTGGCCCTGAGCATGACGCTGGGCCTGGCCCGGCTGGACGCCCCGCCGGAGCTGGCCGGCCGGCTCGCCGACGCCCATCGGGAAGCCGACCGGGTGCTCGGGGAGCTGAGGGAGCTGATCCACGGCATCCACCCCCAGGTGCTGGCCGACTACGGTCTGCCGGACGCCCTCGCCGACGTGGCCGACCGGTCCGCCGTCCCCGTCACCGTCGACGCCGACCTGCCGCGGTTCAGCGAGCCGGTGGAGTCCGCCGCGTACTTCGCGGTCCGCGAGGCGCTCGCCAACATCGGCAGGCACAGCGGTGCCGGGCAGGCGTGGATCACCGGCCGGTACGCGGGCGGGCGACTGCGGGTGGAGGTGCGCGACGACGGGCACGGCGGCGCGGACCCCGCAGCCGGCACCGGCCTCACCGGGCTCGCCGACCGGCTCGCCGTCCTCGATGGGAAACTGACCGTCCGCAGCCCGGCCGGCGGCCCGACCGTCCTGTCCCTGGAGATCCCGTGCCCCACGCGCTGAAGATCGTGCTCGCCGAGGACGGCGTGCTGCTCCGCGAGGGGCTCGTCGGGGTGCTGGCCCGCTTCGGCCACGAGGTCGTCGCGGCGGTCGGCGACGCGGAGGCGCTCCGGCGGGCGGTGGCGTCGTACGGGCCCGATCTGGTCGTCACCGACGTCCGGATGCCGCCCGGACAGAGTGACGAGGGGCTGCGCGCCGCCCTCGACCTGCGTACCGAGAACCCGGCCCTGCCCGTCCTCGTCCTCAGCCAGTACGTGCAACGTGCTTACGCCGCCGAACTCCTCGACACCGGGGACGGCACCGGCGTCGGCTACCTCCTCAAGGACCGTATCGGGCAGGTCGAGCAGTTCGCGGAGGCGGTCGACCGGGTCGCGGCCGGCGGCACCGTCGTCGACCCCGAGGTCGTACGGCAGCTGCTGCGCAGGCGGCGTGATCCGCTGGCCGCGCTGACCCCGCGCGAGCGCGAGGTCCTCGCCCTGGTCGCCGAGGGCAAGTCCAACGCCGCCGTCGCCCGGGACCTGGTCGTCACCGAGGCCGCCGTCGGCAAACACATCGGCAACATCCTCGCCAAGCTCGCCCTGCCCCCGGCCGAGGACACCCACCGCCGGGTGCTCGCCGTCCTGGCCTACCTGCGCAGCTGAGTCCCGCACCACGGCCGGGGGTGTGGGTGGCGAAGCCCCCACAGCGCGCGGCGAAGCCGCGGAAAACGACGATGGCGGGACATGTTCGCGCTTTCCGCGAACATGTCCCGCCATCGTCATCGTGCGCCGCCAGGGACTCGAACCCCGGACCCGCTGATTAAGAGTCAGCTGCTCTAACCAACTGAGCTAGCGGCGCAGACTCTGTCGCTTTTCGCTTTCGCGGCCGGCGACAGAGAAAATACTACCTGGTGTTCAGGGGTGCCTTCGACCAGGTAAACGTGACGTGGATCTCTGGCCCGCGGGCCTGTCAGATCGCCAGCGAGAGAAGGACCGGCGCCGCACCCCGGTTCAGTGTGTGTGCCGCCTGGCGGAGCCGGTGCGCGTGCTCCAGGGGCAGGGACAGGGCCAGACAGCCGACGGCGGAGCCCGCGGTGATGGGGACCGCCGCGCAGACCGTGCCCGGCGCGTACTCCTGGAGGTCCAGGACCGGGACCGTCGGCGACTGGGCGTCGAGTTTGTTCAGCAGCACCCTCTCGTTGGTGATCGTGCGGGACGTGAGCCGGGCCGGCCGGTGCCGGGACAGGTGGTCCCGCCGGGCGTTGAGGTCGAGCTGGCCCAGCAGGCTCTTGCCTATGGCGGTGGCGTGGGCCGCGGAACGGAAGTCGACCCACTGGTGCACGGCGGGTGTGCCCGGCCCCTCGGCGCAGCCGGTGACCTTGATCTCCCCGTCCTCGTAGCGGCTGATGTAGACGGCGGCGCCCACGGAGTCGCGCAGTCGGTCCAGGGTGCGCTGGAGCTGCTCGCGCAGGGCCTGGTCATGGCCCTGGGCGGAGCCCAGCCTGGCGAGTGCGACTCCGGTGACATAGGCGCCGTCGGTGGTCTGCTCGACGTATCCCTCACGGCGCAGCATCAGCAGGAGCGCGGTCAACCGCTCGCTGCCGACGCCGGTCCGGTGGGCGATCTCGGCGTCGGTGACGCCACCTGCGTGCCGCGCCACTGTCTCCAGGACGCGCAGCGCGTCCTGGGCCGAGTGGTTCGGCGCGGTCGGCTCGTGCTTGAGCGCCACGGTTTCCCCCTGCGCTTCTCGGGCCGTTTTTCGGACAGCTTGCCGTGTCCCACGATACGGCCCAAGGGGCATACGCGCAGGGGTTGTTCGCGAGAAAATCCGCGAGCCCACGGGCCTCTCAACTGGTGGATCAGCACTCTGGCATATGCCAGAGTCATGGCCCGCCGGATCGACCTCGGATGTTCGCCCGTGTTCGACCGCTCACGGCACGTAATCAGAGGACCGCGCCGAGGAACTCCCGAGTACGTTCGTGCTCGGGTTCGCCGAAGATCTTCTCGGGGCTGCCCGACTCGATGACCTGGCCGGAATCGAACATCAGAACTTGATCCGAGATGTCCCGGGCGAAGTTCATCTCGTGGGTCACGCAGAGCATCGTGATGTCGGTGGTGCGGGCGATGTCCCGGAGGAGATCGAGGACCCCCGCGACCAGTTCGGGGTCGAGCGCTGAGGTCACCTCGTCGAGGAGCAGCACCTGCGGGCGCATCGCCAGGGCGCGGGCGATGGCCACCCGCTGCTGCTGGCCCCCGGAGAGCTGGGTCGGGTAGGCGTCGCACTTGTCGGCGAGCCCGACCATGTCCAGCAGCTCCCGGGCGCGCGCCTCGGCCTCGTCCCTGGACAGGCCGAGGACGGTGACCGGGGCCTCGGTGATGTTGCGCAGCACCTTCATGTTGGGGAAGAGGTTGAACTGCTGGAACACCATTCCGATGTTCTTGCGCACCTCTCGGCACTGCCTGTCGCTCGCCGGGAACAGCCGCTGTCCGCCGACGGTGATCGTGCCCTCGTCGGGCTTGGTCAGGGTCATCAGCAGCCGCAGGATCGTCGTCTTGCCGGAGCCGGACGGGCCGATCAGCGTCACGTGCTTGCCGGCGTCGACGGAGAAGTCGAGCCGGTCCAGGACCGTGTTGCTGCCGAATCGTTTGGTCACGTTCTCGAAGCGGATCAGCTCGGCGTGGTCCGCGGCACGGTCGACGGGGGACTCGGGTTCTTTGATCAGCGGGGTGTCAGCGGACAAGGCGACGCTCCAGGGTTCGCAGGAGGACGGAGGCGAGATAGGAGATGACGATGAACGCCACTCCGATGACGGTGAGGGGTTCGGTGAAGCGGAAGGTCTCCTGGGCGTAGAGCCGTGCCTCGCCGAGCATCTCCGGGACCGTGATCACCATGAGGATCGGGGTGTCCTTGAGCATCGAGATCACGTAGTTGCCCAGCGCGGGCACCACCCGGCGGACCGCCTGCGGCAGGATCACCACCGTCCAGGTGCGCCGCAGCGGCAGGTTCAGCGCCGTGGCCGCCTCCCACTGGCCCGCGGGCACCGCCTCGATCCCGGCGCGGTAGACCTGCATCGTGTACGTCGAGTAGTGCAGCCCGATCGCGAAGACGCCGGTGGTCAGCGCCGAGAAGGTCAGGCCCCACTCGGGCAGCACATAGAAGAGGAAGAACAGCTGCACCAGCAGCGGGGTGTTCCGGACGAACTCCGTGAAGACGCCCACCGGCCAGCTCACCCACCGGGTCGGCGTCCGCACCAGCAGCGCCCACACCAGTCCGAGCGCGAACGACACCACCGAGCCCAGCGCCAGCGCCTGGAGGGTGACGATCAGGCCGTCCCACAGGTGCGGGAGGAAGTCGACGACCGCGTTCCAGTCCCAGTTCATCACGCACCACCTCCGGCGCCCGCCGACTCGGGTACGCGCGCCGGTGCCGCGCCCGCCTTCCTTCTCGCCGGGGCCCTGCCGACCCCGGCCTTCAGCCGCCGCTCCAGCGCCCGCATGGCCCGGGTGAGCAGGAAGGCGATCACGAAGTAGATGAGCAGGATGTACGTGTAGATCTCCACGCTCTCCTGGAGCGCCAGCCGCACCAGGCTGCCGCTGAAGGCGAGGTCACCCATGCCCATGATCGACACCAGTGCCGTGCCCTTGAGCAGTTCGACCAGCAGGTTGGCGAAGGGCGGGATCATCTCCGGCACCGCCTGGGGCAGCAGGATCAGCCGCATCCGCTGCCACGGGGAGAAGCTCAGCGCGATCCCGCCCTCGCGCTGGGCGGGGTCCACGGAGTTCAGGGCGCCGCGCACGATCTCGGCGCCGTACGCCCCGTAGGTCAGCCCGAGGGCGAGGACGGCCGCCCACATGGGGACGAGCTGCCAGCCGAAGGCCAGCGGCAGCACGAAGTACACCCAGAAGATCATGATCAGCGCGGAGGTGCCGCGGAACCCCTCGGTGTAGACGCCCGCGAGGAAGCGGACGACCCACCGGTGGTGGGTGCGGGCGATCCCCACGGCGAAGGCGACGGCCGTGGCCAGCAGCCCGCCGAACACCAGCAGTTGGACGGTGACCCAGACACCGCGCAGGACGAGTTCCCAGAGGCCCGAGGTCATGCGCGACAGAGCTCCCGCATCGTGAGGTCGGTCATCTCGACCTCCGTGAACCCGAAGGGCCGCAGGACCCGCAGCAGCTCGCCGCTCTCCTTCATCTTCCGCAGCTCGGCGTTGAAGGCGTCCCGCAGCCTCGTCTCGGTCCGCCGGAAGGCGAAGCCGGCGCCGTCCACCCGCGGCCTGCCGTCCACGCGCGCGGCGAAGGGCTCGGTGGCCTCGGTCCTGCGGGACTTCTTGACGACCTCACGGGTGGTCAGGGACGTCCCCGCGAACACGTCGACGCGTCCGGCCTCGACCGCGTTCATGCCCGCGACCTGGTCGGGGACGATCACGATGTCGCTCTCCGGGTAGCCGGCCTCGACCGCGTGCTCGATCTGCGCGTAGCCGGAGCCGGTGGCGAAGCGGGCCTTGGCGCGGATCACGTCCGCGTAGTCCCGCAGGCCCTTGGGGTTGCCCTTGCGGACCACGAAGGCGTCGAGCATCTGGTGGTCCGGCTCGGAGAAGACGACCTGCCCGCAGCGCTCGGGGTTGATGTACATCCCGGCGGACACCACGTCGAACTGCTGCGAGTTCAGGCCGGGTATCAGCGAGCCGAACTCGGTGGGGACGGGCTGGACGCGTTCCACGCCCAGCCGCCTGAAGATGATCCTGGCCACTTCCGGCCCCTCGCCGGTCAGTTCGCCGTTCGTGTCGATGTAACCGAACGGGATCTCCCCCGCGATACCGAGCCGCGCGACGCCCTGTGCTCGCAGCCGGTCCAGCAGGTCACCCCCCTCCACCCCGGAGGCGGAGGCGACCCGGCTGCACCCGGCGGCGCCCAGCGCGCCCGCGGTCGCGAGCGCGGACGCGCCGGCGAGCAGCGCCCGGCGGCTGGGATCACGTGAGGTGCCGGTTCTTCCGGAAGTCTTCGTTGCTGGAGCCATGGCCGCGCGGCTACCCGACCCCATGCGATGTATTCGGGCCACTCGCGGCGCCTTCACGACCCTCGCACACACTCCGCCGGTGCCCCCGCTCGGTGCCCGAGGGCCGCGTGGGGCGCGTTCGTCGGCGGCTCAGGGTTCGCCGGGGTCGCCTTCGCGCCGTTCCCCGCGCCCCTGGACGAACGGGACGCGGGACCTTCCCGGGACCGTGCCCGGCACCACCGGGACCTTCCCGCGGCCTACGCCTGCACGATGGGTTCCCTGGTGAACAGGGCGCCCAGTTCCGGGGCGTTCACCCTTCGGTCGGCCAGGCGCAGCGCCTCCCAGACGCTGACCTGGTTGGCGGTGAGGACCGGCTTGCCGAGTTGCTTCTCCAGGACGGGGATGTGGGAGGCGGTGTGGAGGGCCGTGCCGGGCAGGAGGACCGCCTGGGCGTCGGGGTGGTCGGCGTCCCGGGCGAGGGCGAGGATGTCGTCGCCGGTCCAGGCGCTCACCTCCGCCGCCGTGGCTACGCCGGCCCCGCGCACGGAGACGACCTCCAGCCCGCCCGCCGTCAGGAAGTCGACGAAGAGCCGGGCCACCTCGTCCGGATAGGTCGCGGCCACCGCCACACGGGTCGCGTGCACCTCACGCGCCGCGTGGACGAACGCGAAGGACGTGGAGGAGGCGGGCAGGCCGGCGGTGCGGGCCAGGGCACGGATCTGTTCGTGGGCGCCTTCGAAGCCATGGACGAAGCTGCCGCTGGTGCACGCCCAGACGACCGCCTCCGCTCCCGACAGCCGGAGCGCCTCGCAGCCGGCGGCCAGCCGCTCGGGCGCGCCCATCTCGCGCAGGGCGTCCACCCCGTGCGCGTCCTCCCGGACGTCGGTGTGCGCGAGGTCGACCCGGATGTCGCTGCCCAGGAGTTGCTCTATGCGTGGATAGTCGTCCTCGGCGGAGTGGCCCGGGTAGAGGAATCCGAGAGCGGTCATGCCCAACCTTCCTGTTGTTCCGGCAGTACCGGCGGTGGCGGTACGGCTCCGCACCGGACGACTGCCTGGCCGGCTCGTCGAGCAGAGCCTGGTACGGACCCACCGCCCGGGTACCCAGATGACGCAGTGCCGCCCACATCCTCACCTGGTTGGCCGAGAGAGCGGGGCGTCCCCCGTGCCGCTTCGAGCCGGGGTGGCGACGCCGGGGCGCTGGGGCCGGGTTCGCGGGGACGGAGACGATCACCGCGGCCACCCGCCCTCACACAGTGAGAGGGAGAGGCGACAGAACGTGCGCAAATCCGTGTTGACGACGGTGGGTTCGGGTGCGAGCGTGGTCGATCAGTGCACGTCACCCGCATCCCACCGGGCCGGTCCAGCCGCATCCCCCCACGATCCCGGCTCGGCTCCGGCCGCACGACGGACGGTTTCCCGCCGACATGAACGCAACACGCAGACCGACGCTCCTCGTCCTCGACGCCGAGCCGCGGCCCCGGCTCGGGCGGCTCACCGGACGGGCGACGATCGAGTACACCGCCGCGTCGACGCTGCCCGAGCGGCTGCCGCACGCCGATGTGCTGCTCGTGTGGGACTTCACCTCCCGTGCGGTACGGGCGGCCTGGCCGGGTGAGGGACCCCGCCCCCGCTGGGTGCACACGGCGAGCGCCGGCGTCGACCACCTCCTGTGCCCCGAACTCGCCGTCTCCGAGACGGTGGTGACGAACGCCCGCGGGATCTTCGACGAGCCCATCGCCGAGTATGTCGCCGCGCTCGTCCTGAGCATGGCGAAGGATCTGCCGCGCAGCTGGGAACTCCAGGGCCGGCGGGAGTGGCGCCACCGCGAGACGCTGCGCGTCGCGGGAAGCCGCGCCTGCGTGGTCGGGTCCGGGCCCATCGGGCGGGCGATCGTACGGTCACTGAAGGCGATCGGCGTGCACAGTGCCCTCGTCGGCCGGGTGCCGCGGGTCGGCGTCCACGGCCCCGAGGACCTCGACCGGCTGCTCGCCCGCGCCGACTGGGTGGTCGCGGCGGCGCCGCTGACCGAGGAGACCCGCGGCATGTTCGACGCCCGCCGCTTCGGCGTCATGCAGCCGTCCGCCCGCTTCGTCAACGTGGGCCGCGGACAGCTCGTGGTCGAGGAGGCCCTCGTCGACGCCCTGCGCAGACGATGGATCGCGGGCGCGGCCCTGGACGTCTTCGAGCGCGAACCGCTGGGCCCGGACGACCCGCTGTGGGACGTCCCCGGCCTGATCGTCTCGCCCCACATGAGCGGCGACACGGTCGGCTGGCGCGATGCGCTGGCCGCGCAGTTCGTGGACTTGTACGGCCTGTGGGAGGCGGGCAAGCGGCTGCCCAACGTGGTCGACAAACAGCGAGGGTACGTACCCGGGCCTTGAGCGGGGGCGCTCAGCGACTCGGGGGCGCGGGTTCGTTGTGGTTGTTCGCGCAGTTCCCCGCGCCCCTGAAGATCGGGCCTGCGGCCCGCCTTTCAGGCGAAAAGCACGGGTCGCAGCCCCGGCCGCCTTTCAGGGGCGCGGGGAACTGCGCGAGAAACCCCCACCCACCCGCACCCGCCAACGAACCCGCCCCCCCCCGAGCCCCCGGGCGCCCCCGCTCCCACGGATCCGCGCGGAATAAACGGAGACACCCTCCTGTTAAGCCTGCGCACAGCCCGAGAACCGCCGTTGCAGCAGGAGGACCCCCGTGACCGCAGACGAGATCCGAGGCAAGACACAGGGCACCGCCCCGGTCCCGCTCTCCGTCCTCGACCTGGTCACCGTTGGCGCCGGCCGCACCGCCACCGACGCCCTCCGCACGAGCGTCACCCTCGCCCGCCAGGCGGAGGACCGCGCCTACCACCGGTACTGGGTCGCGGAACACCACTCCATGCCCGGCGTGGCCTCCTCCTCCCCGGCCGTGATCCTCGCCCACCTCGCGGCCCACACCACCCGCATCCGCCTCGGCTCCGGCGGCGTGATGCTCCCCAACCACGCGCCCCTGGTCATCGCGGAGCAGTTCGGCACCCTGGAAGCCATGGCCCCCGGCCGCGTCGACCTCGGTCTCGGCCGCGCCCCCGGCACGGACGGCGCCACCGCCGCCGCCCTCCGCCGCTCGGCCGGCCTCCACGAGGGTGCCGACGACTTCCCCGGGCAACTCGCCGAGCTGACCCGCTTCCTGGACGACGACTTCCCCGACGGCCACCCCTACCGCCGTATCCACGCGGTGCCGGGCCCGATCCAGGGCAGCTCACCCGGTGGTGTGCAGTCCCCGCACCGGCCCCCGATCTGGCTGCTCGGTTCCTCCGGCTTCAGCGCCCGCCTGGCCGGCGAACTGGGCCTGCCCTTCGCCTTCGCGCACCACTTCTCCGCGCGGAACACGGTCCCGGCGCTCGACCTGTACCGGGAGTCGTTCCGCCCCTCCGCCGTCCTCGACGCCCCGTACGCGCTGATCGGCGTCTCCGCCCTCGCCGCCGACGAGGAGAAGGAGGCCCGCCGCCAGGTCAGGGCCGCCGCCCTGAACATGGTCCGCCTGCGCACCGGCCGCCCCGGTCTCGTACCGACCCCGGAGGAGGCGGAGGCGTACCGATTCAGCATGGTCGAACAGGACTTCATCGAATCCTGGAACGCCGACGTGATCCACGGCACCGTCGACGAGGTCCGCACCCGCCTCGACGACCTCCAGAAGCGCACCGGCGCCGACGAGTTGATGCTCACCACCCACGCCCACAGCCCGGAGCTGCGCCTGCGCTCCTACGAACTGGTCGCGGACGCCTACGACCTGCCGCGCGTCCCCCGGGGCGAAGGGGCCGCTCAGGCCTGAGGGCAGGCCGCGGCGCCCAGCAGTTCGCCGATCCGTTCGGGCGACACCGCGCGGGAGTACAGCCATCCCTGGCCGGTGTCGCAGCCGAGTCTGCGCAGCCGGGAGGCCTGGGCGTCGGTCTCCACGCCCTCCGCGGTGACGGTCAGCCCGAGCCGGTGGGCGAGCTGGACGAGGGCCTCGACGATGATCTCGTCGGCGGGGTTGGGCACCCCGTCGTCCCCGGTCCCGCCCTCCTGCGGCGTCTCGTACTGGAAGCCCCGTACGAACGCCCCGTCCAGCTTCAGCACCGACACCGGCAGCCGGCTCAGGTACGCGAGGTTGGAGTAGCCCGTGCCGAAGTCGTCGATGGCGATACGGACCCCCATGTCGCTGAGGGCCTTGAGCGCCTGCAGCGGGCGGCCGGCGGAGCCCATCAGCGCGGACTCGGTGAGTTCGAGCTGGAGCAGATGCGGGGCGAGGCCCGTCTCGGAGAGGATCTCGGCGACATCGGCGACGAGGTCGGAGTCCCAGACCTGGCGCACGGCGACGTTGACGCTGACGAAGATCGGCGCCCGGCCGGGGTGGTCGAGCTGCCAGCGGCGGGCCTGCCGGCAGGCGGTCGCGAGGATCCAGCGGCCGAGCTGGACGATCGAACCGTCCTCCTCCGCCAGTGAGATGAACCGATTCGGCGTCAACAGGCCGAACTGCGGATGGTGCCAGCGCACCAGCGCCTCCACCCCGCGCACCTCGCCCTGCGCCATCCCCACCAGCGGCTGGTACTCCAGGACGAACTCGCCCCGCCCGACGGCCGCCCGCAGCGTGGACGACAGTGCCTGACGGGTCATCCGGTGGGCGTTGCGCTCCGGATCGAACAGCGTCCAGCGGGACTTGCCGTCGGCCTTGGCCCAGTACAGCGTCGTGTCGGCGGCCTGCATCAGCCCGGTGGCCGTGGTGCTCGCCGACTGCCGTTCCACGACCCCGATCGACGCCGACACGGACAGCCGCTGCCCGGCCAGGTCGAAGGGTGCCTGGAGGGTCCTGAGCACGGACTCGGCCAGATCGGCGAGTTGCTCGGTGCCGGTGGAGTCCTCGACCAGCAGGGCGAACTCGTCGCCGCCGAGCCGGGCCACCAGCGGGGTGGCGGTCGCCGTGCCCGCCGGCCGGCTGTACGCCGCCGCCTCGGCACACCGGGTGAGCCGCTCGGCGACGGCCGAGAGCAGCCGGTCGCCGACACGATGGCCGAGCGTGTCGTTGACCGCCTTGAACCCGTCGAGGTCCAGATAGACCAGGCCGATCCGGCCGGTGCGGGACTCCTCGTAGGCGTCCCGCTCCAGGGCGGCGGCCAGCCGTTCGAAGAAGAGGGTGCGGTTGGGCAGCCGGGTCACCGGATCGTGCAGCTGCAAGTGCTGGAGCCTGGCCTGAAGTTGACGGTTGGCGCTGATGTCGGTGACCGAGAGCAGGACCGCGCCCTCCTCCTCGGGCAGCGGCGCCACCGACACCTGGACCCAGAGCGAGGTCCCGTCGGGCCGTTTGAGTCGGCGTGTACAGCGCAGCCGGGCCTGCCGCCCGCGCAGCACCTCCCGATACGCGTGCCAGGTGCGGGTTTCCGCGGCCAGGTCGACCAACTCGGCCGCGACGCGCCCCGCCAGCGGTCGGGAGCCGCTCCTGAGCAGCGTCTCCATCGCCGCGTTCGCGGTGACGACCCGGCCCTCCCGGTCGACGACGGCCATGGCCAGCGGCGCCGCCGAGAAGGCGGAGGGGGTGCTTTCCACCACTGCCGGGGCCGGCGATTCCGCCGTGCCCGACGCGTCAGCCGTGTCCGACGTGCCCGCCGTATCCAATGGTTCGGCATGACGCTCTGTAGTCGCTGACCGGACGAGGTCTGTCGCGGGCGCCGGCCCTTGGGACGTTCCGCTCACCGTTCGCTCCCGCAGTGCACTCGTTTTTCGTACGGATCTCGTTTGTGTCGTCGGATCGGCCGAACCAAGTGCGAAGGGCGCTCCGGCCGTGTCCGTGCAGGAAAGTGTGCCGATCATAGAGGCTGCCCTCAGGGCCTTCTAGCCACTCTCCAGTCTCCCTGAACAACGACCTGATCTGACAGATCGTTTCTGCCCCGAGCTGAACGGCTGCCCCGAATCATCGACCGCTTGTGACGTTCCGTGAGTGCACGGGGTGTCGGCGTGGGGGGACAGTGCGATCGTCCCTCACTCTTCTGGGGCAGAGAAACAGGGCAAAGTGCTGATAAGTCGGAAAATCTGGACGCGGTGTCCCAAGACTCGCGTTCGGAGGTCCCCGTGCAGTGTCCGCACCCCTGGAAGGGGCCTGTCCGGCAGGGACTCCTCGACGGCCGGGTGCCCACACTGCGCAGTACGGCGGCCATGCTGACCTCACTGACCGCCCTTGCCGCGACCTCCCTGATCACGGCCCCTTCGGTCGCCGTCCCCCTGTCCGAGGCGTGCGCTCTGCGCAGGACCCAGGCGCATCACTCGGAGGGGCTCGACACCTGGAACGCCGGCTATCCGCGCCCCACTCGCGACCTCGACGCCGTACTGGTGTTCCTCTCTTTTCCGGATTCCGTCCCCATCACCACGCCGTCCCAGCTGACCGCCGATCACTTTCCGGCCACCAGTCAGTTCTTCGAACGTGCGTCCTACGGAAAGTTCACCCTCCGCCCGCATCCGCGCCGTGAGTGGCTGGAGATGCCGCGGTCCTCCACGTCGTACGCCATACGGCGTGACTGGAACGCGCCGCACCGGGCCGCCTATCTGCGGGACGCCCTCGCGGCCGCCGACCCGCACGTCGACTTCTCCCGCTACGACATCGTGTACTTCATCGCCGACCCGGACGCGCCCGGCGTCGACTCGGACGCGACGAAGGTGGTGAACCTGGAGGCTCCGCTGAGGGTCGACGGGACGGCTCTGCGTCGCGTCGTCACGGTGTTCGAGAGGCATCCGCCGGACCGCCTCGTCCTCGCCCATGAGACGGGCCATGTCTTCGATCTGCCCGACCTCTACCACCGCCCCGCCGACGGCAAGGGCGACTGGGACACCCATGTCGGCGACTGGGACCTCATGGGCAGCCAGTTCGCCCTCGCCCCGGACTTCTTCGCCTGGCACAAGTGGAAACTGGGATGGCTCGAACAGCACCAGGTGGCGTGTGTGCGGGGTGCCGGCGCCACACGTCTGACGCTGGAGGCCGTGGCGGCGGGTCCTCGGCACACGCCGGACGGCGTCGTGCGGGCCCGGGAAGCCGGCGGCGGAGAGGATGCCGACGGCGGCGGGTGGGGGCTCGCCGCGGACGGCGGCGCGTCATCCACTGGTGGCGGGGTCTCCGGGGGCGCCGTGTCGGCCGGTTCGGCGAGCGGGTTCGGCGCCGGCCGGGGTACGAAGCTGGCGGTCGTCCGCACGGGGCCCCACAGCGCCCTCGGCATCGAGGTGCGGGGAGCGGTCGGCAACGACTCCTCCGTCTGCACGGAGGGCGTCCTCGTCTACCGCGTCCGCAGCGGCGCCGAGTCCGGCGGCGGCCCCATCGAGGTCCTCGACACCCACCCGCTCACCGGGGCCTGCTGGGACGACTCGGTCTACCCGCCCCTCGCGGACGCGCCGATGCGGGTGGGCGAGAGCTTCACGGTGCCCGGAGAGGGCGTCCGCGTCGAGGTGGAGGGCCGTACGCCGTCCGGGTCCTGGACGGTGAAGATCACGGCGACGGGGGCGTAGGCGGGGGTGAAGGCGGAAGGCGGGCGCAACGAAGAAGCCCCTCGCTGTCGCGAGGGGCTTCTTCGTGTCGTGCGCCGCCAGGGACTCGAACCCCGGACCCGCTGATTAAGAGTCAGCTGCTCTAACCAACTGAGCTAGCGGCGCCTGCTGACGTCGTAGACCTTAGCACCCTGATCGGCGGGAGGAAAAATCGATATCCGTACCCTCGCGGAGGCGCTGGCCCGGGCCGCCCGCACGGCCGCCCAGAGCAGAACCTCGGGTCCCGGAAGCCACGGCCGCCGCGTGTCGGGAGCGACGACCCAGCGGGACCCGGGCCGGGCGACGGGGAGGGTGCGGCCCTCGCGGTCGCGGCCGCCGCCGGGGCGGTCGCGGTCATCGGTGCCGCCCCGGGCGCCGTCGCCATCGCCTCGGTCGCGGGGGGTGTCCGGGGCGTGCAGGGCCGGGACGGTGACCGTGTCACCGCTGCCGTGGCAGAGGAGCGGCGGGACGGCGCTCGTGCGGCCGGGGGAGTTCCACTCCTCCCATTCCAGGAGGGTGGGCAGCCGGTGGGCGGTGCCGGGGGAGGCGAAGAGCAGCATCCGTCCGCGGTACACGGCCACCGGACCGGATCCCGGCCCCTCGGCCCACAACCGGCCCAGCATCCGCCTCCCGAACATCGCCGGCGCGCTGACCACGTCGAACGCCGTCCCGCACGGCAGTACCGGCGGCGCGATCGGCCGCTCCTCCCGCCAGGCCGCCGAGGTACGTCGCGGATACGTTCCTGCCGAGGCCAGCCACTCGGCCCCCTCCGCCGTCACCCCCGTGGCGTCGACCCGATCCCGTGGAAACCTGCCCGCATCAGATCCAGCGCTCATGCTTCAGGTCTACCGTCCGTCATCGCCTGGTTCCCCAGGGTTGCGGGAATGCGGTACGGACACGAGGCAAGTGGGGTATCTTGCCCGCCCGGCATATGCCAGGACGGGGTTCGGGCTGGAAGAGGTGTCGCGCCGGTCCGGGAAGGCGGGGTTCAGCGGCTCAGAGAGTGTCCGGTCCGCTCGCGTCCCGGCCTCGCAGCAGATCCCCGCCGAAGTCGACCATCTTCTTCGCGTAGTCCTCGGTCCACTCCGCCCGTTCGGCGATGTCCGCCGCGGTCAGGCGGTCGAACCGCCGGGGGTCGGCCAGCTGGGCCGCCGCGATCGCCTGGAACTCCACGGCCCGGTCGGCGGCCGCCCGGAACGCCTGCGCCAGCTCCGTCGCCCGCGACAGCAACGCCCGCGGATCGTCGATCGACTCGAGGTCGAAGAAGTGCTCGGGGTCTCCGGCCGCCTCCGCCGGCTCGAAGAGCAGGGGCGCGGGGCGTAGCCGCGGTTCGTGCCGACGCGGCGTGGGCTCCGCCATGTCTTCTCCTCCTCGTACGACGGTGCGGTGGGCCCGTCCTCGGGGGTGTCCCATGGAGAGCCACCGTCCATTGTCGCGTGACCGCGCAAGTGGGCATCGCGTTGATTCGGAACGGACCACGCGCCCCCGACGCGAAGGGTGCTCACGCTCTGGTCCCCGGGCCGGGTGCCTCGCTGCTCCAGGAAACCCGCTCATATTTACGCGAAAAAACTTTCGCGTAAGTGTTGACGTATTTTCATCGTGGAGGAGACGCTGGATGTGCCCCGCTTCCGCCCTCTCCCGGAAGGTGTGACGGTCATGAACTGCCCCCACGTGCCCTCCCCGCCCACTTCTGACGCCGCTACCGCACCGCGTCGTTCGCGCCTGCGAGCCCCCGTGGCCGCGGTGCTGGCCGACCGCCTCGACGACTCGCCTGTCGTGGATCTCGCCGTGCGGCTTGCCGCCGCCCGCGGCGCGCCGCTGCTGCTGATCGCCGTGATGCCGCAGCCGCAGCCGCCGCTGCGGGCCGTGGCGCCCCGCCCGGACGGCGTAGCGGTCCGAGCCGTGCTGGGACGGGCGATGCCGCGCGTGGTCCGCGCGGGGATCGCCCACCAGTCGGCCGTCTACCACCGCCCCGCCGGCCGGAGCGGACGGCTGGGTGCGGCGAAGGGCCTGCTGGACGTGGCTGTCGCCCACGGCTGCTCGCTGCTGGTGGCCTCACGCAGCGGGCCGCCGGGGCTCGACGCGGGCGCGGTGATGGAGGCGGCCGCCATCCGCGGCGGTCCGTTCATCCACGCGGCCCCATCAGCGTGCTGGACGCCGCTGGTCGCTCCCTCACCCGCAGCCTGATGGAGCTGCCGGGGCGAGGGGGCGCCGTGACGGGCCCTGCCGTCGGGGAGGGCTCCTCCGCGTCTTGCGGCCGGTCCAGGGGGTCGACCGCGATCGCGTCGGCGCTCGGTGGGGACGGGGCTCACTCGGCGAGGGAGCCGGCGAAGATCTGCCAGGCCAGGAGTGACTTCGCCACGAGGCTGAGAACCAGGTAGGTCTTCTCGCCGTACGCGTAGTCGGACCACCGGCCGACCCCTCGGTACTGGAGCCACTGGTTGAGGCCGAAGCTGAAGAAGAGGGCGGCCTGCACGAGGACGATCCCGTACACGAAGCCGGGTACGGTGTCGGCCGCGACGGTGTTGTACGCGATCGAGAACCACGGGGTCACACCGACCAGCGTCCCGAACCAGAACGGGAGCATCGTGGTCACCGCCCGCCCGGGCGGGTTCATGACCTCCTCGACCCAGCCGAAGAGAATCATCCCGACATTGGCGCCGACGACGGCGATGACGGCGTTGAGGCCGGTGATGCCCGCGTAGAAGCCGATGAGGAGCACCATCAGAGTCGCGCTCAGCGCGTATTCCAGCCATCGGAAGCGGTTGATGCCCTGCCTGAGGTCGCGTTCGTAGACGTCGCGGCAGACCGTCGCCGTCAGCAGGTGGTCCAAGGCCGCGAGAGCGAGGAAGACGGCGACGGCCCAGCCGATCGGCACGTCGAACAGTGCTTCGGGGGCTGGTGCCTTCGTTCCCGGCGGCCCCTCGGGGACGGAGGAGGTGACGGTGATCGAGAAGCTTCCCGCGAGGAGGACGATCGCCACGGCCTGGACCAGGTGCAGCAGCGTGAGCCCCAGGTTCCACGAGCGGAGTCCGGCGAGGCGTTCGGCGGTGACGCCGGTGGCCACCGGCGTGCCGTGCTCTCTTCTCATGGCTGTCCCCGGGGCCGGTGTCGCGTACGTCGGCATGGTCGTACCGGTGGGGGCGGGAAGCGCGGCATCACGCCGCCGCCCGGCCGGAAATCCCCCGAGTGGAGCCCGGGAATCCGTCGCCCCTCGGCGGGCGGCCGGGGGCCGCCGTCATGCGCCACGCACTGCCGCGGGCCGCTGGGGTGGTTACGAGGTGGCGATCCCGGCGTCGTCGGCGGGGGTGTCCTCGCGGTGCAGGAAGGTGGCCAGCAGGTCGCCGACGGGATGGCCGGCCTCGGCGGGGTGGCGCAGCGCCACGGTGGGGTCGATGGTGTAGCGGTTGCGGCGGCCGACGCGGGTGCGGGTCAGGTATCCGGCCGCTTCGAGGTCGGCGACGATCAGCTGCACGGCGCGTTCGGTGATGCCGATCCGGTCGGCGACATCGCGTCCCCGGGCCTCCGGATCCTGCGCGAGCGCGATCAGGACGCGGGCGTGATTGGTCAGGAACGTCCACTGGTCGCCGCGCGGGGCAGAAGGCCGACTCATGGCCCTCATCATACGAATCAGGCCGGCCTCCGTCAGTAACTTTTCGCGAAACGCAATTGCCGAAAATAATTTCGCGTAAATGTTGACGTAGGTGGGGTGGCGTGTGACGCTGGAGGCGCCACCACCCCCTCCTCTTCGGCTGACAGGGAGCCGAGGTGTCCCCCGGTAGCGGATCCCGGACGCCCTCCAGTCGTTTCCTCTCGCACCCTCCTGTCCTGAGCCAGAGAAAGCCGACCTGCCATGAATGATCTGTCGTTCAGCGTCCCGCTGTGGGTGTGGGCCGCGGTCACGCTCGTCATCGCCGGCATGCTCGCCGTCGACCTGATCGCCCACCGGGACAACCATGTGATCGGCTTCAGGGAAGCCGCCGTCTGGTCCGGGATCTGGATCGCGATCGGCCTTGCCTTCGGCCTGGTTCTGCTCGTGTGGCAGGGCGGGGAGGTCTCCTCCACCTACTACGCCGGCTATCTGATCGAAAAGGCGCTGTCCATCGACAACGTCTTCGTGTTCGCGCTGGTCTTCTCCTTCTTCGCCGTCCCCGACGTCTACCAGCACAAGGTCCTGTTCTGGGGCGTCATCAGCGCCCTGGTCCTCCGGCTGGTGTTCATCTTCGTCGGCGCCGAGCTGCTGCAGCTGTTCTTCTGGACCGCCTACCTCTTCGGCGCGTTCCTGATCTGGACCGGCTACAAGATGGCCGTCTCCAAGGACGAGCAGATCCACCCCGACCGCAACGTCGTGGTCCGCCTGGTCAAGAAGATCGTCCCCACCGACGCCCGCTATCACGGCGGCCGCTTCTTCACGAGGATCGACGGACGCCGGGTGGCCACCCTGCTGTTCGTGGCGCTGGTCGCCATCGAGGCAACCGACCTGATCTTCGCCGTGGACTCCGTCGCCGCGATCCTCGCCATCACCACCAACACCTTCCTGGTGTGGACCGCCAACGCCTTCGCCGTCCTCGGCCTCAGAAGCCTGTACTTCTGCCTCGCCGGACTACTGCGCCGCTTCGCCTACCTCCACTACGGCCTCGCGGTCCTGCTCGCCTTCGCCGGCGTGAAGCTCATCCTGTCCGAGACCCCCGTCGGCAAGCTGCCCATCCCCCTCACCCTCGGTGTCATCGTCGTCACCATCACCGTGTCCATCGGCTGGTCGCTGATCGCCACCCGAGGCCGGAGCGAGGACGCCGACGGCGACACCACGACCGGGACCGACCACCCCGCGAGCGCCGGCTCCGCGCCCGTCGCCGACGTCACCGGCCCACACCACCGGGAAGGACCGTCATGATCACCCGGCCGGCGGCCGGCACCACACGCCGGTCCACCCACCCCGCACAGGCGTCGTGCCGGGCGCCCGGCGGGAGCGGGCCGGCGAGGCGGTCCCGCCCACACCGCCGGGTGGGTCACGGACTCCACGGCACCCGGTGCTCGCCCAGCCGCGCCAGCACCGCGTGGTTGGCCTCCCAGCCGTCCGGGAACTTGACCGTGACCCCCAGCTGCACCGGCTCGGTGGACGGGTGGTCGTCGAGGAGGTCGGTCACGCCCGCCCGGCAGACCACGATGCAGGCGTGCCGGTGGCGGGAGGCGAGGACGCACAGGCGTCCGGTTTCCAGGTGGAAGGCCGTCGCGTCCGGGCGGCCGGAGAGCGGATGCAGGACGACCGTCACGTCGTACTCCCTGCCCTGGAGCCGGTTCGCGGTGTCGACCACCACATCGGACACTCCCAGCTCGGCCAGCGCGGAGCGCACCGCGGCGGCCTGGTCGCGGTGGGCCGTGCCCACGGCGATCCGGTCCGCGGTCAGCGGCACCGGCTCCTCGGCCCGCTCGGACGTCGCCGCCCCGCCCCGGTCGAGCAGCCGCCGTACGACCAGCGCCACCGCCCGTACCGCCTCCGGGTCGGTCCGGGGCGTGTGGCGGGCCGGCAGCTCCAGCAGACCCCACCCCGACTCGGCGGCCTCGTCGATGACCCGGTCCGGGCCGGAACCGTCGGACGGCACCGCGAACGCCAGCCTCCGGTCCCCGTGGCCCGTACCGCTGCGGAACGGGGTGAACGGATAGAACGCGTCGGAGACGAGCGGCGCGGCCGACGCCGGGAGCCGCCACGACACCGGCAGCCGGTGCTGGGGCAGCTCGGGATTGTGCGCCAGCAGCGTCGTCACCGCCGAGGCCGACGGGTCGTACGACAGGCCCGCCCACTGCTCGCCGCCCACGATCGAGAACGGGTCCAGTTGCCCGGGGTCGCCGACGAAGAGCGCCCGCTCGAACAGCCCCGCCACGGCCAGCAGCGCGTCCGACCGCATCTGGTACGCCTCGTCGACGATCGCGTGCCGCCACGGCTCCACGCCCTTGACATGGGCCCACTTGGCGGCCGTGGAGATCACGACGTCGAGGCCCGCCAGCTCGGCCGCCTTCGTCGACTTCTTCACGTTCGGCAGGGCGTCCAGCGCCTTGTCGTACGGGTCGGAGTCACTGCTGTGCAGTCGGCCCACCGGCAGCTCGGGGTCCTTCTCCGCGAGCCGGACGACCAGGTCGTCCACCTGCGCGTTCGTCTGCGCGATGATCATCAGCGGGCGCCCGGCGGAGGCGAGTTCCAGCGCGGCACGGACGACGAGCGTGGACTTCCCGGCGCCGGGCGGTGAGTCGACCACGACCCCGCGGTGCGTGCCGTGCAGGGTGTCGCGCAGGATCGCCTCGGTGGCCCGGCCCGCCGCGGCCCCGGGGTCGAGCACTGCCTCGGCGCTGGTCACAGGACGTCCTCCTCGGTCACCGGGTCCGGCAGCGGTACGGCGTCGGGCTCGCCCGGCGGCCCGCCGTGCGTCCACGGGGTGTCCTCCGGCTCGGGCAGCTTCGCGCCGCCCCGCTGGTCGTGCTCGAAGAGCGTGAAGCAGACCCGGTCGCCCTTCTCGGGGACCGATCCGACCTCCGGCTCCTTGCCCCGCCCCATCTTGTCCATGATCCGCAGCACCAGGAGCACGCCCCGGGCGTCCTCCGCGTCCTCCTCGGACGCCACGAACTCGGCGGTCTGCGGCTTCCCGCCCAGCGAGCGGTACACCTTCGCGCGCTCCCCGAGATGCGGCCGGTCCCGCGTCCGTACGGTCACCAGCGGCCGGGGGCTGGGCCGCCTGCCCTCGCTGTACGCCATCACGACATCCGTGACCTCGCCGGCGAACGCCTCACCGGACAGCCGCCGCCCGGCCATGACCAGCGGGTCGTCGAGGGCCTCCTGGGCGTCGAGCCGGGCCTGTTCCCGCTCGCGCGCGGCCAGTTTGTTCGCGGCGGTGACCGCGTCGTCGATGCGGGGCTGCGGAGGCTCCCCGGCGACGACCCGGTCCCGGTGGCCGGTGAAGGACCAGCGGTCGCGGGTCCACCGGTCGGCCGCGTGGGCACCCTCCGGCAGGGCACGCAGCAGGTCGAGGCCGTGCCAGACGGCGTCCCAGGTGGGCCGGGTGCGGCTCTCGACGAGGGCGCGGATCTCACGCTCGGCGGCGGCCAGTGCGCCCAGCCGTTCGTCCGCCTCCAGCCCGTCCTCGGCGGCGGCCAGCGCCAGCCGCGCCCGGTCGTACCGCTCGATGGCCGGGGCCAGCAGCCTGTTGTCGAACGCCGGGTCCGTGGCGGGACCGGCGGGCGGGCACAGCAACTGGCCCTCGGAGTCCCGGGCCAGCTCGGCCCGCCGCGCCGCCGCCTCGCCCGACTCGCCCTCCGGCGGGTCGATCCAGGCGAGCAGCGACGCGAGGTGCTGGTCCTCGACGCCGGACTGCCCGGTCGCCCAGTGCCGCGACAGCAGATCGGTCAGGGCGAGCAGCAGCGACGAGCCGGGCACCCGGGCCCGCTCCCCGAAATGGGTGAGCCACCGCCCGAGCAACGGCACCCGCGGCGGGGCCGGGTAGGGCGCCTCCGGGTCCTGCTCGGCGGTGCGCCGGAACCGCATGGAGCGCCCGAGGAGCCGTACGAAGTCGATGCCGGTGCGGCTCGGCACGATCAGCTGCGGGGCGTCCGCGCACAGCTCGACCTCGACCTTGACCCGCTTGCCGGTCTCCGGGTCGGTCTCGCTGCGCTCGGCCGCCTCCACGACGTCGGCGTACGCGTCCACGTACGGCAGCACGACGTCGGCCAGCTCGGCCAGGAACGCGAACCGCAGGTCGCGGTCGCGGGGCTGGGGGACGACCAGCAGCCGGGGCGCGTCCCGGTCGGTGCCGACGAGCGCCCCGAGCGGGGCCCCGGCCTCACCGGCGGTGGTCAGCGGCACGAACACGAGCGGGCGCGCGGACAGATGCCGGTGCAGGACGGTGGCGGCCGGCTGGGCGCGGCCCGTGCTGATGGCTTCGAGCCGGGCGAGGGTGGCGATCAGCGACACGCGGCCCCCTCGGTGACCGGGCCGGCCGCACCGGCCGCCGCCAGGGCCTCCGCGCGCAGCTCCGCCGCCCGGCGCAGCGCCGCCACCGTCGGGTCGTCGGGGTCGCCCGCCGTGCCGTGGGCCGCCGCCAGGACGTCCTCGACCGTGGTGAGCCCGCCCAACTCGGCCCGTGCGGCGCGCCCGAGGGGCGTCACCGCGCCCTCGGCGCGGGAGCGGGCCCGGCAGTGGAAGGCCAGCTCGCAGGCGGCGAGGCACTCGGGGGCGTAGGTCGCGGAGAGGGACTCGACGGCGGCCGTCAGCTCGTCACGGGGGAGACCAGGGGCGAAGCAGGTGCCCTCGGGGAGGGACCCCGCGATCTCCTCGATCCGGGTGAGCCGGTCCAACTGGCGCCGGGTGACCGCGCGTTGCTTGCGGACGTCCACGGCGGCGGCCGTCGGGAGGTTGGTGAAGTCCTTGGGGCACACCAGCAGCACCCGGTGGTGGACGTGGGGCGCGGGGTCGAGCCGGGCGGCCACCTCCTCCAGCGCCAGGACGTAGACGGCGGACTGGCGGGCGGCCGCGCCCACCTTCGCCGGGTCCGCCGAACCGTCCAGCATGGGGAAGGACTTGATCTCGACGACCGTCCAGCCGCCGTCCGGGTGCACCACCACCGCGTCCGGTTCCAGGAAGGTGGGGGAGCCCGCGACGTCCAGGGCGAGCATGGGGTGGTCGAGCAGCGCCCAACCGCCCGCGCCGGTGGCCTCCTTCAGGGCCAGGGCCGTACGGGCGGCGCGGCCCTCGGGGCCGACGGCGGCGAGGTCGGGGACGGAAGCCGTGGCCGGTGGCTCGGCGCCCGGGTCCAGCTTCCCGTGGACGAGTCTCAGCAGTTCCGCGCCGCCGTCCGCCTTCACCCGGGCCTCGAAGGCGTTGCCCCGCATGAAGGCGAACTGGGACTGGCCGAAGGCGGAGGGCGAACCGAGCGCGTCCGCCAGCACCGCCTTGTTCACCCCGGCGCCGTCCAGCAGCGCACGGCGCTCGCAGCCCGGGTTGGCCGCGAGCGCGGCGAGGGCGCGCGCGTCCAGCGCCTTCGGTGGGACCTCGGGTCCGCGCAGCTCAGCGAGCTGCCGCCGGAGCGCCGTCCCCTGCTTGCGAGGGGGCGGCACCCGGCTCGGGGTCGGTGATCCGCTGCCGTGGAATTCGCTCACCCGGCGAAGTCTGGCATCCGGGACTGACAATCGGGGACGCGGCGCCGTGAGAGGCCACCGTGACGGAGGTGACGGCCTCGTCCGCCCGCGCCTGCCGGAGCGGCCACCCGCCCCGGCCCGGGGTGCCCGCGTCGGCCCGGCCGCCGGGCATCGCCGTCATCCCGAGCGCGGCCCGGCACCGGTCGGCGGTCCGCAGCACCAGCGGCGTCAGCAGCAGACCCACGCCCATCACGGCGGCACCCGCCGCCGCGTCGAGGAAGTAGTGGTTCGCGGTGCCCATCACCACGATCGTGGTGATCAGGGGGTACGCGACGGCCGCGGCCCTGACCAGGCGCGAGCCGCCGCCGAAGCGCCAGAGGATCACCCCGCACCACAGCGCCCAGCCGACGTGCAGGCTCGGCATCGCCGCGTACTGGTTGGTCATGCCGCCCAGGCCCCGGGGGGCGCTGGCCTCGCCGCCCCACCAGCCCCACGAGCTGTAGTGGGCCATGGTGTCGACGAAGCCGTGCGCCGGGTCGAGCAGCCGGGGCGGGCAGGTCGGAAGCAGGGTGAAGCCGATCAGCCCGATGAACGTGGAGGTCATCAGCCAGGTGCGGGCCGCGCGGTAGCGCACGGCGTGGGACCGGAAGAGCCACACCAGGAGCAGGGGCGTGACCAGGTAGTGCAGGGACGCGTACCAGAAGTCGGCGGGTATGCCTATCCAGGGTTCCCGCGTGAACAGGCGGTTCAGCGGATGCTCGGCGTTGAGGCTCAGTGCCTTCTCGAAGCGCAGGATCGCCAGGCCGTGCTCCACGGCGCTCGACGTGTCACCGCGGGCGAGCAGCCGGCCCCCCGAGTACGCCCCGTACACCAGCAGGATCAGCGGCAGCTCGGTCCACCAGCGGAGCCGCGTGCGCGTGCCGGGCACTGCCTCGGTAACCGGTGCGTCGGCCCTCTCGGTGACCGGTGCCTCGGCCGCCTCGGTCTGCGGCATCCGACCGCCCTCCCCCATCTGCGTCCACCATGTTCATCTGTGAGTCGTGCGCGGGACGTCGTCCCGTGCGCAGGACGTTGTCCAAGACGCTGAGATCGCCCCTCGGGTTGCCCCCCGGCAGTGTGCGCGATGATGGACGCATCCGCCTCTTCATTCTTCCTTCTCCCGGAGGACACCCGGAAAGGTCTCTCATGGCACCGCGCATCCTGCTGGCCCGGCACGGACAGACGGAATGGTCCCGGCTCGGGAAGCACACCGGCAGGACGGACGTCCCCCTCCTCGAAGAGGGCCGACGCGGCGCCAAGCTGCTCGGTGAACGCCTCCACCGGCCGCCCCTGGACGGGCTCCCCGGTGTCGAGGTCCGCACCAGCCCCCTCTCACGCGCGCGGGAGACCTGCGAACTGGCCGGGTTCGGCGAGCGCGCGACCGAGTGGGACACGCTCATGGAGGTCGACTACGGGGCGTACGAAGGGCTCACCCCCGCCGACATCCACTCCGTGCGGCCCGGCTGGCTCATGTGGCGCGACGGCGTCCCCGAGGGGGAGACCCTCCAGGAGCTCACCGCGCGCGCGGACGAGGTGGTGACCTGGGCGCGGAGCGAGGAGCGCGATGTGCTGGTCTTCGCCCACGGCCACATCCTGCGCTCCATAGCCGCCCGCTGGCTCGGCCAGGGCATCGGCTTCGCCGCCCGCGTCCGCCTCAACCCGACCTCCCTGTCGGTCCTCGGCTGGGCCTACGGGGACCCGGCGATCGAGTCGTGGAACGACACGGGGCACCTGGCCGGCTGATCAGCGGTCCGCGGTCACTGGGCGGAGGTACGGGCGACCCCCGCGTGCCGCTCCAGGAACGCCGACACGCCCGCGGCGCGGCGGTGCGGCAGCAGCACCCGGGCCGTCCCCGCGAGCATCTGCTGGACCCGGGAGGACTGGACCTCGTCGAGCAGGTCGAGGACCCGCATCCCGGCCGCCGCGGCCTCGTCGGGCCGCCCCCCGCGCGCGAGGTCGTCGGCCAGCTCGGCGGTGTAGAGCGCGATGTTGCGGGTGAAGTGCGGGTTCTGGAGCTGCGCCGCACGCCGCGCGTGCCGGGCCGCCCGGGGCCAGTCGCCGAGCGTGGACCAGCACTGCGCCTCCAGCGCCTCCAGCTCGGCCTCCCCGTAGAAGGTCATCCACTCCGGGTCCGCGTCGGACACCCCCCGCCCGTACAGGGCGTGCGCCCGGGCCAGCGCCTGCTCGCACCCGGTGCGGTCCGCGAGCCCCGCCCAGCCGCCCGCCTCCCGCAGTGCCAGCAGGGACATCAGCCGCGGTGAACCGAGCGGTCGCGCCACCCGCTGCGCGGCCTGCGCCGCCCGTACCGCCTCCCGCGGCCGGCCGGCGTCCCGCGCGAGGAACGCCGTGTTGCAGAACGCGTGCGCCTCCAGTGCCGGGTCGCCCGACATCCGGGCCGTGGCGAGCGCCTCCGCGTAGTGGGAGCGGGCGTCGTCGAAGCGCCCCGAGTCATGGGCCAGCCAGCCCACGGAGATGGCGAGTTCACCGGCCCCCGCGTACAGCCGGTCGGCGCTGGCCTGCCGTGTGGTGCACGCGTCGAGCAGCGCGTACGCGGCCCGCAGCGGCGCCGAGGCCCTGCGGTACAGCCCGTCGGCCCCGTGCCGGTCGTCGAGCAGCCGGATCTTGCGTACGGCCGCTTCGAGGGCGCCCGCCTCCGACGCACCCGCGCGGTGCACGGGACGGCCCGTCGCCGAGGCCGTGCCGGCGAGGGCGAAGGGGCCGAAGGAGGCGGCCGCCATCGCGGCGGTACCCCCGGTCATGAATGCGCGACGCTGCACGTCGCTCTCCTCGTGGTCCTGGTACGTGTGGTGCGTGTCCCGCGGGCCGCGCGCACAGTCCGTGTCGCCCCGCGGGTCCTGCATGTCGTACGTCTCTTGCGTGTCATACGGCTCGTACGTCTCTTCCGTCTCACGCCTCGTGTCAAGCGAGGAGCGCGAGCGGCTCTCGGCGCGAGGGGAGGGCGCCTCCTCGGTGGAGCGCGCCCCCCGGCCGCGTACCTCCGCGCGGGGCGCGAACCCCAGGTCGGTCAGGGTCCGGCCCGGGAACATATGCAGGAACACCCGTTCGTACGCGTAGTTGGGGCAGCGGATCTCTCCTGACTCGACCCGCCCGACGTAGCGCGCGTCACAGCTCACGCGCTCACCGATCTCCTGCGCTGCCCGCCGTACCGCCGCGGCGAACTCGCCCGGCGAACGCTGCCCGCGCAGCTGCCGAAAGGCGAGGTTCGGCCGCTGTGGCCGGGGGGACTGGGATGAGGTCACCGATGACGACGCCATGGTCGGGCCCTCTCTCGCGAACCGTCGAACCGTGCCGGAATCAGAGGAGTTGTCCGCGTCGAGTTGTCCGCGTCCCGGATGGTTGGTTCCTCTGTGTCCGGCGGTGCAAGAACGTACCCGGCCCGCCGGCGCAGCGACGCCAGGTTTGGCTACAAACCGGATATCTCATGCTTGATCTGCCATGAACTGCCATCCTTTGCGGCGCGGTTTCGCCGTAGCCCTTGACGGGCCCGCGCGTTGGGCAACGTGGACCGGGAGCGCCCGAACTCCCGATGCCGCCTGCCGGAAAAGGGGGTTGATACGTGGTGGAGGCCCGGATGAAGAACGTCGAACCCCGTACGCAGATGTCCGACGTACCCGCCGCGGAGCGCTGGCCGACCCCCGAGAACGCCGTTTCGTCCGCGCAGTCGGCCTCCGAGTGCGACCTCGTGACCGTCCCCGCGCGACAGGGCCTGGAGGCCGTCGACATCCTCCGGCGCGGTGCCCTCGACGTGGTCGGGCCCGTCATGACCGTGGGGCCCGTCCTGCACGACGACGCCTGCGACACCCTCGGGTTCGTCGTCCCGCCCGGTACGGCCGACGCGTGGGACGTGCCGGGCAGTACCTGTACCCAGAGCGAGGGGCAGGGCGCGGCGCTGGACTCCGCCGACGGCGCGGACTGGCTGCTGCCGCCGGAGGAAGCCGACCTGGCGACGGATCCGGCGGTGCTGCGGGCGGCACTGGGCGAGGCGGCGCGGTTGATCGAGGCCGCGGACAACTGCCGGTGAGCCCCGCCGGTGCGCGCGCTCTCCCCCCGGGCCGGATAATGGCCGGATGGGCAGGTCCAGGAAGGGGCGGGGACGGGGAGCCGACGTCGTCGTGGAAGCGGTCGACGGGGGGCTCGCCGAGCTGGTGCCGGATCCCGACCGGACGCGGGCCTGGACGCTGCTCGTGGACGGGGCTCCGCAGTCGCACGTCGACCTCGACGATCCCGCGTACCTGTCGTTCGAGTACCAGCGGCGACTCGGGCATGTGATCGATCTCGTCGCCCCGGCCGGGCGGCCCGTGCACGCCGTGCATCTCGGCGGGGGCGCCTTCACGCTCGCGCGGTACGTCGCCGCCACCCGGCCCCGGTCCACCCAGCAGGTCGTCGAGCGCGACGCGGCGCTCGTCCGACTCGTACGGCGAGAGCTGCCGCTGGACCCCAACGCCCGGATACGGGTGCGGTCGGCGGACGCGCGTGAGGGCCTGGCCAGGATGCCGGACGGCTGGGCGGATGTGGTGATCGCGGATGTGTTCAGCGGGGCGCGCACCCCGGCGCATCTGACGTCGACGGAGTTCCTCGCGGACGTACGGCGGGTGGTGAGGCCCGACGGGTGTTACGCCGCCAACGTCGCCGACGGCCCTCCGCTCACCCACCTGCGCGGCCAGATCGCCACCGTCGCCGCCGTCTTCCCCGAACTCGCGCTGCTCGCCGACCCGGCCGTGCTGCGGGGCAGACGATTCGGCAACGCGGTCCTGGTGGCCTCCGGACGGCCGCTGCCCCTCGCCGAACTCACCCGCCGTGCCGCCTCCGACCCGCACCCCGGGCGCGTCGAGCACGGCAGGGCGCTCACCGACTTCACCGGCGGGGCGGTGCCCGTGACCGACGCGGCGGCCGTCGCCTCGCCCGCCCCGCCGCCCTCGGTCTTCCGCTGACCCGAGGCCAGGGCGCGGCAGACGGCGGTCAGAAGTTCTGGACGTCCACGCGGGGCGCGCTGTCGTGCCAGGTGCAGAACACCGACACCCGGTCGGAACCGGCGGCGAAGTCGACCCTGATCCAGGCCTCCGTCTTCCACACCTGCATCGACCAGCCCGAGCCGGGCGTCGCCGAGACGAGGGTCGCGTACGTCTTCGTCAGCGAGAGGACCACCCGGCCGCCCTCGGTGTCGTACGCCTTGACCCGGCCGGAGTCGCCGGACGGGCCGGTGCCCGGACTCGGGCCGGTACGCGGGGACTTCGACGGGGCCGGAGAGGCGTTGCCGGTGCCGCTGCCCGGGCTCCCCTCCCGCTCGGGCCGGCCGGCACCGGGGGAGGGGGCGTCCGGGCGGGCCGTGTCGGAGACCTCCGCGGGCTCTTCCCGGTCCTTCGCGCCGGCGGCGGTGATGGGCAGGGCGCGGGGCGGGTCGTAGGCGGTGCCGGCCATCACCGTGTGGACACCCCACCACGACAGCGTGACCGCCGCGCCCGTGGCGAGCAGCCAGGCCAGTACGTGTAGGAGTCCTCTGCGCATCGCGGCCATCCTGCACCACGAGTCCCGCCCGTGTCGTGGGTGCCGGGGCCCGCCCGGTGCGTGGAGGGCCTGTGGCGGCCGCGTGTGCGGAGGGTGTGGACAAGTTGTCCACAGGCCCCGACCGGCCTCGCTCCGATGGCGTACGGTGCGGCGCATGGCAAGTGTGCTCGTGGTCGAGGACGACCAGTTCGTACGCTCGGCGCTGATCAGGCATCTGACCGACGCCGCACACACCGTGCGCAGCGTCGGTACGGCCCTGGAGGCGCTGCGCGAGGTCGCCCATCACCGTTTCGACGTGGTCGTCCTCGACCTGGGGCTGCCCGATCTGGACGGCTCCGAGGCGCTGAAGATGCTGCGCGGGATCACCGATGTGCCGGTGATCGTCGCCACCGCGCGGGACGACGAGACGGAGATCGTCCGCCTGCTCAACGCGGGCGCGGACGACTATCTGACCAAGCCGTTCTCGGTCGATCACCTGTCCGCCCGGATGGCCGCGGTGCTGCGCCGCGCGCGCGGCCCGGTGGGGGAGCCGCCTCCGTCCACGTCCATCCGCGTCGGCGGTCTCGCCATCGACCCGCTGCGCCGCCAGGCCGAGCTGGACGGCGTACGACTCGACCTGACGCGACGCGAGTTCGACCTCCTCGCGTTCCTCGCCGGCCGGCCCGGCGTGGTCGTCCCCCGCAAGGAACTGCTCGCCGAGGTGTGGCAGCAGTCGTACGGGGACGACCAGACGATAGACGTCCATCTGTCCTGGCTGCGGCGGAAGCTGGGGGAGACCGCGGCGCAGCCGCGTTATCTGCACACCTTGCGGGGCGTCGGGGTGAAGCTGGAGCCGCCGGGGCCGGCGGTGCTGCCATGAGGTGGGCGCTGGTCAAGGTGTGCGTGGCGGTGACCACGATGGTCGTGGTCGCCTTCGCGGTGCCGCTCGGACTGGTCATCAAGGAGATGGCCCGCGACCGTGCCTTCTCGGGCGCCGAGCGGGAGGCGGCGGCCATCGCCCCGGCCCTGTCCATCACCGACGACCGCGAGCAGTTGGAGCGGGTCGTCGCATCGGCGGGCGCGGACGACGGGCTCGCGGTCCACATCCCGGCGGGCGGCGACCGGACCGCCGCGCTCGACCTCGGCAGGCAGCGGGCCTCCGACAAGGACATCGCCACCGTGCGCGAGCTGGGCCGGGCGTCCACCACCGAGGTGGCGGGCGGCTCCACGCTGCTCCAGCCCACCGCGCTCGGTTCGGGTGAGATAGCGGTCGTCGAGGTCTTCGTCCCCGAGGCCGCGGTGAGCAACGGCGTGGCCACCGCCTGGGCGGTGCTCGCCGGGGTGGGCCTCGCCCTGATCGTCGGCTCGGTCGCGGTGGCCGACCGGCTCGGGGTGCGGATGGTCCGGCCCGCGCGGCGGCTGGTGGAGAGCGCCCACGAGCTGGGGGAGGGGCAGTTGGGCGCGCGGGTGCCCGAGGAGGGGCCGAAGGAGCTGCGGCTGGCGGCGGTGGCGTTCAACGCGATGGCCGACCAGGTCGTCCAACTCCTGGCGAACGAGCGGGAGCTGGCGGCCGACCTGTCGCACCGGCTGCGGACGCCGCTGACCGTGCTGCGGCTCAACGCGGCCTCGCTGGGCGACGGGCCGGCCGCCGAGCAGACCCGGGCGGCGGTGGAGCAGCTGGAGCGCGAGGTCGACACCATCATCCGTACGGCGCGGGAGGCCAAGCCGCAGACCGCGGCGGCCGGGCCGGGCGCCGGGTGCGACGCGGCGGAGGTGGTCCGGGAGCGGATGGCGTTCTGGTCGGCGCTCGCGGAGGACGAGGGCCGCAAGTGGCGGGTGGCCGGGGTCGAGCGGCCGGTCCGCATACCCGTCGCCCGGGCCGACCTCGCCGCCGCCCTCGACGCCCTCCTCGGCAATGTCTTCCGGCACACGCCGGAGGGCACCGCCTTCGCCGTCGACGTGCACAACGCCGAGGACGCCGTGATCGTGCTCGTCTCCGACGCGGGCCCCGGCATAGCCGACCCCGAGGCGGCCATGGCCCGCGGACGCGGCTCCGGGCACGACGGCTCGACCGGGCTCGGCCTCGACATCGTGCGCCGCCTCGCGGAGGCGACGGGCGGCGACGTACGCATCGGCTCGTCGGTGCTGGGCGGGACCGAGGTGCGGATCTGGATCCAGCTGGGTGGCCAGGATCGCAAGGGGGCGGCCCGGAAGGGGCACCGGGGGGCGGTGCGGCGACGCAGACAGACCGGGTTGGTCTCGGTGTTCAAGTAGCCGTGCTCCGGGGCGCGCGGCTGCCCGCGGGCTCACGCCGGCGCATGGCGCGGGTCGCCCGGGTCGCCACCGCCGCGTAGGCGATGCCCACGGCGAGGGAGGCGAGGAGAGCGAGGGCGGGGAAGTCGTGCTGGAGGCGCGGGTAGACCTGGAAGTGGGTCAGATAGATGTAGAGGGAACTGCTCGCGAGGAGTCCGGCGAGGCGGTTCACGGGGGCGAGGCTGGGCAGGGTCGGGACCCAGATCAGCAGGGTCAGGCCGGTGATCACCGTGGCGGTGCGCAGCTGTTGGTCCGGCTGGAAGAGGCCGGGCGTGGCGAGCAGCAGGACCGCGGTCAGCAGCACCCGCCGCCGGGCCGTGGTGGCGCGGGCCGCGGCCCAGCCCAGGGCGAAGAGCCAGAAGACCACCGTGGGACCGAGGTGGAAGCGGGCGGGTGCCAGGTCCGCCACGTCGTAGCGTCCGAGGAGACCGATGGCCAGCAGGGCGAGCGGGACGCCGAAGGAGTACCGGCGCTCCAGACGGTCGAGCAGGGGGAAGGCCAGCAACAGGGCGAGGGCGACCAGGAAGTAGAGCAGTGCCTCGATGAACCAGTAGTGCCACTCGTGGCGTTCGGGTCCCTGGTCGACGAGGCTGTTGAGGAGGAGGGCGTTCGCGGGGTCGTAGAGGCCGGTCGCGAGGACCGCCGCGGTGATCCACGCCGCGCTCGGCAGGGCGATCCGGGCGATGCTGCGCCACAGGTGCCGCACTCGCACCCGGTGTTCGGCTTCGGTGAGGTGGAAGCGGGCGAAGTTGTGGCCCGCGACACCGATGAGGATGTGGGCGGCGCCCTGGAGGGTGAAGAGCTGGATGTGCGAGCCGACGATCAGGACGATGCCGACGGCGCGCAGGGCGATGCCGGTCTCCAGGGTGCGGCGTATGCCGCCGCGGTTGGCGGCGGGCCGCATCTCGGTCCGGGTCGGGGCCGAGGCCGCCCCTGGGGCCAGGTCGCGGATCGGGAGGGTGTGCCAGTCGGACGGGAGGGCGCCGAGAGCCTCTTCCAGGCGCAGCGACATCTCGACGTAGCAGAGGGAGTCGCCGCCCAGGCCGACGAAGGTGCTGTCGTCGGTGACGTCGGTGCGGTCGAGGATCTCCCCGTAGAGGGCGCGCAGTTCGGCCGTGCAGTGCCGGTCGCGTGCCGCGGGCCGGCCGGCTGAGGGGTGCTCGTCGGCCGGGGTGTCCCCGGTGCTCGCGGTGCGCCCGCCGAGCGGGGGGTGTGCGGTCACTGCCGTGGCCGTGGCCGTGGCCGTGGCCGTCGGTGTCGGCGAGGCCGTCGGCGGGGTCCGCGTGGCGGGCGGCGCCGTCGGGTCCGGCGAAGGTGCCGTGGCGGAGGGTGGTGCGGTCGGGCGGGTCAGGCTGCGGACGGCCGCGTAGTCGGGCTTGCCGGTGGGCAGGCGGGGGAGGTCCGCCTCGGGGAGCGCGCGCAGGCGCACCGCTCGGGGCGGGAGGCCGCAGGAGGCCGCTGCCAGGCGCCGCAGGCGGGGTTCGTCGGCGGCGGTTCCGGCCGCGGTGATCGCCAACTCGTCGCCGTCGCCCGCGCAGTACGCCTTCACGCCGTGTCGCTCCAGCACTGCCTCGACGCGCTGCGGGTCGATGCGCAGGCCGAGGATCTTCGCGAAGCGGCTGCGGCGGCCGACGATCTCGTACAGGCCGTCGGGGGCCCGCCGGGCGAGGTCGCCGGTGTGGAGTTCGGTGAGGGTGCGGCCGAGGGAGAGGTCGGCGGGGCTCTCGGCGTAGCCGAGCATCACGTTGGGGCCCGAGTACACCAGCTCGCCCACCTCGGGTCCGTGGCTCTCCTCGTCCGTGGCCGGGCTCCTGTCCCGGGCGTGGCCGGGTCCGGGGGCGTGGTCGTCGTCGAGCGGGCGCAGGCGGAAGGAGCCGCCCGGGATGGGGATGCCGACGGCCTCCGGCCGGGTGGCCGCGAGGTGGGGCGGCAGGTAGGCCATCCTGGCCGTGGCCTCGGTCTGCCCGTACATGACGAACAGGTCCCAGCCGCGACGGCGCCCCAGCTCGGCGTAGCGCGCGACGCGCTCGGGTGCGAGCCGGCCACCGGCCTGGGTGATCCGGCGCAGTCGGGGCAGCTCCATCCGGTCGAAGCCGATCCGGTCGAGCAGGTCGAAGGTGTACGGCACACCGGCGAGCGAGGTGGCGCGGGCGGCGCGGAACTCGGTCCAGAAGGCGTCCTCGGTGACCGACCGCTCCGTGAGGAGCAGCCCGGCGCCGCGCAGCAGATGGCTGTGGATGACGGACAGGCCGTAGCAGTAGTGCATCGGGAGGGTGGTGGCCGCCCGGTCGGTGTCGGTGATGCCGAGGTACGTGGCGATGGACTCCGCGTTGGCCTGCACGTTCTCGTGCGAGAGCCGGACGAGCTTGGGTGAGCCCGTCGAGCCCGAGGTGCTCAGCAGGAGGGCGAGGTCCGGGTGGAGGGTGTGGGCGGTGCCGCAGTGGCGCTCGTCGAGCGTCCAGGCGCCGTCGGCGCCGGTGCGGGCCACCACGTCGGGCGCGTACGCGGCGATGAGGGACGCGATGCCGTCCTCGCTGTCGCCGGGCACCAGCAGCACGGGGTGGCCGGCGGAGAGAGCGGCCAGATGGGTGACCAGCGCCTCGGTGCGGTTGGCCCCGGCCACCAGCACCAGTCGCCGCACGCGCCCGAGTCGCTCGGCGGTGGCGGCGACGCGCTCGGCGAGGGCGCGGTAGGTGACCGCACCGGTCGGGGTGTGCAGGGCGACACGGTCGCCGTGGGCGGCTAGGCCGCGGGCGAAGGGCACCCCGCGCGGCCGCAGCTGCGGCCCCGGGAGCAGGACCGGGGCGGCCGGGGCGGTACGGGAGGGCAGGGCGACGGACGGGGCCCGGACGGGGCCGGAGGAGTGGATCACGGGGCGCGGCCTTTCCGGATCAGCGTCCGCGGGAAGCACACGCCCCTTGACGCTTAGGCAAGCTTTACCTTATTCATAGCATGTTCACAGTTGGCCAAAAAGCGTCAGTTCGCCCTCGCCGACCGAGGCCGCGGTGGGCGGTACATCGGCGAGTCGCGCAGGAAAGGCATACATATGCGACGCCCTCTGGGTAGCCGGATCTTCGTGCTCGTCGCGGCCGGTCTGCTGCTTCCCGCCCTCGCCGCCTGCGGCTCCGACGGCAAGGACGGGGGCGGGTCGGGTGACGGGGGCGACACCCTCGTCATCTACTCCGGTCGCAACGAGAAGCTGGTCAAGCCGATCCTGGACAAGCTGGAGAAGGCCGTGGGCGCCGATGTCGAGGTGCGCTACGGCGACAGCGCCGAGCTGGCGGCGCAGATCCTGGAGGAGGGCGACCGCACCAAGGCCGGGCTGTTCTTCTCCCAGGACGCCGGCGCGCTCGGCGCGCTCTCCCGTGAGGGCATGCTGGCGAAGCTGCCGCAGGCCACCCTCGACAAGGTCGACAAGGCCTACCGGAGCGGCGAGGGTGACTGGGTCGGCCTGTCGGGGCGCGTCCGTGTCATCGCGTACAACCCGGACCGGGTGAGCGCGGACGAGGTCCCGGACAGTGTCCACGACGTGGTGAAGCCCGAGTGGAAGGGCAGGGTCGGCTTCGCGCCCACCAACGCCTCCTTCCAGGCGTTCGTCACCGGGATGCGCGTCCTGGAGGGCGACGACGCGGCCCGGAAGTGGCTGGAGGACCTCAAGGCCAACGGGGCCAAGACCTACACCAACAACCTCGCCACCCTCGACGCAGTGGAGGCCGGCGAGGTCTCCCTGGGCCTCGTCAACCACTACTACTGGTACGAGCGGGTCGCCGAGAAGGGCGAGGACGGCGTCGACGCCAAGCTGCACTTCCTGCCCGGCAAGGACCCCGGCTCGCTCATCAACGTGGCCGGCGCCGGTGTCCTCGCCGCCGACTCCGAGCAGACCGCGACCGCGCGGAAGGCCGTGGACTACCTGCTGTCCAAGGAGGCGCAGACCTACTTCGCGGACACGACGAAGGAGTACCCGCTGGCCGCGGGCGTCACCAGCTCCGTCGAGGGGCTGCCGCCGTTCGAGTCGCTCCAGTCGCCCGACATCGACCTCGGCAAGCTGGAGTCCCTCCAGGAGACCCTGGCGATGCTCCAGGACGTCGGGCTGGTCTGACCGTCCGTGAACCCCTCGCAGACCGCCTCGCGCACGCAGGCCGCCCCCCGTCCGGCGGAGGCGGCCGGCTTCGCCGGACGCGGGGCGGAACGCAGGCCGCCGCTGGTCCTCCTGGTCCCCGCCTGCGTTGCCGCCCTCTTCGCCCTGCTCCCGCTCGGCTACCTCGCCGTCCGCGCGCTCGAACGCGGCCCCGCCTTCGCCTGGGAGGTCGTCGCCGACCAGCGGACGCTGGACCTCCTCGGGCGCAGCCTGGGCCTGACCGCCGTGGTCGTCGCGGCATGCGTGGTCCTCGGTGTCTCGCTGGCCTGGCTGACGGTGCGTACGGCGCTGCCTGGCGCCCGCTTCTGGTCGGTCGCCGCGACGCTGCCGCTGGCCGTGCCCAGCTATGTCGCGGCCTTCACCTGGCTGTCGGCGGAACCGGACCTCGCCGGTTTCGGCGGGGCCGCGCTTTCGCTGACCCTGGTCAGCTTCCCGTATGTGCTGCTGCCCGTCGCGGCGGCGCTCAGGGGCATCGACCCGGCGCAGGAGGAGGCCGCGCGCTCCCTCGGGCACGGTCCGTTCCGCACGTTCCTCCGGGTCACCCTGCCGCAGCTGCGTCCCGCGGCGGCGGGCGGGGCCCTGCTCGTCGCGCTGTACGTGCTCTCGGACTTCGGCGCCGTCTCGCTCATGCGGTACGACACCTTCACCCGGGCCATCCACACCTCGTACCGGGCCTCCTTCGACCGCACCCCCGCCGCCGCGCTCAGCGTCGTCCTGGTGCTGATGACTGTGGCCCTGGTCGCCGCCGAGGCGCGGACCCGCGGCCGGGCCGGGCACGCCAGGACCGGCGGCGGCACCGCCCGCCCCGCGGCGCCCGTGGCGCTCGGCCGCTGGAAGCCGCTCGCCCTGCTGTGGTGCGGCGCGGTCGTCGCCGTGGCCGTCGCCTTCCCGCTCGGCACCCTGGGCTACTGGCTCGCGGTCGGCTCCTCCGCAACCTGGGACCTCGGCGGCCTCACCGAGACGGCCTGGGCCACGCTCGGCGTCGCCGCGGCGGGCGCCGCCCTCACCACGCTCCTCGCCCTGCCCGTCGGCGTGATCGCCGCCCGGCACCGGGGGCGCGGGGCACAGCTGCTGGAACAGGCCGCCTACGCGGGGCACGCGCTCCCCGGCATCACGGTCGCCCTGTCCCTGGTCTTCTTCGCCGTCCGCTACGCCTACCCGCTCTACCAGCGGCTGCCGCTGCTGGTGTGCGCGTACGCCGTCCTCTTCCTCCCGGTCGCGGTGGCCGCCACCCGCGCCGCCGTGCTCCAGGCCCCGCCCGTCCTGGAGGACGTGGCCCGCTCGCTCGGCCGCCGGCCCTGGCAGGTGCTCCGCGAGATCACCGTCCCGCTGGCCGCGCCCGGGGTCGCCGCCGGGGCCGCGCTGACCTTCGTCGTTTGCATGAAGGAACTCCCGGCGACCCTGCTCCTGCGTCCCACCGGCATGGACACGCTCGCCACCCGCCTCTGGACCGAGACCGGAGCGGGTTCCTTCGCGGCGGCCGCCCCCTACGCCGCCGCGCTCATCCTGTTGGCCGCCGTGCCTTCGTACCTGCTGGGGAGGCACCGATCATGAACGAGTCACACACGAACGCGCCGGGCACGCACGGGTCCGTCACCGACGAAGAGCACACGATCGAACAAGAACCGTCACAGCGGCCGGTGAAGGACACCCGCGCAAACGAGCCGCACGCGAACCCGTCGCACACGGACGACCCGGACGGCAACGCGCCCCCGGACGGCAACGCGCTCCACGTGGAGGGACTCACGAAGTCCTACGGGGCCGGCCACGAGCCCGTCCTGCGCGACCTCCGGCTCACCGTCCCGTCGGGCGCGCTGGCGGCCGTCCTCGGCCCCTCGGGAGGCGGCAAGACCACCCTCCTGCGGATCGTCGCCGGGTTCCTGCGGGCCGACACGGGCACCGTCCGGCTCGGCGGACGGACCCTGGCCGGGCCCGGTGTCCATGTGCCGCCGGAGCGGCGCCGCATCGGGATCGTGCCCCAGGAGGGCGCCCTCTTCCCCCACCTGAGCGTGGCCCGGAACGTGGCCTTCGGGCTGACCGGGCTGCCCCGGGGCGAACGGCGGCGCCGCACCGGCGAACTCCTGGAACTCGTCGGCCTCGCCGGATACGGCGACCGGATGCCGCACGAACTCTCCGGCGGTCAGCAGCAGCGCGTGGCCCTCGCCCGGGCCCTCGCGCCGCGGCCCCAGCTCGTCCTGCTGGACGAGCCGTTCAACGCCCTCGACAGCGCCCTCAGAGCGGGCGTACGGGCCGACGTGCGGACCGCGCTGCGGGCGACCGGGGCCACGGCCGTCCTCGTCACCCACGACCAGCAGGAGGCCCTCTCCACGGCCGACCTCGTCGCCGTCGTCCGGGACGGCCGGGTCGCCCAGTGCGACACCCCGCAGGACCTCTACCGCCGTCCGGCCGACCCCTGGGTCGCGGCCTTCGTCGGCGACGCGGTGCTGCTGCCCGCCACCGTCGGCGGCGACGGCAGGGCCCGCACCCCGCTCGGTACCGTCCCGCTCGCCGCTCCGGCGCGACCGCCGGGCGCGGGCACCCTGCTGCTCCGCCCGGAACAGCTCCGGCTCACCGCCCCGGCAGCAGAGGGCGCCGTGCGGGGCACGGTCACCGACGTGTGCTTCTACGGCCACGACGCCATGGTCACCGTGGCCGTCGACGGCCACGAGACCCCGGTCGGCATCCGCGTCGCGGGCCCGCTGCCGGTGCGGCCGGGCGACACCACCGGCGTGCGTGTCACGGGAGAGGCGATCCTGCACCCGGCCGGCTGACCGAACCGTCCGTGCGGGGCCGTCCGTGCCGGGCCGCTCGCGCGGGGGCCGTCCGTGCCGGATCGCCCGGGTGGGACAGCCGTGCCGGACCGTGCCCGTGACGGGTCCTGTGCGGTCCCCGCACACCCAAATATGTGTATATGGCAACTAGTGAGAAAGCTCACCTGTGTGACGGTCACGTTTCGACGAACAGGGATTACGTTTCAACAAAGGGGGACAAGAAGGCTTGACGCGCGACCTGGCATAGGGCTGTTATGGCGACCACCATGTTCGGTCAAGTTGGTTTCTGGTTGATTTCGATCAGTAGCCGGCGAGGGCCTCTTGATGACCGAACCTTGTCCCCAGGGAGCCGTTCATGCATCTCACACCTTCCGGTCTCTCCGTGCCCGGTACGAGCCGCCGCACCGTGCTGCGCGGCATAGGCGGGGCCGCGGCGCTCGGCGCGGGCATCCCGCTGCTCAGCGCCTGCGGCGGCAGTGGCGGCTCGGCCACTGACTCGAAGACCGTCTCGCTCGGCTCCAACGCCTCGGACGCGGTGCCGAAGAAGGCGTTCGCGGAGATCTACGCCGACTTCGCCAAGAAGTCCGGCATCAAGGTCGACGTGAACACCAAGGACCACAACACGTTCCAGGAGCAGATCAACTCCTACCTGCAGGGCACGCCGGACGACGTGTTCCACTGGTTCGCGGGCTACCGGATGCAGTTCTTCGCCTCCAAGGGGCTGGCCAGCCCGATCGACGACGTCTGGAAGACGATCGGCGGGAACTTCCCCGAGGCGATGAAGAAGCTGAGCCAGGGCGAGGACGGCAAGTCCTACTTCGTCCCGCTGTACACGTACCCCTGGGCGCTCTTCTACCGCAAGAGCGTCTTCCAGGAGAAGGGCTACGAGGTTCCCACCACGTGGGACCAGCTCATCGCGCTGTGCAAGCAGATGAAGAAGGACGGCCTCGTCCCGATCGCCTTCGGTGACAAGGACGCCTGGCCGGCGATGGGCACCTTCGACCAGATCAACTTCCGTGCCAACGGCTACGACTTCCACGTCGAGCTGATGGCGGGCAAGGTCTCCTGGACGGACGCCAAGGTCCGCAAGACGTTCGACCTGTGGACCGAGCTGCTGCCGTACCACCAGGAGGGTGCGGTCGGCCGCACCTGGCAGGACGCGGCGCAGACGCTGGTGTCGAAGAAGGCGGGCATGTACCTGCTGGGCTCGTTCGTGGGCCAGCAGTTCACCAACAAGGCCGACCTGGACGACCTGGACTTCTTCGCCTTCCCGGAGATCGACCCGGCGTACGGCCAGGACACCGTCGAGGCCCCGACCGACGGCTTCATGATGAGCAAGAGCCCGAAGAACAAGGCCGGCGCGGTCAAGCTCCTGGAGTTCCTCGGCACCCCCGAGGCGGAGGAGATCTACCTCAAGGCCGACCCGAACGTGGTGGCCGCCTCCACCAAGGCCGACACCTCCTCGTACACGCCGCTGCAGAAGAAGGCGTACGAGATGATCTCCGGCGCGAAGAGCCTGACGCAGTTCATGGACCGCGACAGCCGCCCGGACTTCACCTCCACGGTCATGCAGCCGTCGCTGCAGAAGTTCATCCGTGACCCCAAGGGCGTCGACAGCCTGCTCTCGTCGATCGAGCGCCAGAAGAAGACGATCTTCGCGTCCTGACGGCCGACCGTCCCGACGGCCGCCCCACGACCGCCTGTGCGGTCGCCGGCGGCCGTCGGGGCGGCTGCCCCCCAGGACCGTCCGTCCTCAAGACCGTCCTCACGACTGGATGACCGACAGACATGACGACCTCACCCACCAAGAGCCCGGAAGCGCCCGCGCCGCCTCCGGGCTCCACCCCTGCCGCGAAGGCGGCCACCAAGGTGCCCCAGGGGCACAAGCGCCTGCTCACCGGCCGTGACCGGGTCACGCTGGGCCTGATGGCGGGCCTGCCCACGTTCCTGCACGTCGCCCTCGTCTGGGTGACCGCGCTGGCCTCGATCGCGCTGGCCTTCACCACCTGGGACGGCATCGGCTTCGACTCCATCAAGTGGGTCGGGCTGCACAACTTCAGGGAACTGTTCACCAACAACCCGCAGTTCTGGCCCGCCGTCGAGCACAACATCGTGTGGTTCGTGGCGCTGATCCTGATCCCGACGCCGCTGGGACTGTTCCTCGCGGTGCAGCTGGACAAGCAGATCCGCTTCAGCCGCGTGTACCAGACCGCGTTCTTCCTGCCCGTCGTGATGTCGCTCGCGGTCATCGGCTTCGTGTGGCAGCTGGTCTACAACCCCGACACGGGGCTGATCAACAGCATCATCGGCGCCAACAAGCCCGGCCACTACATCGACTGGATCGGCGACCCGGACCTCAACCTCTGGGCCATCCTCATCGCCGCCTCCTGGCGCCACGCCGGCTACATGATGATCCTGTACCTGGCAGGCCTGAAGAGCGTCGACCCGTCCCTGCGGGAGGCCTCCGCCCTCGACGGCGCCAACGAGTGGCAGACCTTCAAGAACGTCATCTTCCCGACGCTGCGCCCGACGAACACGGTCGTCCTGGTCGTCACCATCATCGAGGCCCTGCGCGCCTTCGACCTCGTCTTCGTCTTCAACAAGGGCGCCGAGGGCACGGAGCTGCTGTCGATCCTGGTCACCAACAACATCATCGGCGAGTCCAGCCGGATCGGATACGGCTCGGCCATCGCCGTCGTCCTGCTGGTGATCTCCCTCGCCGTGATCATCCCCTACCTGATCGCGACCTTCCGGAAGGAGCGGCGCGCATGAGCACCACCGTCGCGACCGGCGCTCTGAAGAAGCGCACTCCCGTCCGCCCCGCCCGGGTCCTGCTGCACGTCTTCCTCGCCGGCGCGGCACTGGCGTGGCTGGCGCCCCTGCTGTGGGCGCTCTACGCGGCGATGCGCCCGTACGGCGAGACCAGCGAGAAGGGCTATGTCTCCTGGCCCGACAAGCTCAGCCTCGAGAACTTCACGAACGCGTTCACCCAGTCGGAGATGACGCACTACTTCGTGAACACGCTGATCATCGCCGTGCCCGCGGTGCTGCTGACGCTGTTCCTGTCGTCGATGGTCGCGTTCTACGTCAGCCGCTTCGACTTCCGCGTCAACCTCTTCCTGCTGCTGGTCTTCACCGCGGGCAACCTGCTCCCGCAGCAGGTCATCATCACCCCGCTGTACCGCCTGTACCTGCTCATCGACATCCCCGGCATCACGATGAGCGGCAAGCTCTACGACTCCGCGCTCGGTCTGGTCCTCATCCACGTGGCCTTCCAGTCCGGCTTCTGCGCCTTCGTGCTGAGCAACTACATGCGCTCCCTGCCGCACGAGCTGACCGAGGCCGCGCTCGTCGACGGCGCCTCCGTGTGGCGCCTGTACTGGCAGATCGTGCTGCCGCTGTGCAAGCCCGCGATGGCCGCCCTGGCGACGTTGCTGTCCATCTGGATCTACAACGACTTCTTCTGGGCCCTGGTGCTGATCTCCACCGGTGAGAACATGCCGATCACCTCGGCGCTGAACAACCTCTCCGGCCAGTACTTCACCGACCCGAACCTGGTCGCCGCCGGCGCCCTGCTCACCGCCATCCCGACGCTGGTCGTGTACTTCGCGCTCCAGCGTCAGTTCGTCAGCGGTCTGACGCTCGGCGCCAACAAGGGCTGACACCGGCCCCGTTCGAAAGAGAACTCCCCGACCCATGAGCACCCTGAACGTCCCCGGCATCGCGTACGGCGGCGACTACAACCCCGAGCAGTGGCCCGAGGAGGTCTGGCACGAGGACGTACGCCTCATGCGCGAGGCCGGCGTCACCATGGTGAGCGTCAACATCTTCTCGTGGGCGCTGCTGGAGCCCCGCGAGGGCGAGTACGACTTCTCCCGCCTGGACCGCATCCTGGCCCTGCTCCACGAGAACGGCATCGCGGCCGACCTGGCCACCCCGACGGCGGCGCCCCCGGCGTGGTTCTTCCGCGCCCACCCGGAGGCGCTGCCGGTGGACAAGGACGGCCGCACGCTGTCGTACGGCAGCCGCCAGACGTTCTGCCCGTCGAGCCCCGCGTACCGCGAGGCGGCCCTGCGGATGGCCGGCGAGCTGGCCCGCCGCTACGCGGACCACCCGGCGGTGGTCATGTGGCACGTCCACAACGAGTACGGCTGCCACAACGGCGAGTGCTACTGCGACACGAGCGCGGCCGCGTTCCGCGTCTGGCTGCGCGAGAAGTACGGCGACGACCTGGCGGCGCTGAACGACGCCTGGGGCACGACGTTCTGGAGCCAGTGGTACTACGACTGGGACGAGATCATCCCGCCCCGCGCCACCGGTGCCGTGCCCAACCCGACGCACCAGCTGGACTGGCGCCGCTTCTGCAGCGACGCGCTGCTGTCCCTGCTGAAGGCGGAGCGCGAGGTACTGCGGGGCGCGGCCCCCGAGGTGCCCGCCACCACCAACTTCATGGTGATGTACAACTTCGACAAGCTGGACTACTGGCGCTGGGCCCCCGAGCTGGACATCGTCTCCAACGACCACTACCTCCAGTCCACGGACCCCGAGTCGGAGATCGACATCGCGCTCAGCGGCGACCTGGTCCGCTCGCTCGCGGGCGGCCGCCCCTGGCTGCTGATGGAGCACTCCACGGGCGCGGTCAACTGGCAGCCGGTCAACCGCGCCAAGACGGCGGGCGAGCTGCGCCGCAACGCGCTCTCCCATGTGGCGCGCGGCGCCGACGGCATCGCCTACTTCCAGTGGCGGGCCGCCAAGGCGGGCGCCGAGCAGTGGCACTCGGCGATGCTCCCGCACGCGGGCACCGACAGCCGGATCTGGCGGGACGTGGTCGGACTGGGCGCGGACCTGAAGGCGCTGGCGGAGGTACGCGGCAGCACCGGCACGGCCGAGGTGGCGGTCGTCTGGGACTGGGACGCGTGGTGGGCCGTCGAACTCCCCTCCCAGCCGAGCGGTGAGCTGCGATTCCAGGACCTGGTGCGGGCCTGGTACGAGCCGCTGTGGCGCTCCGGCGTGGCGGTGGACTTCGTCCGCCCCGACGCGGACCTGTCGGCGTACAAGCTCGTGCTCGCGCCGAGCCTGTACCTGGTGGACGACGAGGGCGCGGCGAACCTCACCGGCTTCGCGGAGCGGGGCGGCACGCTGGCCGTCGGGTTCCACAGCGGGGCGGTCGACGAGAACTGCCACATCCGCCTCGGCGGCTACCCGGGGGCGTTCCGTGAGGCGCTGGGCGTCCACACGGACGAGGTCTTCCCGCTGCTGCCGGACGAGTCGGTCGAGCTGACCGGCCTGGGCGAGGGCGCCCGGGGTGCCCTGTGGTCCGAGCGGGTCGCCCTGCGGGGCGCCGAGCCGGTCGCCACGTTCGCCTCCGGCCCGCTGGCCGGGGTCCCGGCGGTGACCCGCCACACGTACGGCACGGGCACGACCTGGTACGTGGCGACCCGCCCCGACCCGGCGGCCCTCGCGTCCCTGCTGGACCGCATCCGCGAGGAGGCGGGCGTCCGCCCGGTCCGCACGACCCCGAGCACGGTCGAGGCGGCCCTGCGCCGCGGCCCCGAGGCCGACTACGTCTTCCTGATCAACCACGGGGAGGCGGAGGCCGAGGTGGAGGTGGCCCCGAACGCCGTCGACCTCCTGACGGGCAGCCCCGTCCCCACCGGCTCACTGAAGCTGGCGGCGGGGGATGTGGCGGTGGTACGGGAACCGCGCTGACGGTGGCGACCTGCTTGGGGCGCCCGTACGAGCACGACTTCGGAGTCGGTGCCCGTGCGGGCGCCCGGCGTTTTCTTCCCTCTACGGATATACTGATTCATCTTTTGGATATCCAGGAGGTTCCCCGTGGCCAAGACACTGATCGACATCGATGAGGATCTGCTGGCGGAGGCCGCCATAGCGTTCGGGACCAGGACGAAGAAGGACACCGTCAACGCGGCGCTCAGGGACGGTGTGGAACGCAAGAAGCGGGCGCTCGCACTGGCCCGGCTGGCGGCGAAGGCGGACGCGGGTGACTTCGACGTGCTGTTGGACAAGGAGACGTACCGTCGGTGAGCACCGCCTCCTACCTCATCGACACCAGCGCCCTGGTCCGCATCCTGAGGCGCCCGGCCCGTTCCGTCTGGGAGAGGCCCCTGGAGGAAGGGCTGATCGCGCGCTGCCCCCTCGCCGAGGTCGAGTTCCTCTACAGCGCGAAGAACGCGGAGGACCGGGCGGAACTGGTCCACGATCTCGACGCGCTGTTCGGCTGGACGCCCCTGGACGAGCGGGCCGTCACGCGCGCGTGGGACGTGCAGCGGGAGCTCACCGAGAAGGGGCGGCACCGCAGTGCGGGCGCGGGGGATCTGCTCGTGGCCGCGACCGCCGAGCTACAGGGCCTGACGATGCTCCACTACGACCACGACTTCGAGACGATCGCCTCGGTCACCGGTCAGCCGACGCAGTGGCTCGCGGCGCCGGGCAGTCTCTGAAAGCCCTGGTGAAACGTGACAACCCCGAGGGGCGCGGTGCTCCCCTAATGGCACCGCGCCCCTTGCCCCCGTTCCCCCCGGAGGGTTTCCCCTGCCCTCCGTTCGTGGCCGGGGGCTTCGCGGCCCCCGGTGTCGGTGTTACGCCGTGGGTGCCGCCAGCGGCGGGAGGGCGCCCGTCTTCGCCGCCTGGGAGTACCAGAGCGCGCTGGACTTGGGCGTGCGGGTGAGCGTCGCGTAGTCGACGTAGACCGCGCCGAAGCGCTTGCCGTAGCCGTAGGCCCACTCGAAGTTGTCCAGGAGGGACCACAGGTAGTAGCCGCGGACGTCCGCGCCCTCGGCGATGGCGCGGCGCACGGCGCGCAGGTGGCCGTGGAGGTAGGCGATGCGCTCGGGGTCGTGGACGCGGCCGTCCGCGTCCATCTTGTCGTCGTAGGCCGCGCCGTTCTCCGTGACGTACAGCGGCAGTCCGGGCGCCTCACGGGTGTACCGCATGATCAGCTCGTGCAGGCCGGACGGGTCGATGGTCCAGCCCATCTCCGTACGCTCGCCCGGCGTCTGGTGGAACAGCACGTCGTCCGCGCCCGGCCAGGGCGAGTGGTCGCTCGTGCCGTGGCCGTCCGCCCGCGGCCCGGCCATGTCCGCCGACGCCGCGCCCACCAGCGTGGGCGTGTAGTAGTTCAGCCCCAGCGCGTCCAGCGGCTGGTGGGCCGTCGCCACGTCGCCGTCCTGCACGAACGCCCAGTCCGTCAGCTGCGACGTCGCCGCGAACAGCGACTCCGGGTACGCCCCGTGCAGCATCGGCCCGTGGAAGACCCCGTTCGCCAGGTCGTCGATCTTCCGGACCGCCGCCAGGTCCTCCGGGGTGTTCGACAGGGGCCGGACGACCGACGAGTTCAGGCTCACCGCAACCGAGTTGCGCGCCGGCATCACCGAGCGCAGCGCCACCGTGCCGAGACCGTGCGCCAGGTTCAGGTGGTGGGCCGCGCGCAGCGACGCCACCGGGTCCGTACGGCCCGGCGCGTGCACCCCGGAGCCGTACCCCAGGAACGCGCTGCACCACGGCTCGTTCAGCGTGATCCACTGCTCGACCCGGTCACCGAGCGCCTCGCCCACGATCCGCGCGTACTCGGCGAAGCGGTACGCGGTCTCGCGCTCCGGCCAGCCGCCCGCGTCCTCCAGCTCCTGGGGCAGGTCCCAGTGGTAGAGCGTGACGGCCGGCTTGATGTTCTTCGCCAGCAGTTCGTCCACCAGCCTGCGGTAGAAGTCCAGGCCACGCTGGATCGCCGGGCCCCGGCCCGTCGGCTGCACCCGCGACCAGGAGATCGAGAAGCGGTACGACGAGAGGCCCAGGTCCGCCATCAGCGCCACGTCGTCGCGGTAGCGGTGGTAGTGGTCGACAGCGATGTCACCGTTCTCGCCACCGGCCGTCTTGCCCGGGGTGTGGCTGAAGGTGTCCCAGATGGAGGGCGTGCGGCCGTCCTCCCGCACCGCCCCCTCGATCTGGTACGCGGACGTCGCCGCGCCCCAGAGGAAGGCGGGAGGAAAGGTCACTGGCGTCGTGGGCTCAGGCATGGAAGCGCTCCCATTGGTGGTCGATCAGACCGACGATGTGGGTGGGGGGAAGGTGGATCGGAGGGGAGGAAGGGGCCGGGGCGGCGGTGGCCCGGCCCCCACGGACACGAACGGATGACGCGGGGGGTCAGCCCTTCACCGCGCCCTGCATGATGCCCCCGACGATCTGCTTGCCGAAGATCGCGAAGACCAGGAGCAGCGGCAGCGTGCTGAGCAGCGCGCCCGCCATGATCAGGGCCTGGTCGGGGGTGTAGCCGCGGCCCAGACCGGCGACCGCGACCTGCACGGTCGGGTTGCCCAGCTGGGTCAGCACGAGGAACGGCCAGAGGAAGTCGTTCCAGGTCTGGACGAACATCAGCATGCCCAGCACGGCCATCGCGGGCCGCGCGGCGGGGAAGACGACGTGCCAGACCACCCGCCAGCTGCTCGCGCCGTCGACGCGGGCCGCCTCGATGATCTCGTCGGGCAGGGCCTGGAGCAGGTACTGCCGCATGAAGAACACACCGAACGCGCTCACCAGCGACGGCAGGATGACCGCCTGGAGCTGGTCCGTCCAGTCGAGCTTGGCGACCATCATGTACAGCGGGATCACCTGGAGCTGCGGCGGCACCATCATCGTGCCGATCACGATCAGCATCAGCGCGCCGCGGCCCTTGAACTTCAGCTTGGCGAAGGCGAACCCGGCGATCGTCGACAGGAAGACGATGGTCAGCGAGGAGACGCCCGCCACGATCGTGGTGTTGAGGAACGCCTCGCCCAGGTTGGCGTCCTTCCAGGCCACTTCGATCTTGTCGAAGAGGTTCGCGCCGAACCAGAACGGCGGCGGGGTCTCCGCCAGCCGCGCGTTGTCCCGGGAGGCGGCGACCGCCGTCCAGAACAGCGGGAACAGCGAGATCAGGGTGAACGCGATGAGGATGATGTAGGCGACCGGCCCGGCGTGGTGCTGACCGCCCGCCCGCGCCGCCTTCGGTCCGCGCCTGCGCCTGCCGTTCTCCGGCGGCTCGGGCGCCGCGTCGGCCGGGGGTTTGGTGATTGTCGTCGTCACGGCCGGTCTCCTAACTACTGGCGCGCAGCCGGCGCGAGATGACGTAGTTGATGATTCCGACCGCGATGAGGATCAGGAACATCGTCCAGGCGATCGCCGAGGCGCGGCCCAGGTGCTGGTTCACCCAGCCCTGCTCGTACAGGTACAGGCCGAGCGTCTGGAACTGGTGCTGGGACCCGCCGGACGCGCCCTTGTTGGCGTCGAACAGCAGGGGCTCGGCGAAGAGCTGCGAGGCGCCGATGGTCGAGACGACGCAGGTGAACAGGATCGTCGGGCGCAGCGACGGCAGCGTCACATGCAGGAACTGCTTCCAGCGGCTCGCGCCGTCGAGGGCCGCCGACTCGTACAGGTCCTGCGGGATCGCCTGCATCGCGGCCAGGTAGATCAGCGCGTTGTAGCCGGTCCAGCGCCAGATGACGATGGTCGACACGGCGATCTTCGAGTACCAGGTGCCGTTCTGCCAGTCGATCTGGTCGATGCCGAAGAGCCCCAGGAACCAGTTGATCATTCCGTAGTCACGGCCGAAGAGCAGCACGAAGACCAGGGTCGCGGCGGCGATCGACGTGGCGTACGGGGCGAGCATCACGACCCGGTAGAAGGTCGAGGCGCGGAGCCTGTAGTTGAGGATGTGCGCGATGCCCAGCGCCATCATCAGCTGCGGGACGGTCGAGATGATCCCGATGATCAGCGTGTTCTTCGCCGCGTTCCAGAAGAACTCGTCGTCGAAGATGCGGGTGAAGTTCCGCATCCCCACCCAGCTCATGTCGGTGGGGGCGGTCAGTTCCACCGCGTGCAGCGAGGCCCAGCCGGTGTAGAGCAGCGGGAACAGGCCGAACGCGACGAACAGCAGGAAGAAGGGCGAGACGAAGGCGTACGGGCTCCAGCGCACGTCCCGCTGCCAGCGGCGGGACAGCCGGGCCCGGCGGCGTTCCTCGGTCGCGGACTCCGCGGGCGGGCGGGCCGGGGCCGCGCCCCCCTTGACGGGGGGCGCGGCGGCGTCGTGCCGTGTGGGCATACCGGTCACTTGTCCAGTGCGTTGTCGATGGTCTTGACGGCGTTCTTCCACGCTTCCGCGGCCGACTTGCCCTGGGTCACGAGGATCACGCCGTTGTCGGTCAGGCCCTGCTGGATGATCTGGTCCTTCGGACCGATCGTCTGGACGGGGATGTTCTTGGCGGCCTCGGCGAAGATCGTGCCGATCGGCGCGTCACCGGTCATGTCGTTCTTCGCGTCCTTCACCGCGGCCGAGTCGTAGGCGGCCGGAGTGCTGGGGAAGCTGCCCTGTACGGCGAAGAGCTTCGCCTGCTGCTCGGGCGCGGTCAACCAGGCGGCCAGCTTGGCGGCCTCCTCGGCGTTCTTGCCGTTCTTGGGCACGGACAGGAAGGAGCCGCCCCAGTTTCCGGACTTCGGCGCCTGGGCGATGTCCCACTGGCCGGCCGCCTCGGGCTTCGACTTGCCCTTGATGTAGCCGAGCATCCACGGCGGGCAGGACATCGCGGCGAACTTGCTGTTGGCGATCGTGGTGTCCCAGGCGGGCTGGAACTGCGTCTGGTTGCCGACCAGCCCGTCCTCGGCGGCCTTCGCCGTGAGGTCGAAGGCGTCCTTGACGGCCGGGTTCGTCTTGTAGATGACCTCACCGGAGGAGTCGTAGAACCGGTCCTTCTCACTGCTGAGGATCGCCTGCAGCAGACCGCCGGGGGAGTCCACGAACGTGGTGCCCTTGGGGGCCTTCGCCTTGTACTTGTTGCCGGTCTCGACGAACTTGTCCCAGCTGCCGGCCCACAGCTTGCCGACCTCGGCGCGGTCGGTGGGCAGTCCGGCCTTCTCGAAGAGGTCCTTGCGGTAGCAGATGGCCATCGGGCCGACGTCGGTGCCGAGCGCGACGGTCTGGCCGCCGGAGGTGGTGGCCTGCTGCCACTTCCAGGGCAGGTAGTCGTCCTTCTTGCCGTACTTCGACAGGTCGAGCAGCTTGTCCGACTGGGTGCCGACGATCTCGGCGATGTTGCCGACCTCGACCATCTGGATGTCCTGCAGACCGCTGCCGGTGGTCAGGTGGTTGAGGAGAGCGGGGTAGTAGTTCTCGTTCCGCTCCACCACGGTCTGCTGGATGTCGATGTCCGGGTGGAGCTTCTCGTACTCCTTGTACAGGCCGGACTCCTCGAAGCCCGCGGTGCCGAAGAGACCGAGGGTGATCTTGGTCTTGCCGCCGCCACCACTACCCGACGACGTGTCGTCCTCGTCCTTGCCGTCGTCGGCGCAGCCGGCGAGCAGCCCGGCGCCCAGCGCGGCGACGGCGGCGATGACCACCGTCTTGCGCGTAGTGCGGGCGATTCGGGTGCCCCCGCCCGACCGCAGCCGAGAGTGGGGGAGGGTACGTGCTCGCATTGCGTCCTCCTGATGCCCTGACGTGCCGACCCCCCGGCCAACTGCGTTGTTGGGCCCGTCTTGTCACTGCTGCGGCTCGGGCGGGGAACGTGCGGGATGTGTATGTGCCAGGTACTGTGGGAGCGCTCCCACAGGTGATGTGTTGAAGAGTCGTCGGTTCGTGCGGGGGTGTCAAGGGAACGGGCGCGGAGAGATGTCTTCGGTTATCGGGCTGTTAACTAATCCCGGGACCGTGGGCCGGGCCTGCCCCGAAACACCCGCCCGGCGGGCCGGGTGGTCTTCAGAGGTCGGCGGATCAAGGGGGGGCCGGCGGGTCGGCGGCGGGCCCGCGCCGGTCCCGGACCGGGCCCGAGGTCCAGGATGCCGGGTCGCCGGGCGTCGTACGAGGAGCGGGACTGTTAGATTCCACGCCAGCGCGGTGTGAACGGGAGGCGAGCATGGTGGCAGGCCACGGAGCACGGGGCCGAAGCGGCCGGCGGCCGACCCTGGAAGAGGTCGCCGTACGAGCCGGTGTCGGCCGGGGCACGGTGTCGCGGGTGATCAACGGCTCGCCACGGGTCAGCGAGGCGACCCGGGCGGCGGTCGAGGCGGCCGTCGCCGAGCTCGGCTACGTCCCGAACACGGCGGCCCGCGCCCTCGCCGCGAACCGCACCGATGCGATCGCGATGGTCGTACCCGAGCCGGAGACCCGCTTCTTCTCCGAGCCGTACTTCTCCGACATCCTCAAGGGCGTGGGCGCCCAGCTCTCCGACACGGAGATGCAGCTCCTGCTGATCTTCGCGGGCAGCGACCGGGAGCGCCGGAGGCTGGCCCAGTACCTCGCGGCCCACCGGGTGGACGGGGTGCTGCTGGTCTCCGTGCACGCCGACGACCCGTTGCCGGATCTGCTGTCGCAGCTGGAGATCCCGGCGGTGATCAGCGGCCCGCGCTCGCAGCACGAGACGCTGCCCTCGGTCGACTCCGACAACTACGGCGGCGGCCGCTCGGCGGTGGAGCATCTGATGGAGCGGGGCCGTACCCGCATCGCCACGATCACCGGCCGCCTCGACGTGTACGGCGCCCAGCGTCGTATCGAGGGCTACCGCGAGGCCCTGGAGGACGCGGGGCGCGAGGTGGACGAGCGGCTGATCGTCCCCGGTGACTTCACCGAGGAGGGCGGCCGCCGGGCGATGGGGGAGCTGCTGGAGCGCTGCCCCGACCTCGACGCGGTCTTCGCCGAGTCCGACGTCATGGCGGCCGGCGCCCGCCAGGTCCTGCGCGAGGCCGGGCGCCGCATACCCGACGACGTCGCCATGGTGGGCTACGACGACTCCGCCATCGCCCGCCACATGGATCCGCCCCTCACCAGCGTGCGCCAGCCGATCGAGGAGATGGGCCGCGCCATGATCGACCTGCTCCTCGACGAGATCGCCGACCGCCGTCCGGCGATCTCCCGGGGTCTGGAGCGCCGCCAGGTGGTCCTCCCCACGGAGCTGGTGGCGCGGGCGTCGTCCTGACGCGGTCCGGTGCCCGCGCGGGGCCGTGGACCCGCCCCGCCGGGGCACGCCGAGGGAGCCGGGGGTGAGGCGATACCACGCCTCGCACCGCCCTCCCGGGACCACGCGCTCCAACGGCCGGTGCCGGCGGAGCGCCCGGCGTTCCGCCGGGGAGCCGCAGGCCTGCGGCCGCCGCGCCATCCGGGTCAGCCGAACGCCTCGGGGACCCACAGTCGCGCCGCCGCGTCCCGGGCGACGAGGAAGCCGGCGATGACCAGGACCCACCCGGTGGCGCCCGTCGCGCGCCGGGAGATCCAGTCGTTCATGCGCTCCAGGGCGGGTTCGACCGCCGGGCGCAGCAGGGCGCGTCCGGCCAGGAGCAGCAGGGCGGGGACCACCATGACCAGGCAGTACCCGGCCAGCAGTGTGGTGATCTCGACGGTGTCCAGACCGGAGGTCGTCAGCATGCTGATGGCGCCGAGGTACGGCAGCATCGTCGCCACCTCGGCCAGTCCCGCCAGCAGGGCCAGCCCCACCATCCAGCCGATCGAGGAGTTCGCGCCGACGCGGTCGCGCCACGCGCCGGTGGCGTTTCCCCCCTTCTTCTTCCGCCGCTCGGGGGAGAAGCGGAAGCTGAGCAGGAACAGGCCGACTCCCAGGCCGAGTTGGATCCACAGGCCGGTCCTGGCGTCCAGGGCCCGGCTCGCGAAGGAGAACAGGTTGTCGGCGCCGTGGACGACGGCGAGACCCACGGCGAAGTAGAAGACGGTGATGGTCGCCAGGTAGACCAGCACCTTGCCGACGGTGAAGCGTCCCGGGGCAAGCAGCAGCCACACGGGGATGAACAGGGTGCCCATGCTGGTGCTGTCGAGCAGTGCCAGGCCGGCCAGCGACAGCGCTAACGGGGTGTTCAAAGGGGTTCTCCTCGGTGTCCCTGATGGTCCATCAGCCGGTCCAGGTAGCGGCTCAGCAGCCGCCGTACGCGGTCGGGTGGCAGCAGTTCGGGCTCGACGGCTCGTTGGACGGTCAGGCCGTCGGCGAAGGCGATCAGGGCGAAGGCCTCGGCCCGGGGGTCGAGATCCGCGGGTAGTTGCCCGAGCCGCTGGGCGGCGGCCAGCGCGTCGGCGCACCGGTCGCGGATCTCCCGGGCCCCGGCGGAGTGCACCTCCCGCAGTGCGGGGTGGTAGGCGGCCCGCGCGAGGAAGGCCAGCCAGATCCTCGCCTCGGCCCCGGTGGCCTCGTCGGCGCCCGTGAGGACGCCGAGGGAGACCAGCAGCCGCTGCTTGACGGCGTGCGGGTCGCACTCCTCCAGCAGGGTCGCGACGCGCGCGTTCATCGCCTCGCCGACATACTGCGCGGCGAAGACCAGCAATTCGTCCTTCGTCCGGAAGTACGTCTGCACCAGGCCCGTGGTCGCGCCGAGTTCACGCGCGATGCGCGGGATGCTCGCGGCCTCCAGGCCCTCCGAATCGACCACGCGCAACAGCGCCTGAGCGACCTGCCGACGTCGTTCCACCGGGTCTGCGTATCGTGGCACCCCGTTAGATTAAGACCTTAATCCAACGGGGGTCAACGAGAGTTCCGGCCGGTCCGGCGCGCGGGAGTGCGGGGTATGGGGACGTGGTGCGTGGCGTGTGGGTCACGGGGGTGAGTGAACGACGAGCGGCCCGCCGAACGACGATCGGCCCCGGTCCGCTCTCGCGGGCCGGGGCCGATGTATCAGGGTGAGTGACGGGACTCGAACCCGCGACATCCTGGACCACAACCAGGTGCTCTACCAGCTGAGCTACACCCACCATGACCGGCGGTTCATCCGAAGGTTTCCCCGACCGGCCGAGAAAAAGTGTACAGGGTCTTCAGGGGTGCCCGCGCACACGTTTCCCCGCAGGGCGTCCGGGGCCCGGCCGGGCCCCCGGAACGGGGTTATCCCGCGGGCAGAACGTGCTTCGCGGCGATCGTGCGGGCGGTGTCGGAGTCGGGGCCGGGCTGCGGGACGAAGATCGCCTCGCGGTAGTAGCGGAGTTCGGCGATGGATTCGCGGATGTCCGCCAGGGCGCGGTGGTTGCCGTTCTTCTCGGGGCTGTTGAAGTACGCCCTCGGGTACCAGCGCCGGGCCAGCTCCTTGACCGAGGAGACGTCCACGATGCGGTAGTGGAGGTAGTCCTCCAGCGTCGGCATGTCCCGCAGCAGGAAGCCGCGGTCCGTCCCCACCGAGTTGCCGCACAGCGGCGCCTTGCCCGGCTCCTTCACGTGTTCGCGCACATACGCGAGGACCTGCTCCTCGGCGTCCGCCAGGGTCGTGCCGCCGGGCAGTGCGTCGAGCAGGCCGGACGCGGTGTGCATCTGACGCACCACCTCCGGCATGGTCTCCAGCGCCGAGTCCGGCGGGCGGATGACGATGTCGACACCGTCGCCGAGCACGTTCAGCTCGGAGTCGGTGACGAGGGCGGCCACCTCGATGAGCGCGTCGTCGGACAGCGAGAGGCCGGTCATCTCGCAGTCGATCCACACCATGCGATCGTTCATGTGTCTCACCTTACGGCCCGTGACAACCGTACGGCCCGGTCCTGCACCGGGGTGATCCAGTGCGGGACCGGGCCGTCATGCGCCGGTGCGGGCTAGTGCGCGCTGCGCTGCCCCGGCAGCCGGCCGGTGGCGTACAGCTCCGGCTTGGCGCCGTCCGCCGACAGGGACGCCGACGGCGCCAGGGCGCTCGCCGCGGCCGTACGACGGGCCTGGAGCGGCACCCCGTGGGTGTGCTCCGCCGACACCGCGGACGGACCGGGGTGGCCGGTCTGGGTGTCGTGCTCGGCGGGCTTGTCGCCCTGGGGGCGGCGGGCACGGTAGGCCGCCCGGTACGCCGCGGGAGACGAGCCGAGCTGGCGGCGGAAGTGCCCGCGCAGCGCCACCGGAGAACGGAAGCCGCAACGGCCCGCGACCTCGTCCACCGAGTAGTCCGACGTCTCCAGCAGACGCTGCGCCTGCAGCACCCGCTGGGTGATCAGCCACTGGAGCGGTGCGCTGCCCGTCAGCGACCGGAACCGGCGGTCGAACGTCCGCCGGCTCATGTACGCGCGCGCCGCGAGCGTCTCCACGTCGAACTGCTCGTGGAGGTGCTCCAGCGCCCAGGCGACGACCTCGGCGAGCGGGTCGGCGCCGATCTCCTCCGGTAAAGACCGGTCGAGATAGCGCTCCTGGCCGCCCGAGCGGCGCGGCGGGACCACCAGCCGGCGGGCGAGCGCGCCGGCCGCCTCGTTGCCGTGGTCCGTCCGCACGATGTGCAGACAGAGATCGATTCCGGCCGCGGTGCCGGCCGATGTCAGCACGTCCCCGTCGTCCACGAAGAGCTCCCGTGGATCGACATGGACGGACGGATAGCGTTTGGCCAGCGTCGGCGCGTACATCCAGTGCGTGGTGGCCGGTCTGCCGTCCAGCAGTCCGGCGGCGGCCAGCACGAACGCACCGGTGCACAGCCCGACGATGCGGGCGCCCTCTTCGTGCGCGCGACGCAGGGCGTCGAGCGCTTCCTCCGGCGGCGGTGAGGTGATCGAACGCCATGCGGGCACGACCACCGTGCCCGCCCGCGAGATCGCCTCAAGGCCGTTCGGTGCGGTGAGTTCCAGGCCCCCTGTGGTCCGCAGTGGGCCTTCCTCGCCCGCGCACACCAACAGGCGGTAGCGCGGCACGCCGGCGTCCTGGCGGTCGATCCCGAACACCGACAGTGGTATGGAACTCTCGAAGATGGGGCCGCCGCTGAACAGCAGCACCGCGACGATCTCCTTGCGGCGTCGCCCGGAAAGCTTCCGGGCCGCCACATCCGGCGCGGCGGTGGAGTCGTGGCTCATCCTGCTAAGCCCCCCTCGGTGGTCGCGGCTCCTCGGTTGTGTCGCTCCTGCACGTTTCCCCTCGGTCCTGCACGAGTCCCCCGCCGTAAGACAGTCATGATCGAATCTACTGTGTCCCGTGGTGCCGGCGTGACCCGGTTCGCCATCCGGCACATTGTCGACATGGCAACTTGGCGTAAAGCATTCGATCACGAAGCGTTGCACTCGTGGGCCGTGCAGGGAAGTGCGCCTCGTCCCAGTGGCTGGTCCACGTAGGGTGCGCGCGGCCCCTGGACCCCTTTCAGTGCAGGTCGAACCGGGGGTGGAGGGGCGTTCGACCCAGGGATGCCTGATGGGCCGAAGTTGGCTGAAAAGATACGGGGGCGAGTGCGGAAACCGGTCAGTCGACCGGCGTACTCGGACCGGAGTTCCGTACGCTCCCGTGCGCCCCCGGACCGGTGCCGTCCTGCCGGTCTTGGCAGGGGGTGTGTTCTTCGGCCACGGGGCAGCCGGATCGGGCCATGTGCGGTGAACGGCCCGTGGGGACGGTGTGGGTTGTGTGAGACGCGTGCGCCGCGCGGGCCGTGTGTGCTGCGTGGGTCGTGTGTGCCGCTTGGGCCAGGTGTGCCGCTTGGGCCAGGTGTGCCTCGTGCGCCGCGCCGCGTTCGGACCGGCGCAGGAGGACGCGGCACACTCCGGTCACCGCGGCGAGGCCCAGCGCCGAGCCCGCCGCGCCGGCCGGCGAGGTGCCGTACCAGACGAGGACGACCGGTACGAGCACGCAGCTGAAGGCCGCCCAGCGGACCACGTCGGTGGCGGTGCCGACGGGGGCGGGGGCGGGGGCCGGGGGCGGTCCGTCGGACGCGAAGGGGCGGGCCGGGCCGCGGGGGCGGCCGGCGGGGCGAGGGCGGTCCGCCGGGGAAGGGCGGTCCGCGGGGACGGGGCGGGGGGCGTCGGGGACGGGGCGGGGGTTCTGCGGGGCGGGGCGGTGTGCGGACACGTGCTGGCTCGCTTCTGGCTCCCTCGGCTCTGGCTTACCGGGGTTCAACGCGTGTTCGACCCGTCGGTCACTGCCACGGCTCCCTCGGGCGGACCCGGGCGGACCCGGGCGGAGCGAACCGGCTGTACGTGGCAGCAACCATTGCGTTACGGGCGGGGGTCGTGCATGCTCCCTGGAACCCCGCGGAGCCGGTGCGCGGAGGAGGCGTGCGGCCGTACCCTTGGGGGTATGGGGTTGGGAAGATGATTCCCGGACACAGCTCCGCCGCACACTGACGTCCCATCCACGTCGTCCCACCCACGAGGATCCAAACGCCGAGACACCCATGGCCGGTCACGAATTCTTCGACCCCGCGGACCGCAAGCGGCGTCCCGTCGCCGATCACACGGCGGCCGACCCCCTCGCGGCGGAAGAGGCGCGCTCCAGCTGCGATCCCGCCTTCAAGCACGGCGTCGTCGTCGGCTTCGACGGTTCGACGTCCAGTGAGCGCGCCCTCGCCTACGCCATCGGCATGGCCCGCCGCTCCGGCTCGGGCCTGATCATCGTCCATGTGGCCAACCGGCTGCCCACGACCGTGTGGGCCGGCTGCGAGCCGCCGGTCTTCGTCGACGTACCGGACCACCGCACCGAGGTGCTCGGGCTGGAGCTCGCCTGCGCCGACTATCTCGCCGAGGTGCCGTGGATCCTGGTCGAGCGCGGCGGTGACATCTGCCACGAACTCGAAGAGGTGGGGCGGGAGTACGAGGCCGACGCGATCGTCGTCGGGTCCACGCACGGCATCGTCGGGCGGATCTTCGGCTCGGTGGCCGGGCGGCTCGCCAAGCGGGCGCAGCGGCCCGTCATCGTCATCCCGTAGTCCGTCACTCCGTAGTCCGTCCCCCCGCTCCCTCCGCCCCTTTTCTCAACTCCCCGTGCCCCGGGGTGGGATGGGGTGAGGACCGCACGGCGCACGAACGGACCCCCGTGGCCGACGGCAGCACGTGGGGGCCCGTTCGGTCGTCCGGCCCGGGAGGGTTGCCCGGGTCGCCCGCGCCGACGGGGCGGAGCCGCACAGTCGTACGGCCCCGCGCCGCAGGCAAGTCCGGCCCGGCCTCGGAGGTGGTCCTACTCCACCGTCACGGACTTCGCCAGGTTCCTCGGCTTGTCGATGTCCCGGCCGAGGGCCAGGGCCGTGTGGTAGGCGAGGAGTTGGAGCGGAATGCCCATCAGGATCGGGTCGAGTTCGTCCTCGTTCTTGGGGACGACGATCGTCTGGTCGGCCTTCTCCTGCTCCCGGTGGGCCACGGCGAGGATCTTGCCGCTGCGGGCCTTGATCTCCTCCAGGGCGGCACGGTTCTTCTCCAGCAGGTCGTCGTCGGGGACGATGGCGACCGTGGGGAGGGCGGGCTCGATCAGGGCCAGCGGGCCGTGCTTGAGCTCGGAGGCGGGGTAGGCCTCGGCGTGGATGTACGAGACCTCCTTGAGCTTGAGGGAGGCCTCGCGGGCGACCGGGTAGCCGCGGACACGGCCGATGAAGAGCATCGAGCGGGCCTCGGCGTACTCCAGGGCCAGCTTCTTGATCTCCTCCTCCTGGTCCAGCATCTCCGCGATCTGGCCGGGCAGCTTGCGCAGGCCCTCGATGATCCGCTTGCCGTCGCGGACGGAGAGGTCACGGGTGCGGCCCAGGTGCAGGGCGAGCAGCGCGAAGGCCACCGTCGTGTTGGTGAAGCACTTCGTGGAGACGACGCAGACCTCGGGGCCCGCGTGGACGTAGATGCCGCCGTCCGCCTCGCGGGCGATCGCCGAGCCCACGACGTTGACCACGCCGAGGACACGGGCGCCCTTGCGCTTCAGCTCCTGGACGGCCGCCAGCACGTCGTAGGTCTCACCGGACTGGGAGACGGCGACGTAGAGGGTGTCGGGGTCCACGACCGCGTTGCGGTAGCGGAACTCGGAGGCCGGCTCGGCGTCGGCGGGGATACGGGCCAGCTCCTCGATCATCTGGGCGCCGATCATGCCCGCGTGGTACGAGGTGCCACAGCCGAGGATCTTGACCCGGCGGATCTGGCGCGCCTCACGGGCGTCCAGGTTGAGGCCGCCGAGGTGCACGGTGGAGAAACGGTCGTCGATGCGGCCGCGCAGCACGCGGTCCACGGCGTCGGCCTGCTCGTGGATCTCCTTGTGCATGTACGTGTCGTGGCCGCCCATGTCGTACGAGGCCGCCTCCCACTCCACGGTGGTGGGCTCCGCGGTGGTGCGGGTGCCCTCCGTGGTGTACGTGCGGAAGTCGTCGGCCTTGAGGGTGGCCATCTCGCCGTCGTCCAGGGTCACGATCTGGCGGGTGTGCGCGACCAGCGCGGCGATGTCCGAGGCGACGAACATCTCCTTCTCGCCGATGCCGAGGACGACCGGGGAGCCGTTGCGGGCGACGACGATGCGGTCGTTGAAGTCGGCGTGCATGACGGCGATGCCGTAGGTGCCCTCGACGATCCGCAGCGCCTGGCGGACCTTCTCCTCCAGGGTCTCCGCCTGGGAGCGGGCGATGAGGTGGGTGAGGACCTCGGTGTCGGTCTCGGAGAGGAACTCGACGCCGTCCGCCTCCAGCTTGCGCCGCAGGTCGGAGGCGTTGTCGATGATGCCGTTGTGGACGACGGCGACCTTGTCGTCGGCCGACATGTGCGGGTGGGCGTTGATGTCGGAGGGGGCGCCGTGGGTGGCCCAGCGGGTGTGGGCGATGCCGGTGGTGCCCTTGAAGCGCGCGGGGACCTTGGCCTCCAGGTCCCGGACCCGCCCCTTGGCCTTGACCATCTTCAGGCCGGCCGTCTTGGGCGAGGTGACCACCAGGCCCGCCGAGTCGTAGCCCCGGTACTCCAGGCGCTGCAGGCCCTCCAGGAGCAGCGGCGCGACATCACGTTTGCCGATGTAACCGACAATTCCGCACATATACAGGTATCCCGTTTCTCGGTCGGTGTGGCCCGGGTCCGTGGCCGTTCCGTCAGCCGTAGACGATGCGGCGCAGCTGCCGGAGCGTGAGCTCCGGCGGCGCGACCGCCCGGTATTTCAGGTCCGCCTCGATCCGTTCGAAGATCGCCGAGTTGACCAGGCCCTGGGCCTGGAGCTCGCGGTGGCGGCGACGGACGTAGTCCTCCGTCGTCTCGTCGAAGTAGGCGAGCACGTCCTGGATCACACGCAGCGCCTCGCCCCGGCTCAGGGGCGTGGACCGCGTCAGGTGATCAACCAGTTCGTCGTGCACCCGGTAGATCCTGGGGTACGTGAGTGCGTTTCGCAAGAATTCTGCCCGATTTCGGGCAGGCCCTTGGGGGATTTCGCGTGCCCACCGGGGCGCACTCGGCGCACACCTGCGCGTCGCCCCGGTCTTCGGGCGCGTCACATGCGTCGCAGGACCGCCTGCTTGGCCAGCGTGAACTCCTCGTCGGTGAGGACACCCGAGGTGTGCAGCTCGCCCAGTTCGCGCAGGCGGCGCAGCAGGGCGTCGTGGTCGTCCCCGCCGCCGGCGGGTGCCGGCTGGGCCGGCCGGGTGCCGGTGGCGCTCGCCGGGTGCGGCAGCCGGACCTGAACCGCCGCCGCGACCAGGGCCATCAGCGGGTCCTTCCTGAAGCCCCACAGCTCCACCGAGTTGGGGTCGTACTTGGGTGGCGCCTTGGTCGGCGCGTTGCGCACGGTGAAGCGCAGGCAGCCGTTCTCCAGGCCGACCGAGGGCTGCCACTCCACGGCCGCGATGTCGGCCGGCGCGAGCGTGCGGGGCCCGGCCGCCGCCTTCGCGTCCTCGGTCTTCCAGTTCCACTCCAGGCGTACGTGCTCGCCGTCGAAGCTCGCCGTGCCGTCCCCGGCGGACACGGAGAGCGGGACGACCGGGCCAGGCAGCAGATAGGCGCCCACCGCGTCGGACGGAACCTGGTCCAGCAGCAGTGCGTTGCGTGTCTCGTCCACGAAGTACTCGGCGACTCCGTACCGGTCGGCGTCGACGCTCAGCTGGTACGGGTCGTTGCCGTCGGTGAGCCGGCCGCCCGTCACCTGGAGCAGGGGGTCGGAGCCGTCGCGCAGCCTGAGCCGCAGCCGCCCCGACCTCCTGCCCTGCTCGAACGAGATCCCCGCCAACGCCTCCAGCGGGATCGCGAGTTCACCGAGTGTCTTGCGGAGGAGGCTCACGCTCTTGTCGCGGCCAGGCGTGAGCCGCAGGGTGCCGCCGTCGAAGGTCCACGTCCCGTCCCGCTGGAGGATTTCCGCCATGCCGGGCATTCTTCCACCGGTCGCGTGACGATGTGGTCTAGACCTGGCGGCGCATTGCGGGGATGGTGGTGTCGTCCGTTCGGTTGTGGGAGGGAGCACGTTGTGAGACCGCGCCACAGATCGACCCGCCTGCTCGGTGCGCTGCTGCTCGTGGTGTCCGGGATCCTCGCCGTGGGAGCCGCCCCCGTGTCCGAGAACGCCGACGTCACCACGGTCCCGCTCGGGCACGTGATCCCGGCCCCCGCACGGGTCGAGGCCCAGGGAGCGCCGTACCGGCTGACGAGCGGCACACGCGTCGTCGTGGACGGCGGCGCCGAGGCACGCGGGGTGGGAGAGTACCTGGCGGGCGTCCTGCGGCCGTCGACGGGCTACCGGCTGCCCGTGACGGACCACGCGAAGGGCCGCGGGGCGGGCCAGGGGACGGGCCGGGCAGGCGATGTCCGGCTGCGGCTGGCCGCGAACGAGACGGCTCTCGGGCGGGAGGGGTACCGGCTCCGCAGCGCCCGCTCCGGCGTGACGATCACCGCCCGCACGGCCGCCGGCCTCTTCCACGGGGTGCAGACCCTGCGCCAGCTGCTGCCCCCGGCCGTCGAGAAGGACTCCCGGCAGCCGGGACCCTGGACGGTCGCGGGCGGCACCGTCGAGGACGTGCCGCGCTACGGCTGGCGCGGGGCCATGCTCGACGTCTCCCGGCACTTCTTCACCGTCGACCAGGTCAAGCGGTACGTCGACCGGCTGGCGCTCTACAAGTTCAACAAGCTGCATCTGCACCTCTCCGACGACCAGGGCTGGCGCATCGCGATCGACTCCTGGCCGCGTCTCGCCGCGTACGGCGGTTCCACCCAGGTCGGCGGCGGCGCCGGCGGGTTCTACACGAAGGCCGACTACCGGGAGATCGTCCGGTACGCGGCCTCCCGTCACCTGGAGGTGGTCCCCGAGATCGACATGCCCGGCCACACCAACGCCGCCCTCGCCTCCTACGCCGGGCTGAACTGCGACGGCGTCGCGCCCCCGCTCTACACCGGGACCGACGTGGGCTTCAGCTCGCTGTGCGTCGGCAAGGAGGTGACGTACGACTTCGTGGACGACGTCGTGCGGGAGCTGGCCGCGCTCACCCCCGGCCGGTACCTCCACATCGGCGGCGACGAGGCGCACTCCACCGGCCACGCGGACTACGTGACGTTCATGGACCGGGTGCAGCCGGTCGTCGCCCGGTACGGCAAGACGGTCGTCGGCTGGCACCAGCTCACCGGCGCGACCCCGGCGCGGGGCGCCCTCGCCCAGTACTGGGGCCTGGACGGCACGAAACCCGAGGAGAAGGAGCAGGTCGCGGCCGCCGCACGCAACGGCACCGGGATCATCCTCTCGCCCGCCGACCGGATCTACCTCGACATGAAGTACGACAAGGACACGCCGCTGGGGCTCGACTGGGCGGGGCATGTGGAGGTGCGGCGGTCGTACGACTGGGATCCGGGCGCCTATCTGGCGGGGGTGCCGGACACCGCGATCCGGGGGGTCGAGGCGCCGCTGTGGACGGAGACGATCGTGACCTCCGACCACATCGAGTACATGGCCTTCCCCCGGCTGCCGGGCGTCGCCGAACTGGGCTGGTCGCCGGCGTCGACCCACGACTGGGACGACTACCGGGTGCGGCTCGCCGCGCAGGGGCCGCGGTGGGAGGCGCTCGGAATCGGGTACCACCGGTCGCCGCAGGTGGACTGGCCTGCGCGGTAGGGCTCGGGGAGCTGCGCGACCCGCCCCGCTCAGCCGCACCCGTGTTCATCGGCGGAACGCGACGGGCACCTCGGAGGACCGTACTCCGAGGTGCCCGTCTGCTCTTGGGGTGTGTGCCGGAGGCTGGTGCCTGTTGCGGCACTAGAGGCCCGCTATGGGGTTCTTCAGGTCGCCGACGAGTTGCAGGGCGCCCGCCGGGTCCGCCAGGTCGACCATCTGGCGGTTGTCGCGCAGCTGGAGCCGGTTGAGGCACGACAGCGCGAACTCGGGGGCGAACATGTCGTACTGGGCGAACCTGTCGGCGAGTTCGGGCATCGCCTGCTGGTAGTCGCGGACCGTCTCGGCGACCGTCCGCCAGAAGTCCTCCTCCGCCAGCACACCCTCCTCGGCCAGGTTGGCGGCGAGGAAGCGGAAGAAGCAGTCGAAGACGTCCGTGAAGATCGACAGGAGCTTCTTGTCCTCGGGGACGTCCACGCGCACGCGTTCGACTGTGGGCGGGAGGACCGCATGCGCGTCCATGACCGCGATCTCCTCGGCGATGTCCTTGAAGACCGCCCGCTCGACGACCCCGTCCTTCAGGACGAGGATGACGTTCTCGCCGTGCGGCATGAAGACCAGGTCGTAGGCGTAGAAGCTGTGCAGGAGCGGGGTGAGGTACGCCTTCAGGTAGCGGCGCAGCCACTCCGCCGGGGGCAGGCCCGAGCGTTCGATCAGGGCCGCCGCGAAGCCGTTGCCCTCGTGGTCGACATGGACCAGGGAGGCCATCGTCGCGAGCGTCTCGCCCTCCTGGAGCCCGGACACCGGGCTCTCGCGCCACAGCGCGGCCAGCATCTTGCGGTACGGGGAGTACCGGTCGGTGGCGGCTTCGTACTCCAGGTGCCGGTAGCCGACGGCGGCGCGTTCGCGGATGATCGACAGTCCCGTCGACTTCAGCACCGGGTCGTTCTCGATCAGCCCGGCCAGCCAGTCGTTGATCGCCGGGGTCGCCTCCATGTACGCCGCCGACAGGCCGCGCATGAAGCCCATGTTGAGGACGGACAGGGCCGTCTTCACGTAGTGCTTCTCGGGGTGGGACCGGTTGAAGAACGTACGGATCGACTGCTGGGCGAGGTACTCGTCGTCGCCCTCGCCGAGCAGGACGAGGTGCTGCCGGGCTACCTCGGCGGCGAAGGTCACGGAGAGCTTGTTCCACCACTGCCAGGGGTGGACCGGGATGAACAGGTAGTCGGCCGGGTCCAGCTCCCGCTCGGTGAGGACCGAGGTGAAGCGGGCGACCGTCTCCGCGCCCAGCTCCTCCCGCAGGAACGCCTCGTACTCGATGCCCACGCCGGCCGTGAACGCCGCGCGGGAGCGGTGCGCGGCCAGCCAGACCAGGCGCACCGGGCTCGCCGTCTCGGGGGCGTACGACAGGTACTCGTGGACGCCGAAGCCGAGGCGGCCGTTGTTGGCGACGAAGCAGGGGTGGCCCTCGGTCATCCCCGTCTCGATGGCCTGGAAACCGGCGTCCACCAGCTCGGCGACCGGGACCTGCGGTTTGGTGAGCTTGTAGCAGGTGCCGGAGAGGGTGGAGGAGATCTCCTCCAGGTAGACCGGGAGGATCTCGTCGCTCAGCCCGAGGGACCTCTTCAGCTCGATGAAGAAGTCCAGGGCGGCGAGGGGGAGGTCGACGCCGTCCCGATGACGGGAGATCGAGTCGGCGTCGACCTGCCAGTGGTCGAGGGCGTAGCGCTTCGCGGTGAACCCGTAGCGGGTCAGACCGTCGTCGCTGCGGACCTCGAAGCGGCCGTCGGCGGTGGCCTGAGGCGTGATGAGCCGCTCATGGGCGAACTCGGCGAGGGCCTTGCGGACGAGCAGGCGGTTGGCCCGTGCCCAGCGGTGGGGGGACAGATGCGCCACGGCATCGGACAGGGTCATACGGGAACTCCTCGGGCGGCGGAGCCGCGACTGGTGAAGAACTGCTCTCGCGTGCAGAAGCTCAGCAGTGCCCGCTTCTCCGGCTTGTCGATCTCGCGGTCGGGGACGAAACCGACGTACGCGTTGAGCGCGTGCACCGCCTTGTTGGACACGTCCGGCTCGACGACGACGCGGCGGGTGGCCGGGTCCTCGAAGAGATGCGCCATCACGGCGGTGATCACGGACCGGGTGAACCCGTGCACGGGGGTGTCCGTCGGCGGCACCAGGAAGTGCATGCCGACGTCGCCGGGCTCCGGCTCGTACAGGCCCACCAGCTCGCGGTGGGCGGGGTCGTACTTCTCCATGAGGAACGCGGGCTCGCCGTCGCCGAGGCCCAGCAGGGCGTGGTGGTGCGGGTCGGCGGCGATCTCCATGTAGGCGCGCTCGACGTCCTCCAGGCGGGCGTCCTGCATCATCCAGTACGCGGCCTTCGGGTGGGTGACCCACCCGTGGAGCAGCTCGGCGTCCTTCAAGGGGTCCAGGGGCCGGAAGGTGAAGGTCATACGGCGAACTCCTGGAAGGCGACGGTCTTCTCGACCGGGTAGTACTCGGTGCCCAGCAGCTCGCGGATGATGGACGCGTTGCGGTAGGGGCCCATGCCCAGGTCGGGCGAGGTGACGCTGTGGGTGTGGACGCCCGCGTTCTGCAGGAAGATCCCGCGGCCGGTGGTGTCGATGGCGTAGTTGCGGGCCACGTCGAAGCGGCCGTGGCCGTCGAAGACGAGGCGGTCGCGGATCGGTGCGAGGAACGCCGGCGGCCGGTAGTGGTAGCCGGTGGCCAGGACCAGGCCCTCGGTCTCGATCTCGAAGTCCTTGCCCTGCTCGTCCTGGCGGAAGCCGAGCGTGTACCGGCCGTCCTCGTAGGCGGCGCTGTTCAGGGAGGAGTTGGTGAGCAGCCTGGTCGGGACCGGGCGGCCGCCGCCGCTGACGCTCTTCTGGTAGAGCAGGTCGAAGATGGAGTCGATCAGCTCCGAGTTGATGCCCTTGAACAGGCCCTTCTGCTGCTTCTCCAGCCGGTAGCGGGTCTCCTCGGGCAGCGCGCGGAAGTAGTCGATGTAGTCCGGGGACGTCATCTCCAGCGTCAGCTTGGTGTACTCCAGCGGGAAGAAACGCGGGGAGCGCGTCACCCAGTCGAGCCGGTAGCCGTGGACGTCGATCTCGGAGAGCAGTTCGTAGTAGATCTCCGCGGCGCTCTGGCCGCTGCCGACGATCGTGATCGACTTCTTCTTCTGCAGCTCCGCCTTGCGGTGCATGTAGTGCGCGGTGTGGAAGAAGTCGCCGCCCAGGCCCTCGCAGGCCTCGGGGAGGTACGGGACCGTTCCGGTGCCGAGGACCAGCCGGCGGGCGCGCAGGACGTCACCGCCGGCCGTCCGCACGATGTACACCTCGTCCTCGTACGTCACCTCGGTGACCGTGGTGTCGAAGCGGAGGTTGCTCAGCCGGTTCGCGGCCCAGCGGCAGTAGTCGTCGTACTCGACCCGCAGCGGGTAGAAGTTCTCGCGGATGTAGAACGAGTACAGCCGGCCGGATTCCTTCAGGTAGTTGAGGAAGGAGTACGGCGACGTCGGGTCGGCGAGGGTGACCAGGTCCGACATGAACGGGGTCTGGAGGTGGGCGCCGTCGAGGAACATCCCCGAGTGCCACTCGAAGTGCGGCTTCGCGTCCAGGAAGATCCCGTCGAGCTCGGCGATGGGCTCGGTGAGGCAGGCCAGGCCGAGGTTGAAGGGCCCCAGTCCGATGCCGATGAAGTCGTGGATGTGCACGGCGGATTCAGGAAGCGACGCGGTCAAGGGATTCTCCCAGGTACTGCTCGGCGTGGCCGGCGATCAGATCGAGTACGGCGGCGATGTCGTCCACCGTGGTCTCGGGGTTGAGCAGGGTGAACTTCAGGTAGTGGCGACCGCCCACCTTGGTGCCCGCCACCACGGCGTCGCCGGAGGCGAACAGGGCCTTGCGGGCGTAGAGGTTGGCGCGGTCGATCTCGGCGGGGTCGGTGACGGCCTCGGGGATGTAGCGGTAGACCAGCGTGGACAGCCGGGGCTCGACGACCACGTCGTAGCGCGGGTCGGCGGCGAGCAGTCGCCAGCCCTCCCTCGCCAGGTCGCAGACCTCGTCGAAGAGCTGCCCGACACCGTCGGCGCCCATCGTGCGCAGGGTCATCCACAACTTGAGCGCGTCGAAGCGGCGGGTGGTCTGGAGGGACTTGTCGACCTGGTTCGGGATGCGCTCGGTGACCATGCGGCGCGGGTTGAGGTACTCCGCGTGGTAGGTCGCGTGGCGCAGGGTGGACCCGTCCCGGACCAGCACGGCCGATGAACTCACCGGCTGGAAGAAGGACTTGTGGTAGTCGACGGTGACCGAGTCGGCGCGTTCGATGCCGTCGAGCAGCGCGCGGCGCTTGAGCGAGACGAGCAGTCCGCAGCCGTAGGCCGCGTCGACGTGCATCCACGCCCCGTACTGGGCGCACAGCTCGGCCACCTCGGGCAGCGGGTCGATGGACCCGAAGTCGGTGGTGCCGGCGGTGGCGACCACGGCCATCGGGACGAGGCCCTCGGCCTTGCACCGCTCCAGCTCCCGGGCGAGCGCCATGGTCTGCATCCGCTTGTCGCCGTCGACCGGGACCGAGACCACGGCCTCCTGACCGAGGCCCAGCAGCTTCGCCGACTTCTTGACGCTGAAGTGGCTGACCTCGGAGGCGAGGATGCGCAGTTTCGCCGAGTCGTCGGTCTTGGCCTCCTCGCGGGCGAGCAGCAGCGCCTGGAGGTTGGACTGCGAACCGCCGGAGGTGAACACACCGTCGGCGAAGGAGCCGAAGCCGATGCGCTCGTTGGTCCAGTCGATGAGTTTGCGCTCGATCAGGGTGCCGCCCGCCGACTGGTCCCAGGTGTCCAGCGAGGAGTTGACGGCGGACAGGACGGCCTCGCCGAGCACGGCCGGGATGACGACGGGGCAGTTGAGGTGGGCGAGGTAGCGGGGGTGGTGGAAGTAGATCGCGTCCCGGAGGTAGACGTCCTCGAGTTCGTCGAGGACGGCGGCCGTGTCGTGCAGCGGCTTGTCGAGGTCGATCCTCTCGATGGCGGGAGCGAGGGCGTCGACGGTGACACCGGTGAACGGCCGGTCGGTGGTGGCGAGTTTGGCCGCCACCCGCTCCACGCCTTCGGTCACGGTGCGGCGGTACCGCTCCGCGGTCGTGTCATTGAGCAGGTGCGAGCGCATGGGGAGGTCCTCCGAGCGGGGGGGGGTCCGGGGCGGGACGGAGAGGTGAGGGGTGGGGGAATCACCGGTTCAACTTAGGTTAGCCTAACCTAATTAATTTGGGGGTGGTCATGTCTCATCCGTGACTGTCATCACGTCAGTCACGGTGAGAGCCACGGGAGTTGGGGCCGAGGATGCTACTCGCCGCGTTCCCGCAGCTGTTCCTCCGTCAGGCCCTCACGCCAGTACCCGACGAAGGTCACCCGCCGCCTGTCGATCCCGCGCTCCCGCACGAGATGGCGGCGCAGCTCCCTGACCCGGCCGGACTCCCCGGCGATCCAGGCGTACGGAAGCGCGCTGGGCGGCAGTTGGGCGGCCCGGACGGCGTCGAGCCCGGACGGCGCGCCCTCGCTCCGCACCAGCCAGGTGATCCCGGCGTCGGCCTCGGTGGCCAGGTCCTGGATGTCCCCCGCGTGGTGGACCTCCAGCCACACCCGCGCCGGCGTCCCCGCGGGCAGGGACTCCAGGATCGCCGAGACGGCGGGCAGCGCCGTCTCGTCCCCCCAGATCACCACCAGATCGGTGTCGTGCGGCGGCCGGAACCGGATCGCCCGGTTGTCGGCGATCGCCGGCCCGAGCAGTACGACCCTGTCCCCTGCCTTCGCCTTGGACGCCCACCGGGACGCCGGCCCGGCGGGCACGGCGGCCCCCGGCTCCACCCCGTGCAGTACGAAGTCGATGTCGATCTCGGCGGTCTCCCCGTACGCGTCGGTGCGCATCGCCCGCAGAGTGTAGGAGCGCATCACCGCCCGCACGTCGTCCGGCAGCTCCCGCCACGCCTGCCACCACCCGTCGCCCAGCTCATGGGGCACGGCCGGGACGTCCTGCCCGGGCTGCGGCAGGAACAGCGACAGCGACTGGTCCCTTCCTTCCGACAGGAAGAACCGCAGGTCGTCCCCCGCGAACGAGACGCGTACGAGAGACGGCCCCAGCCGCTCCGTCCGTACGACCTGGAGGGAGAAGAAACGGAACGGAGCGGCTACGGCCGTCGTCATGAGAGAGCTCCTGAATCACGGGCGGTTACGTCGGTGAGAAAGGGCGAACCCTGGCCGGCCAGGTGCGCGGGGCGCCGGCATGTCCGGCTCCGCCGTGTGAGCGAGAGCAGCCGCACACGGCCCGCGGCCGAACCGCGTCGGTCAGCTGACCTTCTTGGCCTTCTCGATCGCCTCGGCCAGCTCCTCGAGGAGCGGCGCGCACTTGTCATAGGAGAGGATCGGCTCGGGGTTGCGTCCGATGACCTGCCCGGCCTTCACCGCGGGCAGCTTCTTCCAGGTCGCCTCTTCGATCGCGTCCGGCTGGATCGCCGACGTGCGGTTGTCCATGATGATGACGTCCGCCTTGTACTTGTCGACGTTCTCCCAGCTGAGGTTCTCGAACCAGCCGCCGCCGGCCTTCAGCGCCGCGGCGCTCGGCTCGACGAAGTTCACACCGAGGGCCTTGAAGTACTCCAGGTCGATGGAGAGGTTCGAGCCGGAGACGTAGAAGATGTCCTGGCTTGCGGAACCGGCCAGCACCTTGATGTCGGGCTTGGCCTTGGTGGCCGCGCGCAGCCGGGCGGCGGCGTCCTCGAACCGCTTCTTCGCGGCGGTGACCTTCTCGGACTCGACGTCCGCGCCCAGCGACCTGGCCAGCTCGTAGACGCGCTGGAGAGGCTCGGTCATCTGACGGTCGAACACGGAGATGCCGACGCTCGGGGCGAGCTTGGCGATCTTCTCCGCGGACGCCTCGGGCACGTACCAGAGGGTGCCCGCGTCGTCGAACATCGTGGTGATGAGGACGTCGGGGGAGAGGGCCGCGTACTTCTCCACACTGAACTCGTCCCAGACGTTGCCGACGACGGTGACCTTGCTTACGTCGAGGTCGCCGGCCTGCACGTCGGCCTTGCCGTCCTGCGTCTTGGTCGGGCCGAAGACACCCTTCACGCCGATGCCGTAGTCGTGCAGTGCGGCGGCGACGCCCACGAACGCGACGATGTTCGCCGGGGTTTTGTCGAGCTTGACGGTCTCGCCCCGGTCGTCCTTGAAGGTCCAGGGGCCCGACTTGGCGGTGGCCGTCTCCTTGCCGGAGCCGGCGCCGCTGCTCGCGTCGTCGTCTCCGCAGGCGGCGAGCACGGCACCGAGGCCGAGTGCGCCACCGGCGGCGAGGATGCCACGGCGGGTGAGGTGAGCGGCTCTGGCGTTGGGCATGAGTATGGCTACTTTCGAACGGGGCGGGGTGCCGCCCGAGGGCGAGTTCGAAGGTAGGTTAGCCTAACCTCACCACTTGTCCAGAGGGCGGGGTCTGTCTGCCGGGGTGCCCTCGCCCGGGTGTGGGGCAGACTTTGAGTTCCCTGTGAATCGAAGGTCGAACGGGTTCGCCGGGCGTCGAAGACGCATGATCCGGTGAGCGGTGTCGTCGTTCGAAGGCGGTGTCGAGAGGGTCACCTGACGGCGCGTGGGACCCAACAGCGCTTTGCCACAAGCCTGTTGAGGGCGACCCACCCCCTGTCTGTCGTACCGCTCCTGACACGACGGAAGGCCGGATCCGTGAGAACGGATCCGGCCTTCCCGGCGCGGCGCGGTCAGCCCGCCAGCCCCAACTCCCGGGCGATCAGCATGCGCTGGACCTCGCTCGTGCCCTCGCCGATCTCCAGGATCTTGGAGTCCCGCCACATCCGGGCCACCGGGTACTCGTTCATGAAGCCGTAGCCGCCGTGGATCTGCGTGGCGTCGCGGGCGTTGTCCACGGCGACCGTGGAGGAGTAGAGCTTCGCCAGCGCCGCCTCCTTCTTGAAGGGCTCCCCGGCGACCAGGCGCGAGGCGGCGTCACGCCAGGCGAGGCGGGCCGTGTGGGCCTTCATCTCCATGTCGGCGATCTTGAACTGGATCGCCTGGTTGGAGCCGATCGGCCGGCCGAAGGCGTGGCGCTCCTTGGCGTACTTCACCGACTCGTCGACACAGCCCTGGGCGAGACCCGTGGCGAGCGCCGAGATGGCGATCCGGCCCTCGTCCAGGATGCGCAGGAACTGGGCGTAGCCGCGGCCGAGTTCGCCGAGCAGGTTCTCCGCCGGGACCCGGACGTCGGAGAAGGACAGCTCACGGGTGTCGGAGGCGTTCCAGCCGACCTTCGAGTAGGGGGCCGCCACCGTGAAGCCCGGGGTGCCGGACGGGACGATGATCGAGGAGATCAGCGGCTTGCCCTCCGGGGTGCGGCCGGTCACCGCCGTGACCGTGACGAGGCCCGTGATGTCGGTGCCGGAGTTGGTGATGAAGCACTTGCTGCCGTTGATCACCCACTCGTTGGTCTCCTCGTCCAGCCGGGCCGTGGTGCGGGTCGCGCCGGCGTCCGAGCCGCCGTCCGGCTCGGTGAGGCCGAACGCGCCCAGTATCTCCCCGGAGCACAGCCGCGGCAGCCACTCCTCCTTCTGGGCCCGCGTGCCGAACAGATGGATGGGCATGGCGCCCAGGGACACCCCGGCCTCCAGGGTGATGGCCACGGACGAGTCGACCCGTGCCAGCTCCTCCAGCGCGATACCGAGCGCCAGATAGTCACCGCCCATGCCGCCGTACTCCTCCGGGAACGGCAGCCCGAACAGCCCCATACGGCCCATCTCGCGCACGATCTCGTACGGGAACTCATGCCGCTCGTAGAAGTCGCCGATCTTGGGCGCGACGACCTCGTGCGCGAACTCCTCTACCGTACGGCGGAGTTCTTCCAGTTCGGGAGAGAGGTGGTGGTCCATGAAATCTCACTGCTCCTTGTGGGAGAGGGCTCGTACGGTGCGGGACGGGCTGGGTCGGCCCAGGTGGTCGGCCATCCAGGCGCTGGTGGCGACGAGACGGCCGAGGTCGACTCCGGTGTCGATGCCGAGGCCCCGCAGCATCCACACGAGGTCCTCCGTGGCGAGGTTGCCGGTGGCGCTCTTCGCGTAGGGGCAGCCGCCGAGGCCGCCCGCCGACGCGTCGACCGTCGTGACGCCGTGCCGCAGCGCCGCGAGGGTGTTGGCGAGGGCCTGGCCGTAGGTGTCGTGGAAGTGGACACCGACGGCCGAGGCCGGCACCCCCGCCTCGCCCAACGCGGTGAGCAGCGCCTGCACATGGCCCGGCGTGGCGACGCCGATGGTGTCGCCGAGGCTCAGTTCGTCGCAGCCCATGTCGATCAGGGCCCGGCAGACCCGGACGACCTGCGGGACGGCGACCGGCCCCTCCCAGGGGTCGCCGAAGCACATGGACAGATAGCCCCGGACATGCACGCCGTCGGTCTTCGCCCGGCTCACGACCGGGTCGAACATGGCCAGCGCCTCGTCGACCGTGCGCTTCAGGTTGGCCTTGGCGAAGGACTCGGTGGCGCTGGCGAAGACGGCCACCCGACGGGCTCCCAGCGCCAGGGCCCGGTCGAGACCCCGCTCGTTGGGCACCAGCACCGGCAGGTCCACGGGGAGACCGGCGACCAGGGGGTACAGCGCCTCGGCGTCGGCGAGCTGCGGCACCCACCTGGGGTGCACGAAGCTCGTCGCCTCGATCGTCGTCAGCCCCGCGTCGGCCAGGCGGCGCACGAACTCGGCCTTCACCTCCGTCGGGACGGCGGTCTTCTCGTTCTGCAGGCCGTCTCGGGCACCGACCTCGTGGATACGGACCCGGGCCGGGAGCCCGTCGGCGGCCGGCGCGGGCACGGTCATCGGAAGGCCGAGCGGCCCGGGACCCCCGGCGCTCGCCGCCGTGCTGTCGGACGAGGTCATCGCGTCGCCTCCTCGTCCTGCTCGTGCGGGGCCACGACCGCCAGCACCTGGTCCATGGCGACGGTCGTGCCCGGCGCCACGTCCAGCTCCGTGACGGTCCCGGCATGGGGCGCGGAGATGACGTGCTCCATCTTCATCGCCTCCACCACCAGCAGACTCTGACCGGCGCCGACCTGGTCGCCCACGGCCACCTTCACCACGGTGACCGTGCCGGGCATCGGCGCCGTCAGCGAGTCCGCGCCCGCGTGCGCCCCGCCGGTGAGGGCGGCGGCCACCGGGTCGTGGTCCCGTACGTGCCAGGCGTCGCCGTCGCGGCCGAGCCAGTCGGCGGCGTGGTGGAAGGTGTGGCGGACGCCGTCCAGGGTCACGGACACCCGGTCGTCGGTGACGGTGTGCGCGCCCGGCGGGCGGTGCGCGACGGGTTCGAGTCCCGGCACCCGCAGATCGAAGACCGGGGGGACGGACGCGCCGCCCAGGCGCCAGCCGTTCGGCACCGAGAAGGGGTCCGTCCACCCCTCCCCACGGGGCGTCAGCCCGTCGAGCCGCACGGCCGCCGCCGCCTCGTACACGGCCTCGGGCACCCCGTCCGGTACGAGCCCGTCCACCTCCCGCTCGACCAGGCCCGTGTCCAGGTCGCCCGCGACCACCGCCGGATGCGCCAGCAGCCGGCGCAGGAACCCGGCGTTCGTCTGGACGCCCAGGGTGACCGTCCCGGCGAGGGCGGCCCGGAGCCGGCGCAGCGCGGTGGGCCGGTCGGGGCCGTACGCGATGACCTTGGAGAGCATCGGGTCGTAGAGCGAGCCGACCTCCGTGCCCTCGGTGAGACCCGAGTCCGTGCGGACGCCGTCGCCCTGCGGTTCGCGCAGCCTCAGAATCGTGCCGCCGGAGGGCAGGAAGCCGCGCGAGGGGTCCTCGGCGCAGATCCGGGCCTCCACGGCGTGCCCCGTCAGCCGGACGTCGTCCTGCGCGAGGGCCAGCCGCTCGCCCGCCGCGACCCGCAGCTGCCACTCCACCAGGTCGACGCCCGTGACCAGCTCGGTCACCGGGTGCTCCACCTGGAGGCGGGTGTTCATCTCCATGAAGTAGTACGACGACGGGTCGCCGCCGGGGACGATGAACTCGACCGTGCCCGCGCCGGAGTAGCCGCAGGAGCGGGCCGCCTGGACCGCCGCCTCGCCCATCGCGGCACGGGTGGCCTCGTCGAGCAGGACGCTGGGCGCCTCCTCGATGATCTTCTGGTGGCGGCGCTGGAGGGAGCACTCGCGCTCGCCGAGGTGGATCACGTGCCCGTGGTTGTCGGCCAGGACCTGGATCTCGATGTGCCGGGGGCGGTCGATCCACCGCTCCACGAGCAGGGTGTCGTCGCCGAAGGAGGCGCGGGCCTCGCGGCGGGCGGCGGCGATCTCGTCGGCCAGCGCGGCCTCGTCCCGCACCAGCCGCATGCCCTTGCCGCCGCCGCCCGCGCTGGGCTTCAGCAGCACCGGCATCCCGATCTCCCGTGCGGCGTCGGCGAGTTCGGTGTCGGTCAGACCGCTGCCGCTGGACCCGGGCACCACCGGCACCCCGGCGGCCCGTACCGTCTCCTTGGCGCGGATCTTGTCGCCCATGAGGGAGATGGCGTCGGCGGGCGGCCCGATGAAGACGAGGCCCGCCTCGGCGCACGCCCGCGCGAACCCGGCGTTCTCCGCGAGGAAGCCGTACCCCGGGTGCACCGCCTGGGCGCCCGTGCGGGCCGCCGCCTCCAGCAGCCGTTCGGCCGACAGATAGCTCTCGGCCGCCGGCGCCGGACCGATCCGTACCGCCGTGTCGGCCTCCCGTACATGCCGGGCGTCGGCGTCCGCGTCGGAGTACACCGCGACCGACCGGACGCCCATCGCGCGGAGGGTGCGGATGACGCGGACGGCGATCTCGCCGCGGTTGGCCACCAGCACCGTGTCGAACATGGTCACGTTCACAGCCCCCTCACATCCGGAAGACGCCGAACTGGGGGTCACCCAGGGGCGCGTTGGCGCAGGCGGTCAGGGCGAGGCCCAGGACCTGGCGGGTGTCCAGCGGGTCGATCACGCCGTCGTCCCAGAGGCGGGCGGTGGCGTAGTAGGCGTTCCCCTGGCGCTCGTACTGGGCGCGGATCGGGTCCTTGAAGGACTCCTCGTCCTCCAGCGGCCACTGCTCGCCCCGCGCCTCCAGCTGGTCCCGCTTCACCGTCGCCAGGACGGACGCGGCCTGCTCGCCGCCCATCACCGAGATCTTGGCGTTGGGCCACATCCACAGGAAGCGCGGTGAGTACGCCCGGCCGCACATCGAGTAGTTGCCCGCGCCGTACGAACCGCCGACGACGACGGTCAGCTTGGGGACGCGGGTGCAGGCCACCGCGGTCACCATCTTGGCGCCGTGCTTGGCGATGCCGCCGGCCTCGTAGTCCCGGCCGACCATGAAGCCGGAGATGTTCTGCAGGAACACCAGCGGGATGCCGCGCTGGTCGCACAGCTCGATGAAGTGGGCGCCCTTCTGGGCCGACTCGGAGAAGAGGATGCCGTTGTTGGCGACGATCCCCACCGGGTGGCCGTGGATCCGGGCGAAGCCGGTGACGAGGGTCTGCCCGAACTCCGCCTTGAACTCGGCGAAGCGCGAGCCGTCGACCACGCGCGCGATGACCTCCCGCACGTCGTACGGGGTGCGCGAGTCGACGGGCACCGCCCCGTACAGCGTGTACGGGTCCACCTTGGGCTCGACGGCCGGCTCGACCGGCCAGGGGAGCGGGCCCCGGGAGGGGAGGGTGGAGACGATCGTCCGCACGATCCGCAGGGCGTGGGCGTCGTCCTCGGCGAGGTGGTCGGTCACACCGGAGACCCGGGAGTGGACCTCGCCGCCGCCCAGCTCCTCCGCGGTGACGACCTCGCCGGTGGCGGCCTTCACCAGCGGCGGGCCGCCGAGGAAGATCGTCCCCTGGTTGCGGACGATCACGGCCTCGTCGCTCATCGCCGGGACGTACGCGCCGCCCGCCGTGCACGAGCCGAGGACGGCCGCGATCTGCGGGATACCGGCGCCCGACATCCGGGCCTGGTTGTAGAAGATCCGGCCGAAGTGCTCCCGGTCGGGGAAGACCTCGTCCTGCATCGGCAGGAAGGCGCCGCCGGAGTCGACGAGATAGACACAGGGGAGGCGGTTCTCCAGTGCCACCTCCTGGGCCCGCAGGTGCTTCTTCACCGTCATCGGGTAGTACGTGCCGCCCTTGACGGTGGCGTCGTTGGCCACGACCACGCACTCGCGGCCGCTGACCCTGCCGATCCCCGCGATCACCCCGGCCGCCGGCGCCTGGCCGTCGTACATCCCGTCGGCGGCGAGGGGGGCCAGCTCCAGGAAGGGCGAGCCCGGGTCCAGGAGGGTGTCGACCCGGTCCCTCGGCAGCAGCTTGCCGCGTGCGGTGTGCCGGGCGCGCGCCTTCTCGCCGCCGCCGAGGCGGGCCGCGGCCAGTTTGGCGCGCAGCTCCTCGCCGAGGGCGCGGTGCGCGGCCTCATTGGCCCGAAACGACTCCGCCGCGGGGTCCGCCGCGGTCGTGAGCTCCGGTGCCTGGTCCATCGTGCGGTCCCCTCACCTTTGTTAATGAGCGTTAACGCATTTCCCTCAGGTTAACGACCGCTAACCTCCCTGTCTAGAATTGGTTCCATGGCCACCAGAACCGACGCGCCCACCCGCCGCGAGCAGATCCTCAAGGAGGCCGCCCGGCTCTTCGCCGAGCGCGGCTTCCACGGTGTCGGCGTCGACGAGATAGGCGCCGCCGTGGGCATCAGCGGCCCCGGTCTGTACCGCCACTTCGCCGGCAAGGACGCGATGCTCGCGGAGCTCCTGGTCGGCATCAGCGGCCGGCTGCTGACCGGCGCGAAGCGCAGGGTCGCGGAGGCGGACGGCTCGGCGGGGGGTGGCCGGGGGGCCGTGGGTGCCGGGCGCGCCGGGGGTGCGGGGAGTGCCGGGGTCGCCGGAGGGGCCGGGGGCGCTGGTCCTGCTGGGGCCGGTGGCGCTGGTGGCGCTGGTGGCGTTGCGGCGGCCGGTGGTGCCGGGGGTGTGTCGGCCGTCGGGGGTCCCGTCGGTGTGCGGGTGGACGGGGTCGGGAGCCGGCCGGATCCGGGGGCGGTGCTCGACTCGCTCATCGAGGGGCACATCGACTTCGCCCTCGACGACCGTCCTCTCATCACCCTGCACGACCGCGAGCTGGACCGCCTCCGCGACAGCGACCGCAAGCTCGTGCGTCAGCTCCAGCGGCAGTACGTCGAGCTGTGGGTCGCCGTGCTGCGCGAGGTCTACCCGGGCCTGGCCGAGCCCGCCGCCCGCTCCGCCGTCCACTCGGTCTTCGGCCTCCTGAACTCCACCCCCCACCTGGGCCGCCCGGGTTCCCTTCCGGGCCGCGCGGCCACGGCGGAACTCCTGCACCGGATGGCCCGGGGGGCCTTCGCGGCGGCGGCAGGGGATTGAGGCGTCCGGGGGCGGCCAGGGCGACGGCCGCTCCGGCACGTCGTCCAGCCAGCCCTTCTGATGGACCTGCGGGGGAGACGGAGCGGCGTCCGGTGCGGCGAGAGGCGTTCCGGGGCCGCGGGGATGCATCAGAAGTGCCCCGACCCGGCCTCCGGTGGGCTCGGTGCCTGGCGCGCCGCCGGGTGGGCCGGCCGGTGACGGGCGGCCCCGTGCGGAGGCCCGTCACCCGGTGAGGGGCGTCCGGCTCGTCCCGGGGCCCGCCCGCGAGTGCGTGGGTCGCTGATCACGCGAACCCCGTCGCCGGTGGACCGCGCCCGCGACGATCGGGGGCTGCCCCGCGCCGGAAACCTCCGTACGGACGCCCTGACCGCGCCCTCCGGCGGCTCCTCGGCTTGCCCTGACCGCCCCTGCGGGCGCCGCCTCGGGCACCGGCGCGAGAGCCGGGCGGGGTGCCCGGCGTGACGAGCGTTACGCCCTTTCCTCTCTGGACGACTCTTCGTACTCGCCGGTACGGTTGCTCTGAGCAAGCGCTTAGACAACCGGAGTCGGGTCGTCGGCCCTGGACTCCACTGGCTTGCGGCCATGTGGGTGAGAGTGGCGCCGGTTCGGGCGCAGAAAGGGGTCGGCCGTGCGCCGTACGGTGTTCAACGAGGATCACGAGGCGTTCCGGGAGACCCTGCGTGCCTTCATCGAGGCCGAGGTCGTCCCCGTCTACGACGAGTGGCTGGCCGCGGGTCAGGCGCCGCGCGACTTCTACTACAAGCTCGCCGAGCTGGGCGTCTTCGGCATCCGCGTGGACGAGGAGTACGGCGGCGCCGGCATCGACTCGTACAAGTTCGAGGCCATCCTCTACGAGGAGACCGCCCGCGCCGGCATCACCTTCGGCGGCTCCGGCGTGCACGTGCTGCTCGGCCTGCCGTACATCAAGATGCTCGCCAACGACGAGCAGAAGAAGCGGTACCTGCCCAAGTTCGTCTCCGGCGAGGAGATGTGGGCGATCGCGATGACCGAGCCGGGCACCGGCTCCGACCTCGCCGGCATGCGGACCACCGCCAAGCTCAGCGAGGACGGCACGCACTACGTCCTCAACGGCGCCAAGACCTTCATCACCGGCGGTGTGCACGCCGACCGCATGATCGTGTGCGCCCGCACGGCCACCCCGACCAAGGAGGACCGCCGTCACGGCATCTCCCTGTTCGTCGTGGACACCAAGGCCGAGGGCTACTCGGTCGGCCGCAAGCTCGACAAGCTCGGCCTGAAGACCTCCGACACCGCCGAGCTGGCCTTCGTCGACGTCAAGGTCCCCGTGGAGGACCTCCTCGGCGAGGAGAACAAGGGCTTCTACTACCTCGGCCACAACCTCGCCTCCGAGCGCTGGGGCATCGCCTACGGCGCCTACGCGCAGGCCAAGGCCGCGATCCGGTTCGCCAAGCAGTACGTGCAGGACCGCGTCGTCTTCGGCCAGCCCGTCGCCGCCTTCCAGAACACCAAGTTCGAGCTGGCCGCCTGCCAGGCCGAGGTGGACGCCGCCGAGGCCGTCGTCGACCGCGCCACGGAGGCCCTCGACGCCGGTGAGCTGACCCCGGCCGAGGCCGCCAGCGCCAAGCTGTTCACCACCGAGGTCGCGCACCGCGTCATCGACCGCTGCCTCCAGCTGCACGGCGGCTACGGCTTCATGAACGAGTACCCGATCGCCCGTCTGTACGCGGACAACCGCGTCAACCGCATCTACGGCGGCACCAGCGAGATCATGAAGACGATCATCGCGAAGGACATGGGTCTGTAAGGTCCTGGCAATTACCGTCCAGTACAACTGACCCCATGAGTCAGGCACCACTTCTGGATCTCCTCGATCTGCTCGACCTGGAGCAGATCGAGGAGAACATCTTCCGCGGCCGGTCCAGGCCCGCCATCGTCCCGCGCGTCTTCGGCGGGCAGGTCGCGGCACAGGCGCTCGTCGCCGCGGGGCGGACGGTCCCCGCGGACCGGCTGCCCCACTCCCTCCACGCGTACTTCCTGCGCACCGGCGACCCCGGCGCGCCCATCGTCTACACGGTCGACCGGATGAACGACGGCCGTTCCTTCACCGCGCGCCGGGTCGTCGCCGTTCAGCACGGGCAGCCGATCTTCGCCCTGTCGGCGTCGTTCCAGCGGCACGAGGAGGGCCTGGAGCACCAGGCTCCGATGCCGTCCGCGCCCGACCCGGAGAGCCTGCCCACCGCCGAGGAACGGCTCCCGGGGTACGGCCTCGACCGGGCCGTCGTCGAGAAGATGCTGGAGGCCCGGGCCGCCGTCGACCTGCGCTACGTCGACGACCCGCCCTACGGCCGCTACGGAGAGCCCCGGGAGCCACGCTCCCAGGTGTGGTTCCGTGCCAACGGCAAGCTCGACGACGACCCGCTGCTGCACGTCGTGCTCGCCACCTATGTCTCCGACATGACGCTGCTGGACTCCATCCTGCTGGCGCACGGACGCGGCGGCTGGGCCGTCGGCGACGTCGTCGGGGCCTCGCTGGACCACGCGATGTGGTTCCACCGGCCGTTCCGCGCCGACGAATGGCTCCTGTACGACCAGGAGTCACCGTCCGCGTCGGCCGGCCGCGGTCTCGGCCAGGGCCGCATCTACACCCGGGAGGGACAGCTCGCGATCTCCGTGATCCAGGAGGGCGTCGTCCGCGTCCCGCGGCCGAAGACGCCCTGAGGCGGGGCCCACCCGACCGGACCCGCCGCCAGCCGCGGACCCGCCCGCGGCCGGCGGCGGTGGCCCTAACCCTCCGCCAGCCCCGCCTGCTCCAGCAGGTACGCCGTCATCGGGTCGTAGTAGCGGGGGCTGACCACGTGGTCGTCGAGCGGGACCGCCACCTGGAGGGTGCCCTCGGCCTCGCCCAGGAAGAGCGCGGGGTCGTTGGAGTCCGCGTAGCCGACGGAGTCGATGCCGAGCTGGCCCGCGCAGCCCGCCCAGCCGTGGTCGGCGACCACCAGGTCGGGCAGCGGCCGGCCGGCCCCCTCCAGCCCCCGCAGGACGGCCCGCATCGGCTCGGGCGAGTGGGTGTGCCAGAGCGTGGCGCCGTGTTCGAGGACGGCGACGTCCGCGAACTGCATCACGTACCCCTCGTCCGTCTGGAGCCCGTCCGGGATCACGACGATCTCGCAGCCCGCCGCGCGCAGCGCCCGCGCCGTCTCGTGGTGCACATGCAGGAGGCCGCCGGGGTGGCCGGTGGCGAACAGGACGCGCTGCCCGCCCTCCGCCGCCTTGCGCAGCCGGGCCGCCATGCGCTCCAGCGCGTCGACCGTCAGATCCGGGTCGATGGTGTCCTGGCCGTAGCGGTACCCGGGGTCGTCGTTCACACCGACGCGCTCGGCCATCACGGCCAGCACGTCCTGCTCGTCGCTCCAGCGGTCGCCGAGTTCCAGGCCGAGCCAGTAGTGGCGGTTGCCGTTGGCCAGTTCGCGGTAGTGGGAGAGGTTGTTCTCGCGCGGCGTGGCGACGTCGCCCGCGATGCGCGTCCGTACGAGGTGTTCGACGAGCTCGGCGCGGCTGGGGGTCCCGGGTATCGGCATGCGTCCATTGTGAGGCAGACGACTGCGGGAGTCGCGGGCGTACCGCCCGCTGCGACCCGCGTCACTCTCCGTCGGCCGGCCGCTCCGCGCCACCGGTTCACTCCACGCGCAGCGCGAACCACAACTCCATCCGTACGTCCGGGTCGTCCAGGTCCGCCCCCAGCAACGCGGCGCACCGGCCGACCCGTTGACGGACCGTGTTGCGGTGCACGGCGAGCGCGACGGCCGTACGGTCCCAACTGCCGTGCAGCGAAAGCCAGGTGCGCAGCGTCTCCACGAGTGCCGGGGAGCCGGCGAGCGGCGCCAGCAGCGCGCGGGCGTGGGCGGCGGCGTCCTCGGCCGGCACGAGATCGGCGAACGCGGTACGGGCCCCGTGCCGCACCAGGGCCGTCCGGGTGGCCCTCGCCCGGGCCAGCGCTCGGGCGGCCTGCGCGTCCGCGGTCGGCCACGCCTCCGGGGCCGCCGGCGCGCTCACCCCGCACGTCCAGCCCGGCTGGGCGGTGACGCCGCGGCCCGCGGGCACCAGGACGCGTACGACGTCGCCGTGGGCGTCCACCAGGGCGGAGCCGAGGGCCGCGCCGAGCGCGGTGGCCATGAGGGGGTCGGGCGACCGGGCCTCGTCGGCGGGGCACGCGTGCACGACCAGCCATGTGTCGGCTCCGCCCAGCAGCGGCGCGATGTCCTGCGGCGCCGCCCCGAGCAGCAGCCGGACCAGGGCGGAGACGCGCGCCGCGCCGGTGCCGCTCCGCTGTTCGCCGGTGAGGAGGGAGAGGAGTACGGCGGCGACGGAGGTGATGGTGTGGGTGCCGGGGTCGCGGCGGGGGGTGGCGACGGCGAGGGTGAAGCGGGGCGGTGAGCCGAGGGCGTAGGCGGTGAGGTGGGTGCCGCCGACCGTGTCCGTGGCGGAGGCCGGGGCGGGGGCGGGGGTGGGGGTGGGGGTGCGCGGGGAGAGCTCGGGGGATCGCTGGGCTGTGGCGGCCGGGGGTGTGGCTGCGGGTGCGGCCGCGGCCGCGGGTGCGTGGTGGCCTGTCGCGCCGTTCCCCGCGCCGCTGCCGGGGCCGGGGTGTACGACGGCTGCGAGGGCGGCCAGAGCCTGTGCGACCGTCTCCTGCGGATCGCGGCCCGAGGCCGCCGGTTCCGCGCCCTCCGGCACGCCTCCGAAGGCCGCCAGTTCCGTGCCCTCCGGGCCGTACAGCACCGCCCGGCCCCCGACGCGCCGGGCCAGCCGGCGCAGGACCGCTCGCACCGGGTCCGGCTGGGACGCGGCCGCGGCGAGGCTCTGCTGGGCCTCCGTGACACGGCGGAGTTCGGCGTGCCTCGCCTGGGCCATCAGCTGCCAGACGGCTCGGGCGACCCCGGAGAAGGTGGTGCGGGGCGGGACCTCGATCAGGGGCAGCCCATGGGTGGCGCAGGCGGTCACCAGGGCCTCCGGGACCGAGTCGTGGACCGGGGCGAGGCCGAAGCCGAGGGCCGCGCCGCCCGCCGCGACGATCCGGGAGACGTAGGCGTCGAAGTAGTCCGAGTAGTCCGGGCAGGTGCCGGACCCGGCGGCCTCCGGGATGTGCACGCCCGCCGTCAGCAGCAGCTCACCGCCGAGCAGATACGGATAGGGGTCGGACATCTCCGAGGTGTGCGCCCCGTGGATCACCGTGCCGCCGCCCGCCGGGCCCGCGATCTGCCGCAGCCCCAGGTCCTCACGGGCGAGGAGGGCGGCCAGGGGCACGGGAGGGGTGGGCGGCACGGTCGGGGCCGCCGCGTCCGACATGATGTGCGTTCCCTCCATCAGGCGCGGCTCCAATGGATGAAACGTACACTTCGCAGTCGCTCTCCGGCCACCTACTGTCGAGGTACGCCCCCGTCGGCGAACCCGCACGCACCGCATCCACCTCTGGGAGAACACGCACCATGAGCAGCATCGAGACCCCGGCAGCCGGCGGCCACCCGCGCGGACCCGTCGACTCCTCCCGCATCCCCCGCTACGCGGGGCCCGCGACCTTCGCCCGGCTGCCGCGCCTGGACGAGGTCGGCGGCCGGACCGACGTCGCGGTCGTGGGCGTGCCGTTCGACTCGGGTGTCTCCTACCGGCCGGGCGCCCGCTTCGGCGGCAACGCCATCCGAGAGGCGTCCCGGCTGCTGCGCCCCTACAACCCGGCCCAGGACGCCTCGCCCTTCGCGCTCGCCCAGGTCGCGGACGCCGGTGACATCGCCGCCAACCCGTTCAACATCAACGAGGCCGTGGAGACCGTCGAGGCGGCCGCCGACGAGCTGCTGGACAGCGGGGCCCGGCTGATGACCCTCGGCGGCGACCACACCATCGCCCTGCCGCTGCTCCGCTCGGTCGCCAAGAAGCACGGCCCCGTCGCGCTGCTCCACTTCGACGCGCACCTCGACACCTGGGACACCTACTTCGGCGCCGAGTACACCCACGGCACCCCGTTCCGGCGGGCCGTCGAGGAGGGCATCCTCGACACCTCGGCCCTCTCCCACGTGGGCACCCGCGGCCCGCTGTACGGCAAGCAGGACCTCACCGACGACGAGAAGATGGGCTTCGGCATCGTCACGTCCGCCGACATCTACCGGCGCGGCGCGGACGAGGTCGCCGACCAGCTGCGCCAGCGCATCGGCGACCGCCCGCTCTACATCTCCATCGACATCGACTGCCTGGACCCGGCCCACGCGCCCGGCACCGGCACCCCCGAGGCGGGCGGCATGACCTCGCGGGAACTCCTGGAGATCCTGCGCGGCCTGGCCTCCTGCAACCTGGTCTCCGCCGACGTCGTCGAGGTGGCGCCCGCGTACGATCACGCCGAGATCACCGCGGTGGCCGCCTCGCACACGGCGTACGAACTCACCACGATCATGTCCCGCCAGATCGCCGAGGCCCGCAAGGGGAACCCGGCCGGGTGACCCGCCACCGGGACCACGAGGAGAAGGCAGCGCAGTGACCCACGACCACGACCTGGTACTCCGCCCGACCGCCGCCCAGCGGGAGGCCGCGCTGAACCCTCCGCCGGGCCGCAACGGCGGGGACCTGGTCGTGGAGACGCTGGCCGGGCTCGGCGCGACGACGGTGTTCGGGCTGCCCGGCCAGCACGCCCTCGGCATGTTCGACGCGCTGCGCCGCTCCGGCCTGCGGTACGTCGGCCTGCGCGTGGAGAACAACGCGGGCTTCGCGGCGGACGCCTACGGCAGGATCACCGGCGAGGCCGCCCCGCTGCTGCTGTCGACGGGCCCGGGGGCGCTCACCTCGCTGGCCGCCCTCCAGGAGGCGGCCGCGGCCTCGGCGCCCGTCCTCGCCATCGGCAGCCAGATCCCGACGGCGGGCCTGGGCGGCGGCCGCCACGGCTATCTGCACGAACTCCCCGACCAGTCGGCCTCGTTCCGGGGCGTCGTCAAGTCCGTCCACACCGTCCGTACGCAGTCCCAGATCCCGTCCGCGATCGCCGCCGCCTGGGAGTCGGCGCTGACCGCCCCGCACGGCCCGGTCTGGGTGGAGATCCCGCAGGACGTGCTGGTCGCCGAGACGACGATCCCGGTGGTGACGGGCGGTGACGCCTTCCCCGAGGAACTGCCCCCGCGCCCCGAACTGACGGCCCTGGCGGCGCATCTGCTGTCGACCGCCGCCCGCCCGGCGATCATCGCGGGCGGGGGAGTCGTACGGGCGGACGCGGCGGGCAAGCTGCGGCAGCTGGCGGAGCGGCTGTCGGCGCCGGTCGTCACCACGTTCGGCGGCAAGGGCGCCTTCCCGTGGACGCACCCGCTGTCGCTCCAGTCCTGGCTGGAGGACCGGCACACCACGGACTTCCTGGAGGACGCGGACGTCCTGCTGGTGGTCGGCTCGGGCCTCGGCGAACTCTCCTCGAACTACCACACCTTCAAGCCCCGCGGCCGGATCGTCCAGATCGAGGCGGACCTCGGCAAGCTGGAGTCGAACCATCCGGCGCTGGGCATCCACGCGGACGCGCGCCTCGCGCTCCAGGCCCTGCTGGAGACGATCGAGGAGCCCCGCGAGGACGAGTCGGCGCCCGAGCGGGTGCGGGAGGTGCTGGCGAAGGTCCGCGCACGCATCGACGGTCAGGGACTCACCCTGGAGCAGGATCTGCTGGCCTCCATCCGCCGGGCCCTGCCGCCCCGGGCACCCTCCTTCTGGGACATGACGATCCTCGCGTACTGGGCGTGGTCGGCGTTCGACCCGCGGGGCGCCAACACCATGCACTCCGCGCAGGGTTCCGGCGGCCTCGGCTACGCCTTCCCCGCGGCCCTCGGCGCGGCCGTCGCCGACCCCACCTCCCCCGTCCTCGCCGTCTCGGGCGACGGCGGCGCACTGTACTCCGTCGCCGAACTGGCCACCGCCCGCCAACACGACCTGAACGTCACCTGGCTGATCGTCGACGACGGCGGCTACGGCATCCTCCGCGAGTACATGACCGACGCCTTCGGTGAGACGACCGGCACGGAACTGACCCGACCGGACTACGTGGCGCTCGCGGAGTCCTTCGGCGTACCGGCGGTCCGCACGAGCCCCGAGACGCTCGCGGAGGACCTGGCCAAGTCCCTTGCCACGCCCGGACCTTCGGTGGTGGTGCTCCCGGCGGTGCTGCGGATGTTCGCGCCCACGCACACCGGCCCGGAGTGAGACGCGGCGGTGGCCGGACGCCGTGCCGCCCGACCGGCTGATCGACGGCACGGCGCCAGGCCGTTGTTCGGCGGAACCACCCGTCAACTTCCCAGCACCCGACCGAACTTCTCCCGGTACGCGATGCGCTGTTCGTCGTACGCGTCCACGAAGGCCCGCTGCTGGGCGGGGCCCATGGTCTTGTCGGGTATCTGCCCCGTGGGGGCGAGGCCGGGGACGGCGCGGAACACGTCGGCCGCGGCATCCCAGTAACCGCCTCCCCGCTGCTTGGCCTTCATGAGGTCCTCCGCCATGCGCGGCAGCAGCCCGCGGAGGTACTCCGAAGGCTGCTCCTTGCCGCGGAGTTCGTCCGGCTCGGGCGGCGTCTCACCGGGCCGAGCCAGGACACGCAACGTCCACAGGGCTGCCAACAGACGCCCGGCTGAGGAGTGATGGGCGAGCTCTTCTCTCGACATGCCTGATTCATTGGCACGCCGTCCGCGTCTCGAACCACCGCCCGCCGACACGGACGCGGCGAAGCCGCGCGAGGACGTGGCCGTCGCGGCCGACGGCTTGCCCCGTTCGGCCGGTCGCCGCCGAGGCCGCCCGCGTCGAGGCCGGGGTGGTCCATTGCGCCGGGGAGGATGAGCCCCGTCCGATGCGCGGTCGGAGGCGACCACGGCCGGAACGGGTCTTCACAGAAGCATTCCTCCTCCTTCCGGTCGTGTGACGTACATCATGCGAGCGTGCGTGATCATTTATCCAGAGAATCGCCTGAGTGTACGAATTAATACCCCTTCCCGGAGCCCCGGCTGTCACTTTAGGTTTCCAATCGACCACTAGTGGCCCACAGTTCGGCCACACAAACTTCATAACGGGGCTCTCGGAGACCCCACGGGGGAAGGAGCAACGGGAATGACCGCCCGTTGGATCCGGCGGCCTCGCGCTGCCCTGAAACTCGGCGTGCTGCTCGGCACCGCCGTCGTACTCACCGGAACATCGAGCACTGCTGCCGCAGTGCACGACTCCGGTGGCACGTCCACCACACCGACCGGCGACAGCGCGTCGGTCTCCGCCGAGGCATCCGCCTTTGCCTCCGCTGCCGCCACCGGTGAGCCCGTGGAGATCGTCGACCGACGCACCGAGGACGAACTCGTCTACGCCAACCCCGACGGCTCACTCACCAGTGAGACCAGCGTCCAGCCGCAGCGGGTGCGAGGCGCCGACGGGAGCTGGCAGCAGACGGACGCGACGCTGGAACGGCGTCCGGACGGTTCGATCCGCCCCAAGGCCGCAGTCGTCGACCTCGCCTTCGCGGCCGGTGGCTCGTCCGACTTCGTCACGCTCGGGGAGAACGGGAAGTCCTTCACTCTGCGCTGGCCCGAACCGCTGCCCGAGCCGGTCCTGAAGGGAGACACCGCCGAGTACCGTGAGGTGCTGCCGGGCGTGGACCTGCTGGCAAGCGCCTCGGTCACCGGCTACTCGTACGTCCTGGAAGTGAAAACGCCCGAGGCAGCCCTCCGTCCAGAGCTCGCCGAACTACGGCTTCCAGTGAAGTCCGAGGGCCTGGACCTCTCCACCGGCCCGACGGGAGGTCTCCAGGCGGTGGACGCCTCCGGCAAGCGTGTCTTCGCAGGACAGGCCCCCAGGATGTGGGACTCCTCGGGCACCGGAGCGGAGATCCCGGCGGACGCGGTGTCCGCCTCCGGAGCCGCAGCCGCGCCGCAGCAAGCCCCCGACGCCGCTGCCAAGGTCGCCGACATGGTCCTCGGTGTCTCGGCGTCCGAGGTCACCGTCGAGCCGGACCGGGCCCTGCTCACCGCCGCCGACACCGACTTCCCGGTCTACATCGATCCCGAGGCCGGTATGTCGAAGAGCGAGTGGCTGTACGTGTCCAGCGCCAACCCGAGCACCGAGTTCCACAAGTTCAAGGACGACGAGGGTGTGGGCCGTTGCTCGGCCAAGACCATCGGTGGCATCTACTACGTGTGCAGCGGTTCGCCGTACACGAACCGGATGTATTTCCAGTTCGCCACGAAGGGCTGGAAGAACCGGACGATCTCCAAGGCGGTCTTCCAGGTCTACGAGACGTTCTCCTTCTCCTGCACCAAGAGCACCGTGAACCTGCACATGGTCGCCGAGGGCGGCGTCGACTCGGCCACCAACTGGAACAACAAGCCCAAGGACGGTGACCTGCTGGTCGACAAAAACGTCGCCTACGGCCGGGGTGACAGCTGCAGCCCGGACGCTCCGCCCAGTTGGGTGCACTTCGCGGACAACGCCGAGGAAACGAACGAGAACCTGACCTCCTCCGTCCGCAGGAAGGCCGCCGGAGAGGACCCGATCGCGTTCTCGCTGCGGGCCGCCGACGAGGACGACCCCAACTCCTGGAAGCGGTTCCGGGGTGACAACGCCAAGCTCGTCGTCACGTACAACACCCGTCCGAACAAGCCCACCGGGGAGAAGCTGACCAACCCGGAGGAGAGGACCTGCACCACCGACAACACCAAGCGTCCCTGGATCCGTGACGCGACCCCGGTCATGTCCGTCACGGGCACCGACGCCGACTCCCACACCGACGGCTCCGGGCAGAACCTCACCGCGACCTTCCGGGTCTGGGACCAGGTCGACGGCCGGCCCATGGTCTACGAGGGCAAGGACGGGCCGCAGAACGAGGGCAGGTTCGAGCGGGAGATCCCCGTCCGAGAGCTGAAGCACGGCCACGGCTACAAGTGGCACGCCCAGACCTACGACGGTTCCACCGACAAGCTGAAGGACTCCGGGTACTCCGAGTGGTCCGACTGGTGCGAGTTCGTGGTGGATGTGGAGCGGCCCGACACCAAGCCGCGCGTCGAACCCGTCGCCGACGAGGCCGACCTCCCGGCGGGCGCCAAGCGGCACTTCACCCTCTCCGCCAACGGCAACTCCGACTCGGTCTTCAAGAACGACGTCGAGTACTACGAGTGGGACCTCGGCAACGACACCCCCACCCGCAAGGCCACCCCGGCCTCTCTGGGCGGCAACGCCACCATCGGGGTGCCGACCAGTACCTTCGGCCCGAACGTGCTGTACGTCCGCAGTGTCGACCGGGCCGGTAACCGGGGCCCGCTGGAGAAGTTCTTCTTCACCGTCGACCGTGCCTGCGCCGACGTCCTCGCCGACACCTGTGCCGCCGCCGTCTACGGTCTCGACCAGACCTCCGGGGCCACCGCCCCCGACAGCTCGGGCCATGACCGGGACCTGACGGTCAAGGGCGCCGACTGGGTCGCCGGGCACAACGCCGCCGGCGATCCGGCCGACAGGGCGCTGCGCTTCAACGGCACCACCGACCACGCCACCGCCGTGTCCGCCGTGCACACCGGGCAGGCGTTCACCGTTTCGGCGTGGGTGCGGCCCACGTCGCTGGCGAAGAACATCTCGGTGGTCAGCCAGGCGGGCAGTCAGGGCAACGGCTTCAACCTCTACTACTCCACCGCCTACAAGCGCTGGATCTTCGGCCGGCACATCAGTGACACGGCAGGCTCCGACCTCGTACGCGCCATGGCGAGCAGCGAGCGCCCCGCGACCGTCAACAAGTGGGTCCATCTGGCCGGTACATACGACCCGGTGGCCCGGAAGCTCACCCTCTTCGTCGACGGCGAGGAGCAGGGCAGCGCCACCGTCACCGACGTCTGGAACGCTGCCGAGGGCCTCAACGTCGGCCGTGCCCGGTACGGCGCCGACTGGTCCGACCCCTTCGCCGGTGACATCGACGACGTGCGCCTCGTCCCCGGCCTGCTGTCCGCGACGGAGATCTTCCGGCTCGCGAACAACTGATGACCGCCGACGATCACTGACGACTCCTGACCAGAGCCGTCCACCCGGGTGCCCGAACTCCTCGGGCACCTGGGCACTTTCCACACCCATACGGGAGGGGGAGCGCGCGTGCGCGCATCTCGCAGACACAGAACACACCCCTGGGCCAAAGCCCTCGGCGTCACCCTCACATCCGCACTGACCGTCACCCTGCTCCAGGGCACCCCCGCTCTCGCTGACGACCCCGACGAGGCGCGTGAGAAGCGGCGGCCCAAGACCCAGGACGTCGCCTCGACCCCGGTGGTCGAGGAGGGCGGCCAGGTCACGCCGCTCAGGCACACCAAGGGGTACGGCAAACCGCTGAACCTCAAGGCGGCGTGGCCGAAGGCGGGCAGCGCGACCGTCGACCTGGCGGGCTCCGAGAAGGCGGGCTCCAAGAAGCGGAGCACGCCGTCCGGCGCGAAGGCCGGATCGCTGCCCGTCCGCGTGGGTCCGCCCAGGACGGCTGCCAAGCCGGACCGGGCGGCCGGAGCGGCAGACGTACCCACCCGGACCAAGGTCGATGTCCTCAGCCATGCCGCCGCCCAGAAGGCCGGTGTCGACGGGCTGCTGCTGAAGGTGTCCCGGGCAGACACCTCCGCCACCAACGGCAAGGTCTCGGTCGAGGTCGACTACGCCTCCTTCGCCCACGCCTACGGCGGCGACTGGGCGCAGCGCCTGCGTCTGATCCAGCTGCCCGCCTGTGCGCTGACCACCCCTGAGGCGGCGAAGTGCCAGACCGTCACCCGGCTGAAGACGGACAACGACGTCCGCGGGCAGAAGCTCACGGCCGACGTGGCGGCGCTGCCCACAGCCAAGGCCCCGCTGCTCGCGGCCGTGGCCGCGCCCTCCGGCGGCTCCGGCTCCTACACGGCCACATCGCTGGCTCCGTCCGCGTCCTGGCAGGTCGCCGGCCAGACCGGGGGCTTCACCTGGCAGTACCCGCTGCGGGTGCCCCCGGCCATCGCCGGGCCCTCCCCGCAGCTGGGCCTCGGCTACAACTCCGCTTCCACGGACGGCCGTACGGCTTCCAGCAACAACCAGACGTCCTGGATCGGTGAGGGTTTCGACCTCTCCGCCGGTTACATCGAGCGCTCGTACCGCTCGTGCACCGAGGACGACCACGACGAGGCCGGATCGCAGAAGTACGACCTGTGCTGGCACTCCGACAACGCCACCATGAACTTCGGCGGCCGGGCCGGTGAGCTGGTCAAGAAAGGCAAGGACCAGTGGCGGCTGAAGCAGGACGACGGTACCCGTATCGAGCGTAAGTACGACGGCTCCAACGCGGACAACAACAACGAGTACTGGGTCGTCACGACCACCGACGGCACCCGCTATCACTTCGGCAAGGGCAAGCGGGAGTCCGCGGACACCGAGTTCACCGGGTCCTCGTGGGAGGTGCCGGTCTTCGGTGACGACAAGGGCGAGCCCTGCCACGCGGACACCTTCAAGGAGTCCCGCTGCCAGCAGGCCTGGCGCTGGAACCTGGACTATGTCGTCGACGGGCACGGCAACTCGATGACGTACTACTACGGCACCGAGACCAACAAGTACGACAGCGTACGCGGCGACAAGGTCGTCTCCTACGACCGCGGCGGCTATCTCAAGCGGATCGAGTACGGCGAGCGCGAGGGTACGGAGAACACCACCGCCGCGCCCTCCCAGGTCGTCTTCGAGGTCGCCGAGCGCTGCGAGGGCGCCGCCGCCGACTGTCAGCCGGGCGACCTGAAGGAGTCCACCGCCAAGCGCTGGCCGGACGTGCCGTTCGAGCAGATCTGCACCTCCGACACGGAGTGCAAGGACCAGTGGTCCCCGACGTTCTTCTCCCGCAAGCGCCTCGCGAAGGTCACCACACAGGTTCTGGGCTCCGACGGCAAGACGTACGGGGACGTCGACGAGTGGGAGCTGGCGCACGAGTACCAGAGCGCCGACACCACCCACGCCCCGGCCCTGTGGCTGGAGTCGGTCACCCACTCCGGCAAGGACGGCGCCAACAAGCTCCCGAAGGTCACCTTCTACGAGCGCCAGGACGCCAACCGGGTCCACTCCGACTCCCACGACCGCCTGCCGATGTACAAGTGGCGCATCCGGGCCATCCAGTCGGAGACGGGCGGCACGATCTCGGTCAACTACAAGCCGACCGAGTGCACCCCCTCCAACCTCCCCACCCCCGAGACCAACACCAAGCGCTGCATGCCGTCCTTCTGGTCGAAGGAGGGCACGATCGGGGAGAAGGAGGACTGGTTCCACAAGTTCGTCGTCGACACGGTCATCGAGGACGAGGTCACCGTCACCGGCCCCAACAAGGTCACCTCCTACGACTACTCGGGCGCGGCCTGGGCCTTCGACGACAGTGAGCTGGTCAAGGCCAAGAAGAAGACCTGGAACCAGTGGCGCGGCTACCGCACCGTCACCATGAGGACGGGTGAGGCGGGCAGCAAGCAGCTCCGCACGGAGACCACCTACCTCCAGGGCATGGACGGCGACCGGGAGAAGGAGTCCGGCGGCACCAAGTCCGTCACCGTCACCGCCACCGACGGCACGAAGATCCGCGACGACGCCCGCCACCAGGGCTTCGTCGTGGAGCAGCGCAGCTTCAACGGAGACACGGAGATCACCGGGTCCGTCAGCACTCCGTGGAAGTCCGAGCCCACGGCGACGGAAGGCAACGACGAGGCGTCGTACGCGGCCGTCAAGACCACGAAGACCCGCACCGCCCTGGACGACGGCAAGGTCCGCCGTGCCGCCATCGAGCACTTCTACGACTCGTACGGCATGCTCGTCCGCTCCTCCGACTCCGGCGACCTGGCCGTCAAGGACGACGACACCTGCACGACGAACGAGTACAACCGCAACACCGAGGCGAACCTGCTCACGCTCTTGAAGCGCGTCACGGTCGTCCCCGTCAACTGCGACGACGGCGCGCCCACGTCCTTCAAGGGCGAGGCGATCTCCGACGTCCGCACCTGGTACGACGACCGCGACACCTACGGAACCACGCCCACCAAGGGCGATGTGGTACGCAGCGAGAAGGTCAAGGGCTACACGGCCGACGGCACCCCGCAGTACGTGACGACGTCGACGGCCAAGTACGACGTGCACGGCCGGGTCATCGAGTCCGCCGACCAGGCCGGCAACGCGACGAAGACGACCTACACGCCGACGACCGGCGGTCCCGTCACCGGCATGAGGGTCGAGGACCCGCTCGGCAACACCACCACCTCCACGGTCGACCGCCGCTGGGGCCTGGTCACCGCCACGGTCGACGCCAACAAACAGCGCACCGACCTGGAGTACGACGCCCTCGGGCGCCTGCTGAAGGTCTGGCTCCCGGGCCGCGCCAAGGCCTCGGACACACCGAGCCTCGAATACGCCTACCTCATCCGCAACAACGCGCCGGTGGTCACCACCACCAAGTCCCTGCTCCCCAATGGCTCGGTGGCCACCAGCCACCAGCTCTCCGACGGTCTGCTGCGCCCCCGTCAGACACAGACCCCGGCCGCCAACTCGGGTCGGGTGGTGACGATCACCGAGTACGACACCCGGGGCCTCGCGGTGAGGGAGATCGGCCCCTTCTACAACAAGGCGGCCGTCGGCACGACGTTCGTGAACGTGGCGGACTCCTCCGAGGGAACGCCGAGGGAGACGGAGACGGTCTACGACGCGGCAGGCCGCGCCACCGACTCGATCTTCCGTGTCGCGGGCACGGAGAAGTGGCGTACGAAGACGGCGTACCACGGCGACCACACGACGGTCGACCCGCCGGCGGGCGCCACCCCCACCGCGACGTACACCAACGCGCAGGGCCAGACCACGAAGGTCCTGGAGTTCAAGGCGTCGTCACCCACCGGCGCGGCCGACACCACGTCCTACGACTACGACGCGGCAGGACGCCTCGCCGAGGTCAAGGACGAGGCGGGCAACGTCTGGTCGTACGACCACGACGTGCGCGGCCGCCAGACCAAGTCCGTCGATCCCGACGCGGGTACGACGTGGATGACGTACAACGACCTCGACCAGGTGAAGACGGTCCGCAACCAGCGGGACACCACTCTCACCTTCTCCTACGACAAGCTGGGCCGTCAGCGTTCGCTGTACAGCGGCGACAAGAAGCTGACGACCTGGGAGTACGACAGCGCGACCGTCCCCAACGGCAAGGGCCGGCTGACCTCCGCCACCAAGTGGGTGGGGGACGACGCCTACACGTCCTCGATCGAGGCGTATGACGTGGCGGGCCGTCCGACGAAGACGTCGGTGACGATCCCCGCCTCCGAGGACACGGGCAAGCTGGCCGGCACGTACACCTCGACGGCGACGTACAAGCCGGACGGATCGATCGACGACGTCCGTCTCCCGGCGGTCGGCGGTCTCCCCGCCGAGACGATCACCACGGGCTACACGGCGACCGGTCTGCCGTCCTTCACTCTCGGCGACACGACGGACTACGCCCGCGAGACGCGCTACTCCAACTACGGCGAGATGCTCCAGCTGACCCTGGGCACCGCCAGCGCCGACAAGTACACCTGGCTCACCAACACCTACGAGGAGGGCACCCGGCGCCTGGAGCGCGCCCGCATCGACCGGGAGATCGTCAAGACCCCGGACTCCGACATCACGTACGGGTACGACGACACCGGCAACATCCGAAGGATCGCGGACACGCCCGAGGGCGGCACCGCGGACGTCCAGTGCTTCACCTACGACTACCTGCGCCGTCTGACCGAGGCATGGACCCAGAGCGCCACCACCTGCGCACCCAGCGGCGGTGAGGCGACCGTCGGCGGCCCGGCACCGTACCGGCACTCATACACCTACGACGCCGCGGGCAACCGCACCGGCGAGGTCCGTCACGCCACCGGTACCAACGGCGACGCGGCGATCACCCAGACGACGACGTACGTACCGAAGGCCCAGGACACCAAGGGCGGTACGCACGCCCATGCCCTGAAGTCGGCGGAGGTCCGCACGGTCACGCCGGGTACGTCCGGCGGGGCGGCGAAGGAAGTCACGTCGGCCCAGAGCTTCCAGTACGACGAGACGGGCAACACCGTCCGTCGCACCAAGGCGGCGACGGACCTCGCCCCAGCGGTGGACCAGAAGCTGGAATGGGACGAGGAAGGTCGCCTGAGCGCGGTCACCCCGTACCTGTCCGGCGACAACCTGGACGAGGCGAACAAGACCTCGTACGTGTACGGCCCGGACGGAAGCCGCCTGCTCCGCAAGGAGAAGGGCGCGGTCACGCTGTACCTGGGCAGCCAGGAGATCCGCCTCGACAGGGCCAAGAACTCCCTGTCGGGCACGCGTTACTACTCGCACGCCGGTCAGCGGATCGCGGTCCGGACCACGTCCGGCGTGACCTGGCTGGTCGGCGGACAGAACGGCACCGCGGAGATCGCCGTCAAGGCGGCGGACTCGGCGATCACTCAGCGTCGTACCTTGCCGTTCGGTGAGGTGCGCGGTGCGAAGCCGGCGGCGGGCGCGTGGCCGGGCGACAAGTCCTTCGTGGGCGGCACGGAGGACGCGACGACCGGGCTGATCCAGCTCGGCGCCCGCGCGTACGACCCGGCGGCAGGCCGCTTCGTCTCCGTCGACCCCGCTCTGAACGTCGGGGACCCGCAGCATCTGAACGCCTACGCGTACGGCCGCAACAACCCGCTCGCCTTCCCGGACCCGACGGGTCTGTACTGGGGCGAGTCCTGGATCAGCCCGCTCGGCCATGCCACCCTCGACGTCGTGGGCCTGGTCCCCGGCTTCGGTGAGCCGGCCGACCTCCTGAACGGCCTCTGGTACACGGCCGAGGGCAACTACATCGACGCGGGCCTGGCCTACGCCTCGGCGATTCCGATCGCTGGTTATGGGGCGTCGGCGGCGAAGGGCGCGCGTTACGTCAACAAGGCGGTGGACGCCGTTGACACGGCGTCGGATGCCACCAAGGCGACCAAGAAGACCGAGGACGCGGTCGACGCCGCCGACAAGGTCACCCCGCCGGTCACCCCGAAGCCGAAGGAGAAGCCGGCCCCGGCACCGCCGGCCAAGGCCAAGGAGGCACCCGAGGCCAAGAAGGGCGACTCCGGCGGCAAGAAGGGCGACGGGGCGGAGAAGAAGTCCGACACCGGTGGTGGAGGCGGCAAGGACGCCGACGCGCCCGCCGAGGGCGGCTCATGCAAGGTCGGCAACAGCTTCACTCCCGGCACTCTCGTCCTGATGGCCGACGGCTCCACCAAGCCGATCGAGGACGTCGAGACCGGTGACAAGGTCCTCGCCACGGACCCCGAGACGGGTGAGACGACCGCGGAGACGGTCACCGCCGAGATCAAGGGCGAGGGCCTCAAGCACCTGGTTGAGCTCACGGTCGACACGGACGGCATCGAGGGCACGGCGACGGACACGGTCACCGCGACCGACGGGCACCCCTTCTGGGTTCCCGAACTCGGTGACTGGGTCGACGCCACCGACCTGAAGAACGGTCAGTGGCTGCTCACGAGCGCGGGCACCCTGGTGCAAATCACTGCGGTGGAACACCGGACCAGCGGCTCGGCCACCGTCCACAACCTGACGGTCGATGACGCCCATACGTACTATGTGCTGGCGGGCGCCACGCCGGTCCTGGTGCACAACTGTGGTCCAGGGGTTGCGACTGAAGACGATGCAATGCTCGCACTTGGCCGTGCGGAAGAGTTGCAAGCCTCGCGGAATGACTACTTCATGGCGGACGTGAAGGGCACTACGGCAGTAATCGGTGTCTTTAACTCCAAGACGAAGGCATTCACCACTCGCATTGGAATCAATGGAGGGGGCGCTATGCCTTCCGGCTGGACACTGAGGCCGGGGGAGGAGTTCGTGCAGGCTGCCGGGCATGCCGAAGAAGGAATCCTTAACAGTTTGGGACCCAATGAGCATGCCGTGTTCGGTGCGGCATCAAGAAACTTCTGTGTTTCCATCTGTTCGCCCATGCTGAATGTTCGTGGGATAACAGTGGGAGGTGCGGGGATACGTGGTCATGCCGCACAGAACTCACCATTCACGATCTTCTGGGCCACTGGAGGCTAGAAACATGGGGATTTCGCCGGAACTGCAGGCAATCTCGAATGCTTCGGAACCTGAACTAGTGCTGATCTGTGCCGCAGCGGCGGAGCGGGGTGCCGTCTTCTGCCGAGCCCTCGGCCGATCAGAGCAGTCTGACTGGGTCGACGCCTCGCTCGGGCTTGTCTGGGCGGCAGCTGCCGGGGATTCCGTGCAGGATGACTGCGCTGAGGCGCTGGATGAGCTGGAGATGGAATCTCAGGATGACGAGGATGATTCCTCCCGCCCCGAGTTCTATGTGGCCCAATCCGTGGCGTTGGTTGGAAATGCACTCGCGGTTTCGATGAGGCCATCCGCCGCAAAGGCCGAGATGGCTGTGAACACCATCAGGTCACTGCTCTCCATGCTCGACTTCAAGGTAGGGGGAGAGAAGCCTGTGGTCGTGAGATATGGAGATCCCTCCCCTCCAGCGGGACCTCTTGTTCAAATGGAGATCGACGCAGAGCGTGAAGTGCTTGACCTTCTTGCTCGCGAGGCAGCGGCCTCTGGCCAAGGGGAACCTCGCGCCTCGGCTGTGAATCGAATCCAGGCGTCATCGACTGAATTTGGTGGGAGGCTGACGCGTTCCATCGAAGAGGTTGCCGCGCTTAGCAACTGGGAACTCTAGAGGCGTGCTGAACCGTCAAAGCCCCGCCAGCAAGGACGCTGGCGGGGCTTTGACGGCAACGCTGACGGCAACGTCAGCGGAGGCGTGCGGCGGAAGGTGGGTCGCCAGAGTCATCGTTTTCGGTGTCGAGCGCGTTGTTGAGGGTGTCGATGGCTTGGCGTTGGAGGCGGAGCCGTACGTGGGCGTAGACGCTGGCTGTGACGCCGATGTGAGCGTGGCCGAGCAGCTCCTTGATGACCACCAGATCGACGCCCTGTTCCAGGAGCAGAGTGGCCGTCGAGTGCCGGAGGTCGTGGAAGCGGATGCGGCGTAGCCCGGCCCGATTGAGGAGTCCGCGGAAGTGTCGGGTGATGTTGGCGGGGTCGAGGGGGCCGCCCGCCGTTGTGGTGAAGACGAGACCGGAGGTTTTCCAGTCCGCCCCTGCCCCTTCTCGCTCTTCTTCCTGTCGTTCCCAGTGGCCGTGCAACGCGCGGATGCACTCGGTCGGGAGGGCGATGCGGCGTTCAGACGCTCGGGTCTTGGTGGGGAGGTGGGTGAGGCCGGCGCTGCGGGTGCGCTGGAGGGAGCGGCAGACGCTCGCAGTCCCGCCGTCGAGGGATGGGATGCCGAATCTGGGCCCGCGAGGACGTCCGGTAATCCAGATCTCCAACATGGGACTGGCCGATATGGATACGGCTGTGGCCACGATCTTCCACGAGATCCATCATCACCGGATGTATGCCACTTGGCCGGGCTCCATGGGCGGAACGGAGTCCGCTGCGGAGGAATTCGGGCAAGCTATGCTCGGCGTCTTCAGGCGAAGGACGGGTTCATGATTCAGGTAACGCGCTTCACTCCCTCGGAAGTCGAGGCTCTCGGGCGAGATCGAAATTTCCTCCGAGATCAGTCAGAGTGGCTTTGCCCTTCGTGCGGAGAGGTTTCGGTTCGCACTTACCTCAGAAATACGAAACACGCGAATCGTCCCGCGGTGATCAGCTACACGTGGTGTGCTGCATGCCGCAAGATGTCTGGCTCAACCGGTCCTCTGCCGCCCGGCCTGACCATCTCGGATCCATGGCGGGAGTTGGACCCGGTGGCGTGGGCAGAGTTCGACACCAGCTTGCCCAGGCTCTTCGCTAGGCTCGACCGGCTCTGGGAGGACGGAGTGCTGCCGCAAAACGTCGTCTGGACGCGGTAGCAGACGCCGATCATGTCGTAACACGAGCAAACAGAAGCCCCGCCAGGTGACTCCTGGCGGGGCTTCTGCACGGGGTGACGGCAGTAGTTGACGGCAACGTCAACGGACGAGAGCAGCACTGGCTGGCGGTTCATCGTCGCCGAACCCGACTGCCTTGGCTGCGGTCGGGCCGTCGAGTGCGGTGCTGAGGGTGTCTATGGCGTCGCGTTGGAGGCGGAGTCGGACGTGGGCGTAGACGGTGGCGGTGACGCCGATGTGGGCGTGGCCGAGGAGTTCCTTGATCACGACGAGTTCGACTCCCTGCTCCAGGAGAAGGGTGGCCGTCGAGTGGCGAAGGTCGTGGAATCGGATGCGGCGGAGGCCGGCCTTGCGGAGGAGCGTGGCGAAGGCACGGCTGAGGTTGGTCGGGTCGATGGCCCTGCCCTGTGGCGTGGTGAACACGTGTCCGCTGTGCTGCCATGTGGGACACCAGGCAGCCCAGGGTGTGCGTTCAGATTTTCTCTACGAGGTTCAAGGCGGCCCCCGCCCGCCGAGGCTGGCCGCCGTCGCCGACAAACCCGCCGTTCAATCGGGAGGCCAGCTACGCCGCAGGCGGCGAGCCACCCCGGCAGCCGTGGGTGATCCAGGGCTACCGGAGCGGCAATCGACCTGGTCGCCGGGCTGACCGTAACTGGGCTCCTGGCAGAGCAAGTTGTCGCCGACGACCGTCCTACGGCCGGATCGCAGGCACAGGGCCGACCAGGGGGGCCGACCCTTCACGTCCGTCACCGGGCTCACCGAGGGCGGTGGCCAGCGTCGGCGGCCGGGCACCCGAGAGGCCGCCCGGCAGGCTCGTGCCGTCCCGGACGCCCATGCTTGCCGCCTGGCGGGGGTCGTGACGATGGAGAAGCTGGGCTGTCGCCGGTGCGGGGTTGAGCGAGACACACGTGGCGGGTGATCGGTCGGCATGCCCGCCGTCGTGGCTGACATTCTGTGGCTGGGGCCAGAACCTCATGGCCATGGGCCCGGCACGTACGTGAGGGCCCGTCCCTGCCGGGGCTCACGAGGACGGGGGAGCCTCGATCGGCTGTGCCCGGCAGGGACGGGAGTCGGGTGGGTCAGCGCGGTGCGGTGCGTGGGCCAGCGGGGCGGGTCACGTCTGGCGCCAGGTCCTCCAGGGACGGGTGATGATCTCCCGGTAGGTGTGGTGGGACGGGTTCTGGCCGCAGTGCCGCAGCACCCAGTCCTGCGGTTCGGCGAAGTCCTCGCTTGTCGGTGAGGTCTCTCCGTCCACCGCGCACTGCATCGCGTACAGGACCGGCTCCGCGTCCGGTTCGCGGTCGGGCTGGAGAGTCCAGGTCTCGTAGCGCAGGACCGAGCGAGGGGTCACCGTCCCCACCTCCGATTGGCCACGGCCACCTTCGCGCTCAATTCCTAGCCCGGGGTCGGCGGACGTACATCCTCGGGCGGCACGTCCCACTCCCTGCCACCGCACGGCGGCCGAAGCTGCACATACGTCCCCACCTGCCCCATCACCACGCCGACCTTGCCGTTCCGCCGGTCGACCACCAGGGCGCCCACACTGGGCGAGGCGGTGTGCTCGACCGCGTCAGGGTTGCGGGCCGTCATCATCGTGACCACCCCGGCGAGGCGGACCGCGACCAGGCATTCAGTCGCAGGGAGGGAACACAAGTGGTCGCGCTCTTTCGCACGTTGACACTCCTCGACGGCGTGGACCGTGCCCCCGGGCGCATCGGTGCCGCAGGGTCGACACCGATCCTCACGCCGGTTACCGGGACGAAGGAACCTCCACCAAACCCCACTCCGGGACGTCCCGCGCCGTGTAGAACGTCCCTGGTGCCGTCCCGAGACCAAGGGGGAGACTCGTGCCGAACGAGAGACTACGAGCCGTCATGGCAGCCGGAGGCTGGACGTACGCTGCCCTCGCCCACGAGGTCGAGGTCGACCCCAAGTCGGTCGAGCGCTGGGTGAACCTCGGGCGCACCCCACGCCGTGCCACAGCCCTACAGGCGGCCAAAGCCCTGGGAGAAGACGTGCACGCACTCTGGCCGGCCCTGCGCCAGGCCCGCCCCGCCCGCGCCATCAGCCCCGAACTGGTCGCGCTCTACGAACAGCGGGCCGATATCCCCGTCTCGACGTTCACCGACCTGATGGCCCAGGCCCGGGAACGGATCGACATCCTCGTCTACGCGGCCGTCTTCCTCCACGAGGCGTACCCGCGGCTGAACCAACTCCTCACCGAACGCGCCGCCGAAGGCTGCACCGCCCGCATCGCGATCGGGGACCCCGACAGCGACAACGTCCAAGCCCGCGGCCAGGAAGAGCGGTTCGGCCACGGCATCGAATCCCGGTGCCGCCTCGCGCTCATGCACTACAGACCCCTCGCCGGCACCCCCGGCATCGAAGTCCGCACCCACAGCACCACGCTCTACAACTCCCTCTACCGCGCTGACGACCAGCAACTCGTCAACGCACACGTCTGGGGCGTCAACGCGTACGCCGCCCCCGTATGGCATCTTCGCCGACACGAGGCAGGCGGCATGTTCGACACCTACGCCGACAGCTTCGACGCCGTGTGGACGACAGCAACCCCCGTACGAGAGGAAGACTGACCGTGGCCCGCACCGAGTACTACGACGACCCGAACGCGCCCAAGCCGAACAGCATGGTCGTCGCCGCCTCCGCCGTCGTCACCGACGACCACGGGCGCATCCTCCTCCAGCGCCGCCGCGACAACGACCTGTGGGCCCTGCCCGGAGGCGGCATGGACCTCACCGACTCCCTGCCCGGCACGGCCGTCCGCGAGGTCAGGGAAGAAACCGGCCTGGACGTCGAGATCACCGGCCTGGTCGGCACCTACACCGACCCGAAGCACATCATCGCTTACACCGACGGCGAGATGCGCCGCCAGTTCAACGTCTGCTTCACCGCCCGCATCACCGGCGGTCAGCTGGCTATCTCCGACGAGTCCACCGAACTCCGGTTTGTACCGCCGGAACAGATCGAGCAGTTGCCGATGCACCACACCCAACGGCTCAGGCTCCAGCACTTCCTGGAACAGCGCGAGAAGCCGTACCTGGGCTGAACCGCCTGACGGCAGTAGCTGACGGCAACAACGCCGCACAACCACGGACATCTGCGCACTTCACCGGACCAGCAAACCACGCTTGACCTGCATAAAAGCAGGTAGAGGGGTGCCGCGCAGCACACGTACTATGTGCTGGCGGGGGCTACGCCGGTTCTCGTTCACAATTGCGGCGAGGTGGCAGTCGACACGAATGCAGTGACGGATGCCCTCTCGGGCGCAAAGACCGCTGAAGTAGATGCCGCCTTGGCGGGGCGCGCCCCGGTGCTTTCGCCGACTGCTCATCGTGAACTACTCGAAGGTGGACACTCGGCAGATGCCATTGGTAGCTGGTTGTCGGAGCGGGGAGGACGCATGGGACCGGCTTCCACCAGCGAAGGCGTTGCTTCACTGCAAGCTCGCCTCAGGGGCATGTGGAAGGGTAAGTCCTTCAATCCGATGATTGCCGACGACGACGCTTCGGTCTTGCATTCGGCGATACAGGATGGATTGTCGATCATCACAAACGACAAGAGATTCTATAAAAATATCGAAAGGCTCGGATATTCGAGTGAGCGATATTAGTTGATCATGCTGTTTGGGGTGCCCCGTGCTTGCTGGCTTGCGGGGCACCCTAGACCGGGTAAACAGGCTGGTAGAAGGTGGCTACATGCGTGAAGATGAACTCGAGGAGATCGAGGAGTTGTGCTCTGCGGCCACTCCGGCGCCTTGGTTCGTTAGGACCTTGGACGATGACTCCGCCATGAATCTTGTGGCGGTGAGCACGGCTCCCGGCACTGGTACTGCCGAGAGGTGGCCGAACTTTGATCATCGAGACATGATTGCCGCAACTTTGGTTCAGCATCCGCGATACATCGATTCTGGCGACGAACGCTGGGACGAGAATGCGGCCTTCATCGCAATGGCGCGGGAGGCTGTGCCACGCCTTGTGGAAGAGGTTAGGCGTCTCCGGGCCCTGCTTGCAGGTGAGGGGAGTGGTCAATGATGGGCTATTCGGGCTCATGGTCAATCGCGGAACCGGAGCCTGAATTCCGTCTTCTCGTTGGCCTGAGTGTACGGACGGCTAACCAAAGAGTGCGCAAGAATGCAGCCCTGCCGTTTTTTCCGGAGAGGGCTGCTGCGGCTTTTCGGGGCGGTCTGACGGCAGTAGTTGCCGGCAACGTCAGCGGACGATGGCTCCGCACGACGGCGGGTCGTAGCCGTCGTTGCGGGCCGGCTCATCGTTGGCGGGACCGTACAGGGGGGTGCTGAGGGTGTCGATGGCCTCTCGTTGAAGGCGGAGTCGGACGTGGGCGTAGACGGTGGCGGTGACGCCGATGTGGGCGTGGCCGAGTAGTTCCTTGATGACGACGAGCTCGACGCCCTGCTCAAGGAGCAGGGTGGCCGTCGAGTGCCTGAGGTCGTGGAAGCTGATGCGTCGGAGGCCGGACTTGTCGAGGAGCACGAGGAAGGCACGGGTGAGGTTGGCGGGGTCGATCGGTTCAAAAGCCCCACCGGCAATGGCGCCGGTGGGGCTTTTGGGTGCCTTGACGGCAACGGAGACGGCAACGTCAGCGGACCACGACTCGGCCGGGGCGTCAGGATCATCGTCCCTGATGCTGAGGGCATCTCCCAGGGCAACGTCGGTGTGGCGCCTGACGGGGGCAGGGCGTCTGTGTGCAGCCGGTGTCGGCTACGTCGCCCTCAAGGCCATGGGCGCGGTGACTGACGGCCTGCGCAGGTCGGCGCCCGTCAGCGCAGGAAGCTGCCGAACATCGCGTTCGTGTACGGGGCCGACAGGTCCTTCGGGCCGAAGGCCAGGGCGGACTTCGTGGTGAGGCCGGAGGCCGTGCCGCGCAGGAGCCAGACGGCGCCGTTGGAGGCGTTCTCGGCGATGGACGCGGCGGCCAGGTCGCGGTGGCCGTCGCCGTTGACGTCGAGCAGGGCGGTCGTGGCGCCGAACGCGTCGTTCTCCTCGGCGACTCCGGGGACACCCGCCGTGTTCTGGTGGAACACCTGGGCGCCGGTGCCGGTGAGGCCCGAGGCGCTGCCGCGGAGCAGGGCGACCGAACCGGCGTCGGTGGTGCTGCCGACATCCTCGCCCTCGATGCCGAGCACGACGTCGGCGTAACCGTCGCCCGTGACATCGGCGACCGACACGGCGGAGCCCAGGCGGTCGCCCTCCTCCTGCGCCCCCGGGAAGCCCGGCAGGTCCTGGTCGAAGGCGTGGGTGTTCGCGTCGGTGAGGCCGGCGGCGGAGCCGTAGGCGATACGGCCCTTCTGGGACCAGTCGTCGGCGCCGACCACCAGGTCGTCGTACCCGTCGCCGTTCACGTCGCCGATGCCCGTGCCCGTGTCGCCGCCGGTGGTGTCGCCGGGCGCCTGGCCGCGGGTGAAGCCGGTGGCGCCGCCGCCCATGAGCAGGCGGTTCCCCCAGGTGCCGTCGCCGGTGTAGACCCACTGGACGATGTCGTCGCGGCCGTCGCCGTTGAAGTCGCCGACCTCGCCCGAGACCACCGGGCCGGTGATGGAGGAGGGGCCGTCCTCGCAGCCGCCGCCGGTCGCGCAGGAGGCGTCCTCCTCGGAGTAGCCCCACCACAGCGACTTGTCGAGGAGCGGTAGGACGGCGGTGGGCTGGCCGGTGCGCTTGATCGGGCCCTTCCACAGCGCGGCCGGGGCGCCCGACGGGTCGTCGCCGCTCACCCGCTGCGCGGAGAACAGCGCCAGGTCGGTCTTGCCGTCGCCGTCGAAGTCACCGGCCTGGGGCGCGGCCCCGTACGCGATGCTCGTCCCGCCGGTCAGGCCGGACGCGGAACCCCACAGGATCACCGAGCCCTCCTTGCCGCCCGCTATCACGAGGTCGCCGTAGCCGTCGCGGTCGAGGTCGGCCTTGGCGAAGGTGGCGCCGAAGAGCTGGTTCTGGGTGGCTGCCCCGGGGACGCCGGTGGTCGAACGGCTGGCGATCTTCTTCTTCGCGGTCGACAGGCCGCCCGCCGAGCCGTACATCACGGCCACGTAGCCGGCCTTGGTCTTGCCGGACACCGTCGCGTAGGGCGCGCCGACGACCAGATCGGCGTAGCCGTCCCCGTTGAAGTCGTCCGCGGCCGGGACGGACGAGGGGGCGGCGGACGCGGAGCCGGAGCCGGTCAGCACCACCGAGGCGGCCAGGGGTACGGCCAGGAGGGCGCTGCTGATCCTGCGTCGGGTGGCTCGGGGCGCTCGGGACATGGGCGGTGCCTTTCGAGTCGGTCATGAGAGCTGCTGCTCAGGGAGTGCGACTCGAACAAGGGGGCGGGGGTTGTACGCGGGAGTGAGGTTGCACGAGGGTTGGTCGCTTTTCGGTCAGATCCGCAGACGCTCCGCCAGTCCTGCGAAGTAGCCGCGGTGCACGGCGGTCAGGTCGACCTCCTCCGGGTCCAGGAGCCACAGCAGGTGGGCGCCCTCGATGAAGGCGGCCACCTCCGTGGCAAGCGCCGCCGGATCCAGGTCGGACCGGGCCGTGCCGTCGGCCGCCGCCCGAGTGAACAGGGCCTTCAGGTGGGCCCGCAGGGCCCGGCCCCGACCGCGGAACCAGGTGTGCAGGGCCGATCCCGGTTCCAGATTCTCGGCGGTGAGGGTGGTGTGCAGGGCGGCCAGGTCCCGTTCGGACGCGGCGGTGTGCTCGGCGTCCCGTACGAACCAGTCGAAGGCCTGGTCGAGGGTGGGCTGGGCGTCCGGGGGGACGGAGAGCCGCTCCAGGGCGCGCCGGTCGGCCTCCTCAAGGACGGCCTGGACCAGGCCGTCCTTGCTGCCGAAGTGGTGGATCAGGGCGGACGGGGAGGCGCCGGCCCGCTCGGCGATGGCGGCCACACCCGTGCCGCGTACCCCCTGCTGCGCGAACAGCTTGATCGCCGCGTCGACCATCGCGCGACGACGTGCCACGCCCCGCTTCTGCACCTGCCCCTTGACTCCGGCCATAGGGATCAGGGTGCCGGGCGGAGGTCGGGGAGTCCAACCCGAAAAAGAGGTGCGTGACCTGCGCCGAGTCATTATCTTGAACGACCATGCAGGAAAATGAGTTCCGGACCGAGGGCGAGAACGAGAACGTGACGGAGACCGAGGGCATGCCGGAGACCGAGGACATGGCGGAGAACACCTACGAGTACCTGGCCGGCCGCGAGCGGATCGTCTCCACCGACGGCATCGAGCTGTGGGCCGAGGAGTTCGGCAGCCCGGGCGACCCCACGGTGCTGCTGGTCATGGGGGCGCAGGCGTAGGGCGTGCAGTGGAACGACGGTCTGGTGCGGCGCCTGGTCGACGGGGGGCGCCGGGTCATCCGGTACGACCACCGCGACACCGGGCGCTCCTCCACCGTCGACTACGCCGCCCGCCCGTACACGGTCGCCGACATGGCGTCCGACGCGCTCGCCGTCCTGGACGCGTTCGGGGTGGAGCGCGCGCACCTCGTGGGGGCCTCCCTGGGTGGGGTCATCGCGCAGCGGATCGCCGTCACGGACCCCGGGCGGGTGCTGACCCTGACGAGCCTGTCCTCCCAGCCCCTCGGCACGGACATGGCGGCCGTGGTGCGGCGGGCCATGGAGGGCACGCCCCCGTCGCCCGGCGAACTCCCGCCTCCCAGAGCGGAGTTGCTCGCCGCACTCGCCTCCGCCTTCCCCGGTCCGGACACCGGGCCGGAGGAGTACCTCGCCCTCCGGCTGCCGCTGTGGCGGGTGCTGCACGGCCCGGTGCTGCCGTTCTCCGAGGAGGAGTACCGGGCGATGGAGCGACGGGTGTACGAGCGGGCCCGCGATCTGCTCGCCGGGTTCCACCACACGCTCGCCGGGGCCGCCGGCGGCGACTCCACGGCGGACCTCGCCTCCGTCACCGCTCCGACGCTCGTGCTGCACGGCACCGAGGACCCGATGTTCCCGCCCGCGCACGCCGAGGCGACCGCCGCCGCGATCCCGGGCGCCCGCCTGGTCATGGTCGAGGGCATGGGCCACACCCTGCCCCAGGCCCTGGACGAGCGCCTCGCCGGCGAGATCCTGCGCCACACGGCCTGAGCGCGGGAACCGCGCCGCTCACGGGAGGGCGTGGGCGCCGCGGATCAGGGACCCGGCGCCGTCGCCGCCGAGGATGCCGTCGCGGCGGAACGGGCGCGGAATGTACGGCGATACGTGTCCGGCGGCACTCCCACCGTGCGGTTGAAGTGCCGTCGGAGGGTCGTGGCCGTGCCCATGCCGGTGGCCTCCGCGACGGCGTCCACTCCGTCGTCGGTGGCCTCCAGCAACTCCTGGGCCCGGCGGATGCGTTGGGTCAGCAGCCACTGCAGCGGGGTGGTGCCGGTCGCCGCCCTGAAGTGCCGGCCCAGGTTGCGGGCGCTCATGTTCGCCCTGCGGGCCAGGTCCTCCACGGTCAGCGGCTGGTCGAGGCGTTCGAGCACCCAGGGGAGCAGTGCCCCGAGCGGATGGTCGTCGCGCGCGGGCACCGGGGTCGTGACGAACTGGGCCTGGCCGCCCGCCCGGTGCGGCGGCACGACCAGCCGCCGGGCCGCGGTGTTGGCGACCGCCGAGCCGTGGTCCAGACGCACCAGATGCAGGCAGAGATCCAGCGCGGCGGCCTTGCCCGCGGAGGTGAGCACGCTGCCGTTGTCCACGTACAGCACGTCCGGGTCGACCTCCACCTCAGGGTGGCGGGCCGCCAGCACATCGGTGTGCGCCCAGTGCGTGGTCGCGCGCCTGCCGTCCAGCAGACCGGCGGCGGCCAGCACGAACGCGCCCGTGCACAGCGAGGCCACCCGCGCGCCCGCCTCGTGGGCCGCGCGCACCGCGTCGACCAGCGCGGCGGGCGGCTCCTCGTCCACGTCGGCCCAGCCGGGGACGATCACCGTGTGCGCGGACGGGAGCCGGTCCAGGCCGTGATCGGGCTCCATCAGGAACCGGCCGACCCGCACCGCGTCCGGTCCGCAGACCGAGACGTCGTACCAGGGGCCGGGGACGCCGTCCGGCGCGGACGCGAAGATCTCGTACGCCACGGACAGTTCGAAGTGCAGCATGCCCTCGGTGACGGCCAGCGCGACAGAACTCATGTCCGGAATTGTATGGGGCGTGTCGTTCCGGACACTCACGAGGGAGCCGCCTCAGTCGCCAGGATGGTCACAGCGGAACGACGGAACGACGGAACGACGGAACGCCGGTACCCGCCTGGGCTCTTCGGGCTCGGCGACGGCGACGAACGGTGGGAGAGACGATGGGTACGGCGACGGGGCCGGGGCGGCGCACGGTGGCGGTCTTCGGTGCGTACGGGCACACCGGGCGGTTCGTGGTGGCGGAACTGAGGGCGCGGGGGTTCGTCCCGGTGGCGGTCGGGCGGGACGCGGGCAGGCTGCGGGCCCTCGCGGCCTCCGAGCCGGGGGCGACGCTCGACGCCCGGACGGCCTCGGTCGACGACGCGGCCTCGCTGGACCGCGCGCTGGCGGGCGCGGACGCGGTGATCAACTGCGCCGGGCCGTTCGCGGTGACCGCCGCCCCGGTGATCGAGGCGGCCCTGCGCGCGGGGATCCCGTACGTGGACGTGGCGGCCGAGATCGAGGCCAACGCCGACACGTTCACGCACTTCGCCGAACGCGCCCGCGCCGCCGGGGCGTTGGTCGTGCCCGCGATGGCCTTCTACGGCGGCCTCGGCGATCTGCTCGTCACGGCGGCGATGGGGGACTGGACGGCGGCCGACGAGGCGCACATCGCGTACGGGCTGAGCGGCTGGCAGCCCACGGCCGGGACCCGCGCGGCGGGCGCGGTCTCCCGGGAGCGCAGGGACGGCCGCCGGGTCCGGTACGCGAACGGGGGGCTGGAGTACCGCGACGACGCCGCGCCCGGCCTGAAGTGGTCCTTCCCCGAGCCGATGGGTACCAGGGCCGTCATCGGCGAGTTCAGCATGGCCGACATCGTCACCGTCCCCAGTCATCTCTCCATCCCCGACGTGACCACCTACATGACCGTCGAGGCCGCCGGTGAACTGGCGGACCCGGACACCCCGGCGCCCACCGCCGCCGACGAGCACGGGCGGTCCGGGCAGACCTTCCTCGTCGACGCCGTCGTACGCTCCGGCGGGGTGGAGCGGCGGGCCGTGGCGCGCGGCCGGGACATCTACGCCGTCAGCGCGCCCCTCGCGGTGGAGGCGGTGGACCGGGTCCTCACGGGGCGGACCCGCGCGACCGGTGTCGTCTCCGCCGGGGCCGCCTTCGACGCGGCCGACTTCCTGCGGGCGCTGTCCGCGCACCTCACCGTCGAACAGGTCCGGTGACGGACGACGGCCCGGGCGGCACGACGAACACGGGCTCCCGGCCGTTCGGCCGGGAGCCCGTGCGGTGCGGTGCCGGGGTTACCAGATCGCCTCGACCCACTCCGGGTGGTCGATGAACGGGTTCCGGTTGCCCTGGTAGTTGTTGTGGATGAGGTCGTTGCGGCGCTCTTCCCAGGCGTCCGGCGGGTCCTCGTCGTTCCAGGCCTTCAGCACGGAGAGGCGGCCGTGGAAGCGGGTCCCGCCGTTGTTCACGGAGTCGTTGGGCTCCAGGTCGGGCCAGCCGTCGTCTCCCTCGTAGCGGACGGCCATGTAGAGGATCATGCGGGCCACGTCGCCCTTGACGGCGTCGCGCGGCTCGAAGGAGTTCGAGTCGATGAGGCTGCCGCCGCCGTTGGTGAAGGTGCTGCCGCCGTTGTCGAAGTCGAGGTTGCCGCGCCTGGCGTTGACCTGGACGTCCTCGGCGCGCAGGTGGTGCAGGTCGGTGCCCGGTCCGGCGGAGGTGCCGAAGTCGCCGTGGGACTGGGCCCACACGTGCTCGCGGTTCCAGTTGCCGGTGCTGCCGCCGTTCAGGGACTTGCTGCGGGAGATGCCGCTGTACAGCAGTTTGACGTTGTTGCTGTTGGCGGGGTCCTGGTCGGTGACCTTCAGCGCGTTCCAGGCCGCCGAGTACGAGATGGCCGTCTGGTCGCTGATGATCGTGTGCAGCGAGGACTTCAGGGCCGTGCCGGTCTTGCCGATCGCGTTCGCGTAGTACGTGTCGTCGTACGCCGTCGTCGTCGCCGAGGCGGGGGCGGCGGTGGCCGTCGGCAGGACGAGACCGGTGAGCACGGCCGACGTCGCGAGCGCGACCGTCTTCCAACTGCGTATCCGCGCAGCAGGCATGAGGGGTTGTCCCTTCCCAGAGGGCCGCGTGGAACGAGGGGTGGTTCGGGGAGCCTCGGTCTACGCGGGTTGACTGTGTGGGTAATCGAGAGATTGGCATGGACGGGTCAGTCCATGTGTAACCGGCGGGGGGCGGTTTGGTGACGTTATCGAAAACTCGTCAATCGCCTTGCGCACAGCACTCGATGAGACCCGTGATCCAAGGGGAGACCCTCATTGACGTGCGCTGTCAGGCGTGCTGCGTGCCGTCCTGAGGGGAGGGCGAGAAAGGAGTCCGCGGAGCCGCGGGGGAGGGGGCCCGGGAGGACCCGGAGGCGGTGGCCGGCGGGGTGACGCCGTCCGGCAGGGGCATGTCCAGCAGGGTCAGGTAACCGCCGAGCTGGGTCGCCGCGTTGAGCATGGCCATGCTTCGTGCGGTCAGCTTGCGCCGCCAGTCGCCGAGGGAGGCCGCGAGGGCGTCCGTACCGCCGGCCGTGCGGATCCGCCGGACCACGGTGGCGATGTGGTCCAGCGGCAGGCCGCCCCGCCGGAGCAGATGGGCGAGTTCCGCGTCGCGGACGTCGTCGGCGCGGAAGACGCGGTACCCGGTGGCCGGGTCGCGTGCCGGGGCGAGGATGCCGACGTCCTCCCACTTCCGCAACGTGGCCGGGGTGACGCCCAGTTGACGGGCCAGCTCGCCGACGGTGCGGACACGGGCGGTACCCGGCTCCGTCGGCCCGGCGGGCCCCGAGGGCTCCGCCCTCAGGTGGTCCAGCGCCTTCCGTACCGCTTCGAGGGTCTCCCGGTCGCGCAGCAGCCGGCTGTGGCCGCGGTCGACGAGGGTCAGGGCGTCGTCGAGCGCGTCGTCGTGGAGCGCGCGCATGATGCGGCCGGCGACCGCGTGCCCGTACGCCGGGACGAGGGCGAGGAAGGCGCGCAGCGCCGCCGCGTGCACCTCGGTGTAGACGCGGTAGCCGCTGTCCGTGCGCTCGGCGGGCGGGAGGAACCCGTCCCGCTCGTAGTTGCGGACCGCCTGGGCCGAGAGGCCGTGCCCACGCGCGAGGTCGGAAGGTCGCAGGCTCGTCATGGGTTTGAGACTTTACGGCCTGGAGGGCGTGCTCTGCACGCATGATGCCGCGCCAAGTCTCAACCGAGCTTTCAAGGATACGATTGAGGCTCATGAGTCAGGACATCCGAGACTTCGTGCCCCCGTCGTGCGACCTTCTGGCGCTCGGCGAACCCACCCACCAGGAACCTGCCTTCGCACGTGTCCGCAACGACCTGTTCGCCGGGCTGGCCGAGCACGGCTTCCGTTCCATCGCCCTGGAGACCGATCGCGTGGCCGCGCTCACCGTGGACGACTTCGTCCGGGAGGGGATCGGCACCCTCGACACGGCGATGAGCGAGGGCTTCTCCCACGGCTTCGGTGAGCTGGACGGCAACAGACGGCTGATCGCGTGGATGCGCGCGTACAACGAGAGCCGGGCACCCGAGGAGCGGCTGGCGTTCCACGGCTTCGACGCCCCGCTGGAGACCATGAGCGCACCCAGCCCCCGGCCGTACCTCGAACACGCCCGCGCCTACCTGGAACACAGCCCGGTCCCCGGACAGGATCTCGACTTCGCCGACCTCGTGGGCGACGACGAGCGGTGGAGTCGCACGGAGGCGGTCCTGGACCCCGCCCGGTCGGTCGGCGGCACGGCGGACGCCGAGCGGCTGCGGGTGATCGCGGACGACATGCTCGCCGCGCTCCACGAACGGGCGCCGGAACTGATCGCGGCGACCTCGCGGGCCGAGTGGTTCCGGGCCGGAGTCCGTCTCACCGCCGTCATCGGCCTGCTGCGCTACCACCGGGAGGCGGCGCGGCGCATCGAGGAGGGCGCACGGGTGACGCGGCTGTGCGTCACCCGGGACACGCTCATGGCCCGGAACCTCCTCGACATCCGGCAGGCCGAGGCCCGCCGGGGCCCGACCCTGGTCTTCTCCCACAACCTCCACCTCCAGCGGAACCCCGGCACCCTGCGCATGGGGGACGCGGAGGTGAACTGGTACGGCGCCGGAGCCGTCGTGGGGGCCCTGGCGGGCGAGCGGTACACCTTCGTCGCCGGCAGCCTCGGCCGCAGCGAGTCCATCGCGCTGGGCGAGCCCGACCCGGACACCTACGAGGGCGGTCTGCAACGCCGGGTAGCCACCTGGGCCCTGGCCCCCGCCGCCGCGATCCCGACCGCCCGCACCCGTACCGACATCACACCCCGACAGGGATATTTCCCTCTCAACCGGGCGACTCTGGACGGTGCCGACGCGGTCCTGCACATCGCTGCGGGATGAGCGCTCCGGGCGGTCGGGTCGGGCGCGGCAAGGCAACCACCAGGGGGGGCCTTTCGTCTTCCTTTCCGGGCCTGCAACCCTGTGTACCACTTGTGACCAGCCGACCGACCCGACCCGTTCACGGGAGAGACCATGCCGTCCAGTGCGAAGAGATCCAGCCGACTGAGCGACACCATGGCCATATAAGTTGATATCCATAGCCTCGCGGGTGTTCTCGCGAATAAGCAGCGGAATAGCCTCCGCCGAATGGCGCCGCCCCAGGGTCCTGCTGTGGGCCGCGGTGTGCGTGACGGCTCTGGGATTCTTCGTCGCGCTGGAGATCGCCGCACGTCACTACGGTCTGCCGGGGCCGATCGCCAACCAGGCGCGCGAGGTGGTGTTCGCCCCCAAGTCAGGGCCGTTGCTGTACGCCAGCATGGCGTTGACGATGGTGGTGCTCACCCGGCGGCAACGGTGGATCGCGGTGGCCGTCGCCGTCGGCATCGACATCGTTTTCTTTCTGGTGCGGTGGGCAGTCGGCGCCGACATGATGTTCGGCAACGGCGCGCTGTGGGTGATTCTCGGCTGTGCCGTCATCGCCCTCACCCGCCGCACCGGCCCGGAGAGAACCCTGCTGCTGAAGGGCGTCGGGCTGGGTCTGCTGCTGGTGGCCGGCCGCAAGACCGGTGACACCTGGCTGCTCATCACGTCCAAGACCCGTCCGCTGGTGCTCGACCAGTACCTGGCCGCCGCCGACCACGCGCTGGGCAACCCGTCGTGGCTGATGGGCCGGCTGGTCCGGGCCACCGGCCCGGTCGGCACCCATCTCCTCGACTGGATCTACATCCAGCTCGCGGTGGCCGCCGTCGTCGTCGCCCTCTACCAGCTCCGCCACGTGGCGGCGGAGCGCCGCTTCCCGCGCCACCACCTGGTGCGCACCTTCCTGGTGATCGGGCTCCTCGGACCGGGCATCTACCTGATCTTCCCGGTGGTGGGGCCGGTCTTCGCCTACGGCGGCGGCGCGATGGGGACCGGCGGTGAGCAGTGGGCCCTGGCCAACCTGTGGCCGCACACGGCCCCGCCGGTCGGCGTCCCGGAACCCATGACGTACGACGGGATCACCCCGCGCAACTGCATGCCCAGCCTGCACACGGCCTGGGCCACCGCGATCTTCATCCACTCCCGCGGCGGCCCCCGGGCACTGCGGTACGCGGGCACGTTCTGGCTGGTCGCCACGCTCTGCGCGACGCTGGGCTTCGGCTACCACTACGGGGTCGACCTCATCGCCGGTGTGGTGTTCACACTCACGATCGAGGCGGCCCTGCGCACCTACGACCGCGGCTGGGACCGCTCGGGGCTCCGGCTGGTCGCCCACGGCACGGCGGTCTTCGCGGCGCTGCTGGTGTCGTACCGCTGGCTGCCGGAGGAGATGGCCAGGTATCCGTGGGTGGCCGGACCGCTTCTGATCGCGGCCATGGCCTCCGTGGTCCACGGCTACGCACGGACCGTCGGACGGTGGGAGCCGAAGGCCGCGCGGCTGCCGCGACCGGAACGGCGACTCGAACTGGTCTGAGCGGTGCGGCGGACCCGCCTCGCGCGTCGGCCGGGCGCTCCCCCGGTCGGCCGGGGCGGACCTGCTCGGCCCGTCGGCTGTGGCGGGCCCGCCTCGGCCCCTCAGCCTTAGAGCTCCGAACAGAAGTGGAGTCCGATCGGCTCGCGGCGTCTGGTGCGTGCGATCGCAAGGCGCCGGAAGCTCCTTGTGGCGGGGCTACCAGGGGCTTTCGGCAACGCGGCGAGCGTGCGTGCCAGGCGTCGCGAGCCGGGCTCTACTCTTGTTCGGAGCTCTTAAGCCGCTCGGCCAGTTCGTCGAGGTCGGACACGAACCACGTCCGGCGGTTGCGGTTGCACTCCCGGACGAAGTCCCGCAGGGCCTCGCTCGCCGTCGTGTGGCGGGAGACGTCGCCGACGACGGCGAGGCCCACGCGGTACTGGACGAACTTCTGCACGATGTCGCCGGCGACCCGGGTCCGCAGCCGGAAGAAGGCGTCGTCGAGGCGCTCGACCGGGATGGCGACCCATGCGGCGCCCTGGTAACCGGCGTCGCCGATGAGATCCAGGACGTCGCTCTCGCGGGCGATCGGCTCGCCCTCGGGGGCACACAGGAGAACGGGCACATCGTGGATGGTCCGCAGGGTGATCGTCATGGGCGTCGAGGCTACGTGGCGGACGGATCGCCGGGCCACGCGTTTCCGCCGGCCCGTGCGAGCGGGGCCCGGGAGGTGAAGGGGGCCTCGTCACCGGCCGCGGCAGAGCCCCGGGCGGCGGCGCGGCGCAGCGGGCGAGGCCGAGCGCCCTCATCCTCGTGGCGTACGAGGTACGGGGCGCGCGGGACGCGGGGTGGTGAGGTTCCCGCCCGGTGTGCGCGGCCGCCGGGGGTGAGCCGAGGGGCCTACTCGCTGTGGACGATCTGGATCAGGTTGCCGCAGGTGTCGTCCAGGATCGCCGTGGTGACGGGGCCCATCTCCAGGGGCGGCTGGGTGAAGCGTACGCCGAGCGCGCTCAGCCGGTCGTACTCGGTGTGGACGTCGTCCACGGCGAAGGAGGTGGCCGGGATGCCGTCCTCGAGCAGGGCCGCCTTGTACGGCTGTACCGCCGGGTGGCCGGAGGGTTCCAGGAGCAGCTCGGTCCCGTCGGGCTCCTCCGGTGAGACCACGGTGAGCCACCGGTCCGTGCCGCCCATGGGGACGTCGTGCTTCTTCACGAACCCCAGCACATCGGTGTAGAAGCGCAGGGCCCGCTCCTGGTCGTCGACGAAGACACTGGTGATGTGGATCCTCATGGCGTGTTCTCCGGTGCGTCGGGCCTGAGCCATCGGGTCATGATGCGCTCCAGGGGTGCGGTGTTCAGGTCGTGGAACTTGTAACGGCCCTGGCGGCGCGAGACGACGAGGCCGGCGGACTCCAGGACCGCGAGATGCTGGCTGATCGCCTGCCGCGACAGTCCCAGACCGTGTTTGGTGACCAGCCGCGCGCATATCTCGAACAGCGTCTGCCCGTCCCGTTCCACCAGCTCGTCGAGGATGCGGCGACGGGTGGGGTCGGCGAGCGCTCTGAACACATCCTCCGCCATGCCCCTCACGATAGGCAAGCAGCGACTTGCCTATCAAGGCGGCCCGGGCTCAGCCCTCGTCGACGAGACCGCCCTGGTTCTCCGGGTACACCACCGTGTACATCACGTGGCCCCCGCCCGCGACGGCCGCCTCGACGGCGTACCGGTCCCGGGCCCGCCGGTCGTCCTCGGTGAGGTCGGGGTGGACGGGGGGCGCCTCGGGGGCGGACCAGAGCTGGACCAGGTGGCGTTCGCCGTGGTCGCCGATGCCGGGTTCGGGGTCGTCGGCGTGGGAGTACAGGCGCATACGGACCCAGCCGCCGGAGGTGCCGAGGGCGGGCGGGGCGGGGAGGGGCGGCTCGTCGACCGGCCAGGCGTTCGCGGCGTCGCCCGGTGCGAGGGTGGCGAGGCACACCTCGGGGAGGCCGCTGCGCAGGCTGAGTTCCTCGGCCGGCTCCCAGCCGCCGTCGGTCTCGGCGGGCGGCGGGGCGTCGTGGATCTGGACGGTGATCCGGAGGGGGCCGGTGTCGGTGGTGGTGAGGACGACCGCGTTCTCCGCGGCGGCCGGGCCGCAACGCCAGCCGAAGGGCATCTCCTTCGGGTACCCGTAGTCGTCGGTGAAGCCGATGAGATAGCCGCTCTCGCCGAGTTCGACGGTGAACGACGACGCACGGACCAGCAAGGGTGCCTCCTGGAGCTTCCCTGACACGCGGTGCGCTCCCCGCCGAGCACGGGAACGACACCCTGTCCGGGAAGAGTGGCAGATCCGGCAGGGACTCGGGCGTCAAGGGGGTTTGCCCCAGGGGGGATTGGGGGGCCCGGCACAGTGATCTTGCCGACGGGGGCTGGGAGGGTCGGGGGACGCAAGCAACCACCCAGGGGGAACACCGATGCGCCGCACACGTCTTGCCGTGACCGCCGTCCTGCTCGCCGCCACACTCACCGGGGTCTCGGCGCCCATGGCCGCCGCCCGGCAGCCCGACCGTCCGCAATCCGACGCCGTCCAGGAGCAGTTGGATCTGCTCGTCCAGCGGGACGGGGTGCCCGGGGCGCTCGCCCACGACGGGAGGGCGACGCGTCGGGCCGGGGTCGCCGACGTGGAGTCGGGGCGGGCCATGGTCGGTCCCGGCGGCCGGTTCCGGATGGCCAGCAACACCAAGGCGTTCACGGCGACGGCGGTGATGCGTCTCGTCGCCGACGGGCGGATACGGCTCGGCGACCGGGCGGGGGCGTATGTGCCGCAGCTCGCCCTACGCGACATCACCGTACGGCAGTTGCTGATGCAGACCAGCGGGCTGCCGGAGTACGCCACGCTCGTCGACTGGAGCAGGCCCGGCACCGACGAGGAGTACCTCTCGCTCGCGCTGGCCGAGGAGCCCGTCTTCGCGCCGGGCACCGACTGGGGGTACTCCAACACCAACTACCTCGTCCTCGGCATGCTCATCGACGAGGTCTCGGGGACCGACTTCCGTACGTACGTCGAGCGCACGGTCCTGCGTCCGCTCGGCCTGGACCACACCTACTGGCCCGCGCCCGGCGAACTGACCCTGCGCGGACCGCACGCCCGCAACTACGGCATCCACCCCGCGCGACCCGAGGCCGGCCGGGTGGACGTGACCGAGCTGCCGGGGTACGAGTTCGGCGCGTCCGGCGGGCTCGTCACCACGCCCGGCGACCTCAACGCCTTCTGGGACGGCCTGTTCGGCGGCCGGCTCCTGCCCCGCTGGGCGGTGCGCCTGATGACCGGCGACACCAGTGACGTCGGCGGCCGCGACGTCTACCCGCCGGGCAGCCGCTACGGCTACGGCGTCTCCTCCATCCCCCTCAGCTGCGGCGGCGCCTACTGGGGCCACGGCGGCGACCTTCCCGGAAGCTCGGTCGCCGGCGGCCGCGCCACGGGCGGCCGGGGCACCGTGACCGTCTACACCACCACCTGGGCGGCGGCGGGCGACAGCCTCCGCCACCTCCAGGGCGCGGTGGACGCGGCCCTCTGCGCCGACGACCGCTGAGCCGGCCGGCCGCGCGCCGCAGCGGCGTTCCGTGCGGGGCGGTCGTGCGTCGCCCCCGCACTCCACCCCGTCAGATGCCGAACGGTGCCGCGTAGTGCACGGTGCCGCTCGGCAGGGGGTGGCCGGGATCCAGGGCGAGTGCCATCAGGGCCTCGTCGGGGACGTCGATGGTCAGACGGATGCCGTACCGGGAGGCGCGGCTGAAGCCGAACCGGGGGTAGTACTCCGGGTGGCCCAGGACGACGACGAAGCGTTCGCCCATCGACGCCGCGTCCCGGAGCGCGGCCCGGACGGCCGCCGCACCGGCACCGGTCTTCTGCCGGTCCGGCAGGACCGCCACCGGCCCCAGGCACAGGGCCGGAGCGGTGTCGATGTGGCAGCGGGTCAGCAGCGCGTGGCCGACGACCGTGCCGTCCTCCCCCGTGGCGACGACCGACAGGCCGTCGATCCAGCCGGCGTCGGCGCGCAGGGCCTCCACGAGGTCGGCCTCGTCGGGCCGGCCGAACGCCGCGAGGTTGACGGCGCGGACAGCGGGGATGTCCGCGCCGGTCTCGGCGCGAGTGGTCCACGAATGGGGCATGGCGGTGGGAAGTCCGTTTCGTCGGAATGCGAGGGGAGGGTGCCCGGGGACGCTAGCACCGGGTACGGACCGATGCCGGGAATTACGAACTGGCGTACAACTTTCGGTCATCCTCGCGAGTCGAGTGAGGTGGACGTGCCACGGGTGCGTCCGCTGTCACTCGAGGGGGAAACCTTAATGACTCACCGGATGTCCCGGACGCGCCGGACGTCCCGCAGAACCCGTGTGCTCGCCACGGGCACAGGGGCCGGACTCCTCGTACCGCTGACCCTCGGCCTCGCGCCGAACGCCGCCGCCGCACCGCCGCCGGTCACGTGCACGTCGGACAAGGCCGGGCTGGCCGAGAAGCTCCAGAAGGACATCGCGGCGGCGGTCGCCAAGCGCAAGGGCACGGTGGCGGTCGGGGTGTACGACCGGACGACCGACACCACCTGCACCCTGCGCGGCGGTTCCGCCTACGACTCGGCCAGCGTGGTGAAGGTGACCGTGCTCGCGGCGCTCCTCTGGGACGCCAAGAAGTCCGGCCGGTACCTCACCGACCGTGAGACCAAGCTCGCCACCGCCATGATCACCAAGTCCGACAACGCCTCCACCAGCACCCTGTGGAAGCAGCTCGGCATGACCAGGATCAAGGGTTTCCTGGCCGCCGCCAAGATGACCCAGACCAAGCCCGGCGCGGACAACTACTGGGGCCTCACCCAGATCACGGTCCGCGACGAGCAGCGGCTGCTCGCGCTCATCGCCGCGAAGAACACCGTCCTCAGCGACAACGCCCGCGCCTACATCCTGAAGTTGATGAACAAGGTCGTCTCCTCGCAGCGCTGGGGAACCCCTGCAGGGGCACCGTCCACGGTGAAGGTGCACGTCAAGAACGGCTGGCTGTCGCGGGCCACGCACGGCTGGCGGGTGCACAGCGTCGGTGTGTTCCAGGGCGGTGGCCGTGACTACCGCATCACCGTCCTCACCCACGGCAACCCGGACATGACCTACGGCGTGAACAGCATCCAGGCCGTCGCCAAGGTCATCCACAAGGACCTGGTGCCCGTGACGAGCGCGGCGACCGCGCAGCGGTACGTGCCGACCAGCGAGCCCAAGGAGGCCTTCCCGGCGGTGCCGCCCGCCGGCTGACACCCGCGGCCCGCCGGCCGGCTGACCCAGCGGCCCGCCAGCCGGCCAGCGGGCCGGCCGCCGTCGACGCCCGTCCGGCCGCCGTCGACCTCCGACCACCGTCGGCGGCGGCCCCGGGCCGGCGTCGGCCGCCCACCCGGTGCTCGTCGGCCGTCCACCGGGTGCTCGTCAGCCGCTCGTCAGCACGACGAGTCGCTTTGTCGCGCGAGTCATCGCCACATAGCGGTCCACCGCCCCCTCGACGCCCGCGCCGAAGTCCTCCGGGTCGACGAGGACGACCAGGTCGAATTCGAGGCCCTTCGACAGCTCGGGGGTCAGGGAGCGGACGCGAGGGGTCGCCCGGAACGAGGGATCGCCGATGACACAGGCGATCCCTTCGTCGTGTGCGGCGAGCCACTCGTCGAGGATCGCGTCCCGCCGGGCCGCGGCCGCGTGGAGGACGGGCACGCCGCCGCTGCGGATGGACGTCGGGACGTTGGCGTCCGGCAGCGCCGCCCGGATGACCGGCTCGGCCTCCGCCATGATCTCCGCCGGTGTGCGGTAGTTGATGCTCAGTGAGGCCAGTTCGACGCGGTCGAGGCCGACCCGCTCCAGCCTCTCCCGCCACGACTCGGTGAACCCGTGCCGGGCCTGGGCGCGGTCGCCGACGACGGTGAAGCTCCGCGACGGGCAGCGCGACAGCAGCATCTGCCACTCCGCGTCGGTCAGTTCCTGTGCCTCGTCCACGACGATGTGCGCGAACGGGCCGGCAAGCAGGTCCGGTTCGGGGACGGTCAGTTCGGACTCGTCGACCAGGCTGACCCTGGCGTCCTGGCCGCGCAGCATCACCACCAGACCCTCGCCGTCGTCCATGTCCGCGCCGGAGACGGACGCGGCCTCGATCAGGTTGTCGACGACCCGCTCCATGCGGTCGCGCTGGGCGGCGAGCACGGCCTCCTGCCGGCGCCTGCGCCGGGCCGTCTCCGGGTCACCGAGCCGCTGCCGGGCCGCGTCGAGGAGCGGCAGGTCGGACACCGTCCAGGCCTGCGGGGCCGACGTCCGCTGCAACGTCCGTACGTCGTCGGGGCCGAGCCAGGGCGCGCACCTGCGCAGATAGGCGGGGACCGTCCACAGGTCCGCGACGAGGTCGGCGGCCTCGATCAGCGGCCACGCGCGGTCGAAGGCGGCCCGCAGGTCCCGGTCCTGCCCCAGCGCCTTCCTGAGCAGGGCGGGCGAGGCCTCGTCGTCGTACCTGTCCGCCAGGATCGTGAGCAGTTCGTCCCAGACCTGCTCGCGGGCCTCGTTGTGCGGGGTGCCGGGCTCCGCCGCCGCGAACGCCTCGGCCCAGTCGTCGGCCCCCACCCACACGTCCGACCAGTGGGTCTCCACCAACAGCCCCTCGGCGGGCGGTTCCTCGTAGAACCGGACGGCCTCCTCGATCGCCCTCACCATGCCGGCGGACGCCTTCAGCCGGGCCACGTCCGGGTCGGCCTCGATGCCGGCGTCGGCGCCCTCGGCGACCAGGTCCCGCAGTACGCAGGTCCGCACGCCCTCCTCGCCGAGACCCGGCAGGACGTCGGCGACGTACGACAGGTAGGGCCGGTGCGGGCCGACGAACAGGACGCCGCCGCGGCGGTGGTTGACGCGGGGGTCGGCGTGCAGGAGATAGGCGGAGCGGTGCAGGGCGACGACCGTCTTGCCCGTGCCGGGGCCGCCGTCGACGACGAGGGCGCCACGGGAGCCCGCGCGGATGACGGCGTCCTGGTCGGCCTGGATGGTGCCGAGGACGTCCCGCATCCGCTCCGAGCGGTTGCCGGCGAGACTGGCGATGAACGCGGACTGGTCGTCGAGCGCGGCGTGCCCCTCGAACCCGTCCGAGGTGAACACCTCGTCCCAGTAGTCGCTGATCCGGCCGTCCGTCCAGCGGTACCGGCGGCGGCTCGCCAGCCCCATCGGGTTGGCGTGGGTCGCCCCGAAGAACGGCTCCGCCGCGGGCGAGCGCCAGTCGACGAGCAGCCGGCGGCCCGAACCGTCCGTGAGACCGAGCCGTCCGACGTAGACGGGCTCCGCGCCGTCCGCGCCGACCATGCGGCCGAGGCACAGATCCAGACCGAAGCGGCGCAGGGTGCGCAGCCGGGCGGTGAGCCGGTGGATCTCCGCGTCCCGGTCCATCGCCTGCCTGCCCGTGCCGCCCGGCGCCCTGCGCTCGGCCGCGAGCCGGTCGGACAGCTCGGCGACCGTCCGCTCCAGGCACTCCGCGACGGCCGCGAAGTGCCGCTCGTCACCGGCGATCAGCGCCGGGTCGGCCTTGGCGGCGAGGCGCTCGGGAAGGTCGAACGCACGGGTGGTCAGGGAACTCACTGCGGCTGACTCCGATCCGGGCCGCTGGGGACCCGCAAGTACGGCAGGGTGGGGGAGGGGCGGAAGGGCGCTCATACGGACTCGGGCGGTTCACGCACGCCGGTGGCGTCGAGCCGCGGCCTCACGGCCACCGCCGTGCGGTCGGCGCGGACGGTGATGGTGACTGTGACGGCGAGGGCCGGCCCGCCCGGGACGGTCTGCCCACCGACCGAACGGCAGGCGGCACGCCGCCCACCGTCGGCGGCTCCTCATGCCCGCGCGACCCGTACGGCAGTGACAGCACCCGCATGACACGACCCCCGTTCTTCCGTGGATGACGGCTTCGGCCGGTGATTGTGCGGGACGGAGGGGGCCTTGCCGCAAGGCCCCCCGTGCGCTATACGTTGAGAGTGGCAAGGAGTAGGTGACTCCTTGCCTTCGCTTTTTCGCGCGGCGCGCGACGGACGGATCCGGCCGACGGATTCCGGCGGTGTCGCCGTCCTCACCGGCGGGGGCGTCCCCGCCCTCACCGGCCGGCACGACGGCGTACGGCTCGTCCGCAAGCCGCTCCTCACCGCCCTCGTGAACCGCCCGAGCCCCGGCCGCCCTCGTGATCTGTCCGAGCCCCGGGCGCCACGGCCGCCGGGACGTGCCGCCCGGCGGGGCTCCTCGTCCGTCCGGGGCGCCGCCGCGTGAACCGCTGGGGGACCCTCGTCCGATGAGGGGGTGTGAGCGACATGAAGCGGGGGAGTCCGGGCGACGCCGAACTGATGCGGGCCGTCGCGGACGGTGACCGTCGCGCCTTCGAGGAGCTGTACCGCCACTACGCGCCGTGGCTCAGGCTGCGGCTGCGCGGGCGGTGCGCCGATCCGGTGCTGGTGGACGACGTGGTCCAGGAGACGTTCCTCGACGTGTGGCGGGGAGCGGCCCGCTACCACCGGGAGGGCGACGTGGCGGGCTGGCTGTGGCGGATCGGGTCGCGCCGCCTGGTGGACGCGCTGCGCGGCGACGGCGCCCGCGGCCGGCTCAGGCAGGCGCTGGCCCGGCTGCGCCACCGCGACGAGGCGTCCGCCGAGGAACAGGTGCTGGCACGGGTGCGCCACGGCGACCTGGCGGGCTCGCTCGCCGCGCTCTCGCCGGAACTGCGGGCGGTGCTCCAGGCCACGGTCATCGACGGTCTGACGACCCGTGAGGCAGCCGTCCTGCTGGGCATTCCGCCGGGCACGGTCAAGACCCGGGCCATGCGCGCCCGGAAGCAACTGCGGGAGGGCCTGGCATGAGCTGGCACACGGATGACGGGGATCTGCGGGAGTACGCCGCCGGAGTGCTGGCACCACCCCGGCTGTGGTCCGTCGAGACCCACCTCGCCGCCTGCGCCGACTGCCGGACGGCGCTCGCGGCCCGGGTTCCGGCCGCCGAGACCGACGCGGGCTGGGCCCGGCTCGACGCCGAACTGGACGCCCCGCGGCCCGGCCCCTTCGAGTCGCTGCTGGTCCGGGCCGGGGTCGCCGACCACACCGCGCGGCTGCTCGCGGCGACCCCGCTGCTGCGCGGCTCCTGGCTCGGCGCCGTGGTGCTGACCCTGCTGCTCGCGGTCTGCGTGGCGCTCGCCGCGTCACCGCTGTTGCTGCTGGCCACGGCCCCGCTGCTGCCGCTGGCGGGGGTGGCCGTGTCGTTCGGCCCGGGTCTCGACCCGACGTACGAGTCGGCCGTGGTCGCGCCCATGCACACCTTCCGGCTGCTGATGGTGCGCACGGTCGCCGTGCTCTCGACGACGACCGCACTGAGCGCGCTGGCGAGCCTCGCGCTGCCCTCGCTCGGCCTCGCGGCACTCGGCTGGCTGCTGCCGGCCCTCGCGCTGACCTCGACCGGGGTCGCGCTGACGGCCAGGCTGGGGCCCGTCCTCGCGCCCGCCCTGGTCGGCGGTGCCTGGGCCGCGCTGGTGGCGCTGAGCCGTCTGCTGGCCTCCGGCACGCCGCTGCCCTTCACCGCCGAGGGCCAGGGCGCGGCGGCGGCGGTCGCCGTGGTGGCGACGGTGCTGCTGGTGGCGGCACGCGACCGCTTCGACAGCGCGGCCCTGCCCGGTCCTTCCCTCCGATCCTTCCGACCCCTTCGATCCGCAGCCAGGAGGCTGTCATGACACGACCCACGGTCTCGGCCGCCGGCCTGACCCTGAGCTACCGCGGCACCAGGGCGGTGGACGAGGTGACACTGCGCCTCACCGAAGGCGTCACGGGCCTGCTCGGACCGAACGGCGCGGGCAAGACGACGCTGCTGCGGATCCTCGCGACGGCGACCGCGCCGGACAACGGGGCGTTCACCGTGCTGGGCCACGACCCGGGCACCGTCACCGGCCGGCAGGACGCCCGCAGGGCCCTCGGCTATCTGCCGCAGAACCCCGGCTTCCACCCGGACTTCACCGCCTTCGAGTTCGTCGACTACGTGGCGATCCTCAAGGAGCTGACGGACCGGCGGACCCGGCACGCCGAGGCCCGCCGGGTCCTCGACGCGGTCGGCCTCGGGGAGGTGCGCGGCAAGCGGATCCGGAAACTCTCCGGGGGCATGAAGCAGCGCGTGGCGCTGGCCGCCGCCCTGGTCGGCGACCCCGGCTTCCTGGTCCTGGACGAGCCCACGGTCGGACTGGACCCGGAGCAGCGGATGCGGTTCCGCGAGCTGATCGCGGAGGCCGGCGAGGGCCGCACGGTGCTGCTGTCCACCCACCAGACCGAGGACGTGGCGATGCTGTGCCACCGCGTGGTGGTCATGGACAAGGGGCGGGTGCGGTTCGACGGCACCCCGGCCGAGCTCACGGCGGTGGCCGACGGCCGGGTGTGGCGCAGCACGGAGCGGCAGCCGGGCGCCCGGGCCGGCTGGCGCACCGGCACCGGCGAGTTCCGCAACGTCGGGGACCCCCCGGAGGGGGCCCGGCTGGTCGAGCCGACGCTGGAGGACGGCTATCTGCTGGCCCTCGGCGGCGACACGGTGGCGGAGGTGGCGGCATGACGGCCCTGACCGGGACCCCGGTCACCGCACCCGCGCCGCCGGCCGGGGACGGCCGGCGGGCGGTGCTCGCGCTGGCCCGGGTGGAGGCGCGGCGCCTGCTGCTGCACCCCCTGGTACTGGTCGCGCTGGCGGGATACCTGGCGCTGCTGCTGTGGCCGGGCGGCGAGCCCGAGGACGCCTATCCCGTCCTCCATGACGTCGACCGCGAGACCCAGCTCGGCCAGCTGGTCCTCGGTCTCGCGGTGATGATCGCCGCGAACCTGGGGGTGCTGCGCTCGCACCGGCGGGGCACCGACAACTCCTTCGCGGTGCTGGTGGTGCAGCCGTGGCGGCGCACCTGCGCGCACGTCCTGTCGGTGCTGCCGACGGTGTCCGTCGGCGCGCTGATCGTGGCCGGGCAGTTCACCGCCGAGGCGCTGAAGCCCGGTGCGGTCGGCCACGCCTCGGTGTTCGAACTGGTGACCGGTCCACTGTTGATCCTGCTCCTGGCCGTCCTGGGTGTCCTGCTGGGCCGGGTGATGCGGCCGGCGTTCGTGGCCCCGCTCGCCGCGGTCGCCGTCATCGCCGCCGTCTTCGTCTTCGTGGCCGACTCCGGCAGCCCGGCCTGGCTGCGCGGCATGGCGCCCGTCGTCTTCGACGAGGGCGCCCGGCCGCTGCCGTCCGGCCTGCTCGGGCGGCCCGCGGGCTGGCACGCCCTGTATCTGCTGGCGCTCGCGGTGCTGGCGGCGGCGGGCGCGGTCAGGGTGAGCGGCGGCCGGACCAGGGCCGTGCGGGCCACCGCGCTCACGGCGCTCGGGGCGGTCGTGGCCGCCGTCGTGCTCCAGGGCACGGCACCGTCGGACGCGGTGCGCGAGGCGCGTCAGGTGGCGACCCGCGACCCGGCCGAGGTGCAGGACTGCGAGCGGCGCGGGCCGACGACGTACTGCGCCTTCCCCGAGTTCACGCCCTGGACCGACGAGTGGGCCCGGGTCACGGACCGGGTGCGGTCACTGGCGGGCGGGCCCCGCGCTCAACAGGCCCTGACCGTACGGCAGAAGGTCAACGCGCTCGACGGACCGTCGGGCATCGAAGAGCCCTTGCCCGCCGCGCCCGGCGAGGTGACGGCGAGCACGGCCTGGGGCGGCGAACGGGAGTTGGAGTTCGCGGCGAGCGTGGCCCGAGGGCTGGTCGTCGGGAACGAGCGGGACGAGGGGGCGTACTGCGACGCGCGCGGCGTGCTGACGGTGTGGCTGGCGATCCGCGCGACCCGCGACGGCGAGGCCCTGTTCGACAAGACCGGGGACGCCTACAACAGCCCCGGCGTGATCTGGGCACCCGTCACCGCGATCGCCCTGCGCGACCGCGAACTCACCGTGGTCGAGCGGCTGCTGGCCCGGCCGCAGGCGAAGGTGGGACAGGCGGTGCGGGCGCACTGGGCGGAGCTGTCCGCCCCCGGTACGACCACCGACCGCGCGGCCGCCCTGCTGGGCGTCACCGCCCCGGCCGAGACGGCCGCGGACCGGGAGTGGGGGTGCGCGTGAGGCGACGGGCGGCGGTGGCGGCGGCCCTGACACGGCCCACGGTGCGGGCGCTGCCGTGGAGACTGCTCGCCGCCGGCTGGGCACTGGGGCTGGTCGTCGCCGCCGTACCTGCCCTGTTCTCGCTGGAGCTTCCGGCTGCGGTGCTGGCGAACGTGGTGCGGGCGGCGGCCCTGTGCGGGGCGGTGGGCATGGCGTTCGCCCTGGACGATCCGGCCCGGCACACCACCGGGGTCGCCCCCGTACCGCGCCCGCTGCGGCAGACGCTGCGGGTGGCCGTGGTCTGCCTCGTGGGCGCGGTCTGGTGGGCGGCGGTCCTGGGCGTCGTACGGTCGGGCGACGCCGGGCCGTGGGCCGCGCTGCCCGCCGGGGCGCTCACGGTCGAGGCCGGGGCGCTGTCCGGGCTGGCGCTGGCGCTCGCCGGGGCGGCGGTGCGGTTCAGCGCGGTCCGGCTGCCCGGACCGGCCGTGGCCGCCGCGGTGCCGGCGGTCCCGGTCGCGGCCGCGGTGTTCCTCCCGTACGAGCATGCGCTGTTCGTGCAGCCCGGTGACCCCCGCTGGGCGGACTCCCACACGCTCTGGACCGGCATCCTGGCCGGAACGCTCCTCGTGTGGGCGGCGTGCGGCCCCGAGCCGCGCCGCCGGGCCCGCCGGGTGCCGAAGCGGGGCGGCGGTGTGCCGCGCGGGGACGGCGGCCGCTGACCCGGCGGGGCGGCCGGTGCGCGAACCGGCGGGGCCTCAGCAGTGGCGATCGCAGTCGCAGGCACTCGACGCGGTGTCCTCCAGCAGCCCGCTCTTCGCGGTGAGATAGGCCAGCTGGGCGCGGCTGTTGCTGCCCAGCAGATCGCCGGCCTTCTTCAGATGGCTGGCGACGGTCCGGGTGCTGATGCCGAGCCGGCTCGCGATGGCCGCGTCGGTGTAGCCGTCGACCATGAGCCGCAGCACATGCAGCCGGGTCTCGTCGGTGAGCAGCCGAGGGCGCTGCTGGTCGTGCTCGTACACGACCGGCTTCGCCCGCTCCCAGGCGTACTCGAAGGCCGAGACCAGGAAGTGCACCACCCCGGGGTCGGTGACCTTGAGGGCGTGGGTGCCGTGGTCCTTGCCGGTGTCGGGGATGAAGGCGACGGCACGGTCACAGATGATCATCCGGTCGAAGACCTCGTCGACGGTCCGCACCTCGACGCCCAGCTCGGTGACCTGCTTGATGTAGTCGAGCGTCGGACCGTGGGCCCGGATGGTGTGCTGGTACAGCGTGCGCTGCTTCACGCCCTTGCGGTGCGCCGTCAGCGTGCGGGGCAGCGCCTTCACCAGGACCTCCTCGGGCCGTCTGCCGCCCGGGTGCGCGGTGAGCAGTTCGTGCTTGGTGGCCTCGATCGCCTCGTCCAGCGCGGCGGTGATCACCGGTGCCGGGGTGAGCCGCTGGGACGACTCGTCGTCCCTGCGGCGGGCGGTGCGGTACACGCTCTCCGCCTGGGACATCGACGCCCGCACGGACGCCAGGGCCTGCCGCTGCTCCAGGATCAGCCGCTCCAGCGGGTGTGCCAGCGCCGCCGTCGCCACCGAGGGCGGTAGCGGAACCAGCGCGTCGGGGTCGTCCACCGCAGACGCCACCAGGCCGAACTCCCTCAAGCAGGACGGTGCTTGGGCGGCCGGAGCCCTCCCCTCCAGCAGTGCGGTGCGGTAGAACTCGAGTCCCGCGCCGCACACCTCCGCCGGTGTCTCGGCGCCCCCGCGTATGTCCGCATCACCGCACATGCATGGCCCCCTTCAGGTTTCTGCAGTGCACGATCATGACCCCTTCAATCACTTTCGGCAACCGGCCGGCCGAGGCATGCTCTTCGTGTGGACACCGGCGGGGAGCCGGAAGTCCGGAAATTCTTCAGGGGGATCAGAGAAATGACGTACCTGCGCAGACTTGCCGGCGCGCTCGCCATTGTCGCCGCCGCGGCGCTGACGCTTTCCGCCGCCTCCGGGACGGCCGACCGCGCGACGGTCGCCGGCGCCCAGGTCGCCAACGCGCCGGCCGACCCGGGCTGGCCCTAAGCCCCGTCGGGCCATCGCCGATCCGGGGGATCGGCTGATTCTTCCCACGTAAAGCCCGTGCAAAGCGGATGTGCCCCCGTGATCCGGGGGCCGTTCCCGGCCGTTCCCGGCCGTTCCCGGCCGGTCCGGTACGGGCCCCGGCGGGCGCCCGCGGCGCCCCGGCGCGGCACGGGCGGGCGTGGGGTTCTGTCACGGACCGCTGACGGGGAAACCGTCCGGCCGGATCGCCGTCCGGTGAATTCCGCATGCCGACTCCAGGTAATCCGGCTTGTCGGTTTCATATTGAACAAACGAAGGAGTCACAGGAATGACCACCGCAATCGCCGCACCGAAGTGCCTCGTGTGCGACACCGAATTCGAGGTCCAGGAGGACTGGGAAAAGGGGGAAATCACCGAGTGCACCGCCTGCGGGCAGGAGCACGAGGTCGTGGAGAAGGCCGAGAGCGGTGTACGCCTCGACCTCGCGCCCGAGGTGGAAGAGGACTGGGGCGAGTGACGACCCCCGACGAGGTCCTGCTCTCGGTGACGATGCTGCGGCCCGAGGAGAAGCTCCTTCTCGGCGCCCTGCGGGCCGAAGGGCTCGCGGCGCGGCCGTTGCTGATGGAGGATCTGGCGGGCGTCGTGGCGGGCCGCGGCGGTCCGCCCGCTCTCGCCGTGATCCGGAACCTGTCCCACCGGGACGCCGTCAGCGTGTCCCGGCGGCTGGAGTACGCCGGGACCACCACGCTCAACCGGTCGTCCGTCATCGAGGCGTGCAACGACAAGGGGCTCCAGTCGCTGCTGTTCGCGCGCCACGGCATACCGCATCCGGTGACCCGGCATGCCTTCAGCTACGACCAAGTCCGCTCGTGTGTGCGTGAGTTGGGGATGCCGGCCGTCGTCAAGCCGGTCAGCGGGTCGTGGGGGCGGGGAGTCACGAAGATGGCCAACGCCGAGTGTGTGGAGGCGTGGGCCGGGGGGCGGGAGTCCGCCGACGCCACGGGGAAGCTGTTCCCCGTCGTGGTGCAGTCCTACGTCGACAAGCCGGGACACGATCTGCGGGTCGTCGTGATCGGGCGGACTCCGGTGGTCGCGATCCAGCGGGTGTCGGAGGACTGGCGGACCAACACGCATCTGGGAGCGGAGGTCCGGCGGGTCGAGGTGACCGCCGAGATCGACAAGCTGTGCGGGCAGGTGGTGGACGCCCTGGGACCCGGGTTCTACGGGGTGGACCTCGTGGAGGACCGGAGCACCGGGGACCTGCTCGTCCTGGAGGTCAACGCGAACCCCGAGTTCGCGAAGTCCTCGGAACGGCACGGGGTGGATGTGGCGGGCCTGTACGCGGCGTACGTCGCGGAGCTGGTCTCCGTCGGCGCCCAGTAGCTCGGGGGTGCGGGTTCGTCGGCGGGTGCGGGCGGGTGGGGGCTGGTCGCGCAGTTCCCCGCGCCCCTGAAAAGCGACCGGGGCTGCGCCCCGTGCTTTTCAGGAGGGAGGGCCGCAGGCCCGTCCCTCCAGGGGCGCGGGGAACTGCGCGACCAGCCACAACGCACCCGCACCCGCCAACGCACCCCACCCACCCCCACACCCTCGCGATCTTCAGAAAGAGGCACCGCATCACATGGAACTGTTCGACACCGCCACGGTGCTCACCCGCGTCCTGACCTCGGGCGTGGTGATGAGCATCGAGAAGAGCGACCGGGAGCTGCCCGGTCTGGAGCGGCTGCTCGGGAAGAAGACCGGGCGGAGCAAGGCCGTGCTGCTCAACAGCCGCACCGGGGCGATCCACGCCGCGCTGGCCGGCCAGGGGATCGGCCACGGCGACAGCGTCGCGCCGGCCGACGTGGACGCGGAGACCTCCGCGTTCCTCGCCTGGCTCGGCGTGAACGTCACCTCGTACGACGGACCTGCCGCGTACGACCACATCGCGCTGGACCCGGCGAACGCCGACCGGCTCGGCGAGTTGGCCGCGGGGGCCACCGCGCCGGCCCTCGTCGTGGACCTGACCGGCCTCGGCTTCGGTCCCGCCGCCGCCGTCCTCACCGACGACCCGAAACTCTGGGCCCGCGCCGAGCGGCTGAAGATCTTCGGCGCCCACGACCTGCGCACGATGTGGACACAGGAGGAGGCGGACGCCGACCTCGTGCCCGGAGTGCAGTTCAACTACCGGCTCAGCCCGCTCGTGGCCGCCTGTGTGCGGATGGCCCTGACCCAGGCGGCGCGGCCCGCCGCGACCTCCGGAGCGAAGCAGTCATGATCACCGATTTCCCGAACTCGCCCCTCCCGCTGCCCGATCCGGCCGACCTCGACGAGGAACTCGCCGCCCTCGGCGGCAGCGAGATCATCCCCAAGGCGCTGCGCCGCACGCTCTTCCCGGTCATCACCAAGGAAGACGTGTTCAACCTGATGCTCGCCCAGCGGCAGACCCCCGAGAAGGTCGTCGCCGACTTCGCCGAGGCCTACCGGCAGTACGTCGGGGCCGCCCACGCCCTGCCCACCGCCAGCGGCACGTCGAGCCTGCACATGGCGCTCGTCGGCGCCGGGGTGCGGCCGGGCGACGAGGTCATCGTGCCGGCCTTCACGTTCATCGCCACCGCGCAGGCCGTCGTCGCCGCCCATGCCGTTCCCGTGTTCGTCGACGTCGACCCGGTCACGTACTGCATGGACCCGGCCGCCGCCGCTGCCGCGGTCACCGAGCGGACCCGGGCGCTGATGCCGGTGCACGTGCACGGACTGCCCGCCGACGTCCCCGCGCTGCGCGCCCTCGCCGACCGGCACGGCATCGCCCTCGTCGAGGACGCCTCCCACGCCCACTCCGCGAAGATCGGCGACCGGGTCGCCGGCTCGTTCGGCGACGCGGCCGGGCAGAGCCTGATGGCCGACAAGAACTTCCCGCTCGGCGGCGAGGGCGGCATCGCCTTCTTCGCCACGGAGGAGGCGTACGGCCGGGCCGTGGACTACCTCGCGCGGCACGGCATCGACTACCGGATGTCGTGGATCGCCGCCGCCTTCGGCACCAGCCAGCTCAAGCGGCTGCCCTACTACGACGAGATCCGCGCCCGCAACGCCGCCCTGCTGGGCGAGGCCCTCGACGGCACCGGGCTGTTCACCCCGCCGCACGTGCCCGCCGGGCACGTCCACGCGTACAACATGTACCGGATCACCCTGCACCCCGGGGCCGTCGGGCTGGCGGACCTGCCCGTGCACGCGGTCAAGGAGGCCGTGCACGAGCTGCTCGTCGCCGAGGGCGTACCGGCTCGGGAGTGGCAGAACACGCCGATCCCCTGCCACCTGCCCTTCCGCCACCGCGACGGGTTCGGCAACGGCTACCCGTTCAGCCTCAACCCGGGCGCCGTGCGCGACCACCGGCCCGAGGACTTCCCCGTGACCCTCGGCATGCTCGACTCCACCCTCGTCCTCTGCCGCGAGCTGCGCTCCCCGGTCGAGTACGAGCGGATCCTGCGCTACGCCGACGCCTTCCGCAAGGTCGCCCGCCGCCCCGACGCCATCCGCAAACTCGTCGAGGAGCGCGACTACGTGCGGCCGTACGAGAAGGCGGCCCGCCTTGGCTGACACCGGCCTCTCACGACAGAAGATCAGGGTCGCCGTCGTCGGCGCCAGCGGATACACCGGGGGCGAGGTCATCCGGCTGCTCCTGGAGCACCCCCACGTCGAACTCGCCTTCCTGTCCGCCGAGCGGGCGGCCGGAGCCACCGTCGGCAGCGTCCACCCGTGGCTGCGCAACCACCCGAGGGCGGCGGGCCTGAAGTTCCGGCCGCTGGACCGGCTGGCGGACATCGACGCCGTCGACGTCGCCTTCGGCTGCCTGCCCACCGGCGCGCTGCCCGAGCGGCTGCCGCTGATCGCGGCCCACGCCAAGCGCGTGCTGAACCTGGGCGGCGACTTCCGGCTGCGGGCCGAGGACGAGGTGCGCGCGCACTACCCGAAGACCGCCGAGCACCCGCCGCTGGAGGACTTCGCCTACTACGTACCGGAGCTGAGCCCCGTGGTGCCGGACGGCAGGTTCGTCAACCTGCCCGGCTGCATGGCCGTCACCTCGATCTACGCCCTGTACCCGCTGTTCGCGGGCGCCGAGCCGCTCGCCACGGACCGGGTCGTCGTCGACGCCAAGACCGGCTCCACCGGTGGCGGCCGGGGCAGCGGCGAGCCGCCGGCCGAGCGCAGCGGCAACTTCCGGGTGCACAAGCTGTACGGGCACCGGCACGCGCCCGAGGTCCGGCAGGCCATCGCCGACTTCACCGGCGCGGCCGTCGACCTCCGGTTCTCCACCCACAGCCTCGACGTGGCGCGCGGCATCCTGGTCACCGCCTACGCCGAACTCCGGGACGGCGTCACCCCGTTGGACGTCAAGCGGGCCTACGCCAAGGCGTATGTCGGCAAGCCGTTCGTACGGGTGCGGCCCGCGCCCAAGGCGCCGCAGGACTTCCCGATGCTGAAGGCGGTCGTCGGCTCGAACGTCGCCGAGGTCGCCATCGCGGTCCAGGGCGGCCAGGTCGTCGCCGTCGCCGCGCTCGACAACCTCATCAAGGGCGCGGCCGGACAGGCCGTCCAGGCCATGAACCTCGTCCACGGCCTCGACGAGACCGCCGGACTGCCCACGACGGCGGTGTCCCCATGACGTCACTGACGGAACACCCGACGACCGTGACCGACCAGTCGGCCGCGCCGGCCGCGCCGGCCGCGCCGGCCGTGGCACCGGTCGCGCGGGCCGCCGCGTACGCCTCCCGGTCCACCCGGCCCCTGTACGTCATCAAGGCCGGCAGCGCGACCCTCGACCGGGGCGCGATCCACAAGGAGCTGGCCGATCTGGTGGCCCGGGGTGCCCGGGTGCTGCTCGTCGCGGGCGGCGCCACCGGCATCGAACGCCACTACACGTCCATCGGACGGCCCATGCCCCAGCTGCGGCTGGCCGGCGGCGACTCGGTGCGCTACTGCCCGCCGGAGGAGATGGCCCACCTCGTCGACGCCTACGAGCGGGTCACGCTGCCCGCCGTGGAACGGGAGCTGCGGGCGCTCGGACTGACCGTGTTCACCTCGGTGGCCGCGCGCGGCGGACTCGTCACCGGCAGGGCCAACCGCCCTCTGAAGACGGTCTCCGCCGAGGGCCGGACCGTGGTCGTCCGCGACCACCGGGCCGGTGTGCCCACCGACGTCGACACCGACGGGCTGACGGCGCTGCTGGAGGCGTACGACGTGGTCTGTCTGTCGCCGCCGGTCGCCGACCCGGCCGGCGGGGCCCCGCTGAACGTGGACGCCGACGTCGTCGCCGCCGTCCTGACCGGCGCGCTCGGCGCCGACCACCTGCGGCTGGTCACGGGCACCGCCGGGCTGCTGACCGACCCGGCCGACCCGCGCTCGACGCTCCTCGACGCCTATCCGGGCGAGGGCGCCCGGTACGCGGGCGGCAGGATGCGGCAGAAGGTGCGGGCCGCCGAGATCGCCATGCGGGACAGCGGCGCCGACGTCGCCATCACCGGCCCGCACACCATGGGCGAGCCGTCGGGCTGGACACGGTTCTGGCGCACCAAGGAGCCCGCCGCCGACCTCGGTCTGCTCACCCGTGTGGCCTGCGTGCCCTCCGTCTCGCGCGACGAGGCCGAACTCGCCGGCTACCTCGCCGAGTGGTGCCGGGAGCGCGGCATGGACGCCCATGTCGACGAGGCGGGCAACCTGGTCGCCACCCGCGGCGACGGACCCCGCCGGCTGATGCTCCTCGGTCACCTCGACACGGTCCCGCACCACTGGCCCGCCGAGTGGCGCGAGGGCGAGCTGTGGGCCCGCGGCAGTGTCGACGCCAAGGGCAGCCTGGCGGCCTTCCTGGAGGTCCTCGCCCACGCGGACATCCCCGAGGACGGCCGGCTGTGCGTGGTCGGCGCCGTCGAGGAGGAGATCTCCTCCTCCAAGGGCGCCTTCTTCGCCCGCGACCGCTACCCGGCCGACGCCGTCGTCATCGGCGAGCCCAGCGGCTCGGGCACCCTGACCCTCGGCTACTTCGGACTGTTCAAGCTCCGGATCACCGCCTCCGTGCCCAGCGGCCACTCCGCCGGGATGGACGCGGTCTCCGCGCCGGACCACCTCATCGACGTGCTCGGCCGCGTCCGGGCCGCGGTGCTCGCCGAGGTGCCGGACGCGCTCAGCGCCGTCATCGACGTCCACGTGGACAACGGCCGGGAGCGCAGCACCGCCACCGGCATCCTCAACTTCCGGGTGCCGCCCAAGGCCGACGTGGAGACACTCAGGGCCGTCGCGCTGGGCCACGCCCGCGAGGACGTACGGGTCGAGGTGCTGCGCGCCACCCCCGGTCACGCCGGCGGCCGGTCCAGCGCCCTGGTCAAGGTCTTCACCCGGGCCTTCGCCCAGGCCGGGATCAGGCCCCGCTTCGTGGTGAAGAAGGGCACGTCCGACATGAACACCCTTGCCACGACCTGGCACGACGTGCCGATGGTCGCGTACGGGCCGGGCGACTCCTCCCTGGACCACACCGACGAGGAACGCATCGACCCCATGGAGTACCGCACCGCCCGCTCACTGCTCGCCGACGCGGTCAACCGGTGGTTCACCCTGCCCGAGGGGAGCAGGCGATGACCACGACCGTCCTCGAACAGCCCCTTCAGGAAGACGAATTGCAGGCCGTGCTCGCCGACCGTGCCGTCCGGGCCCGCCGGCTGGTCGTCGACATGGCGGCGAGCCCGCGCGGCTGCCACCTCGGCGGCAGCCTCTCCGTCCTCGACATCCTGATCGCCGCCCTGCACCGCGCCTCCGCCGGCGACGGCACCGAGGTCGTCCTCAGCAAGGGCCACGCGGCCGCCGGCCTCTACGCGGCCCTGTACGTCAGCGGCATCCTCCCGGAGAACCCGGCCCCGCTGTACGGCCTCGCCGGCCACCCCTACACCGGCCACCCCGGCCCCAAGGTGCCCGGCGTCCGCTTCCCCACCGGCAGCCTCGGCCACGGCGTCCCGTACGCCGCCGGCTGGGCGCTGTCCCAGCGGCTCTCCGGCGACCACGGGCTCGGCATCGCCGTCGCCGGTGACGGCGAGCTGCAGGAGGGCCTGGTCTGGGAGACCTGCCAGGTCGCCGCCGCCCAGGAGCTGGGCACCTTCGTCCTCGTCGTGGACCGCAACGGCGGCCAGAACGACGGGATGGTGGCCGACATCTCCCCGCTGCCCCGGCTCGCCGAGCGGTTCGCCGCGTTCGGGTTCGACGTCGCCGAGGCCGACGGACACGACCTCGCCGCCCTCACCGCCCTGTTCGCCGAGGACCGCACGGCCGCCCGCAGGCCCCTGGCCGTCATCGCGGACACCGTCAAGGGCAAGGGCGTACGCGCGGTCGAGGGCAGACCCGGCTGCCACTACGTGACCATCGACGAGGCGCGCGCCGCCAAGTGGAAGCGGGGTGTCCGATGACCACCACGGGCGAGCGGGCCGGCGTCCTCACCGCTCGGACGCCCGAGACCCCCGCGGCCGAGCCTGCCGCGCCCCGCACCGACGAGCGCCCGGTGACCCTGTCCGGGCGCGACGCCTACCGGGACGAGCTGACCCGGCTCGCCGGCTCCGACGACACGATCGTCTGCCTGGAGGCGGACCTGGGCGGCAAGGGACACCCCTTCCAGACCGCCCACCCGGAGCGCTTCTTCAACCTCGGGATCGCCGAGGGCGCCATGGTGGACATGGCGGCGGGCCTCGCGGCCGGCGGCCACAAGCCGTTCGTGAGCACCTTCGCCCCCTTCGCCGCGCTGCGCGCCGCCGAGAGCCTGAAGCTGACCCTCGGCTATCTGGCCGCCGGAGTCACGGTCGTGGCACCGTACGCCGGGGTCTCCGGCGCCTGGTTCGGGACCACCCACCACTGCCTGGAGGACCTCGCGATCCTGCGCAGCGTGCCCGGCGTGACCATCGCCGCCCCGTACGGCGACGCCGAGATGCGCGCGGTGGTGCGGGAGGCCGTCCGCTCCGGGCGCCCGCACTACATCCGTACCGGACGCAACGCCACATACGCGTCCCTGCCCCTGCCGCTGCCCGGCGGCGAACTGCCGCTGGTGAACTGGGAGTTCAGGGCCGGGCCCGACGACGTGTGCCTGGTCTCCGTCGGTGAGGAGGGCACCCGGCTCGCCCTCGCCGCCCGGCGGGCCGCCCCCGGCACCGCCCACGCCCACCTGGTCTACCTCGACCACGAGAACCTGGCCCGCGCCGCCGCCGAACTCGCCCGCCACCACTGCCGGTTCGTGGTCGTCGAGGAGCACCGCGGCCAGGGCGGCGTGGCGGAGGCGCTCGCGCTGCTTCTGCCGGACCACCGTGTCACCTCCGTCAGCGCGGACCGGAGCTGGCCCGCGCACGGCGGCGACCACGAGGAGGTCATGGCCGCCCTCGGCCTGGACCTGCCCGCCGTGCTCGCCGCGGTCGACAAGGCAGGGGCGCGGGCGCACGTCGGCACTGGCTGAGCTTCGCGTCACCCCGCAATCACCCACCACCCACACCGACTTCAGGAGTCCCCGTGCACATCCTCATGATCGAATGCAACCCCAACGGCATGGCCGGCATCGCCAACGCCCTGGACCTCGGCCACGACGTCACCCTCGTCTCCGTCGACCCCGACTTCTACCTCGCGGTCTCCCCGCTCACCGAGGCCGCCTACGCCCACCCCAACTGCCGGGTGATCAGGAGCGAGAAGGCGTTCTCCATCGAGGAGCTGACGGCGCTGGCCCGCACGATCCACGCCGAGCGCCCGGTCCACGGTGTCACCACCTACAGCGAGTACCACACCGTGCACACGGCGGCCGTCGCGGAGGCGCTCGGCCTGCCCGGCATGAGCGTCGACGGCGCCCGCAACGCCCGCCACAAGCACCTCACCCGCCTCACCCTCGACGGCAAGGGCATCCGCCAGCCGCGCTTCGCGCACGTCTCCGACCCGGCGAAGGTCGAGGCGGCCGTCCGCGAGATCGGCTTCCCCTGCGTGGTGAAGCCCTCCGACGGCACCGCCAGCCTGCATGTGCTGCACCTGAAGGACGAGGACGACCTGGCGGCGTACCTCGTGGAGCTCGCGGACGTCGTCGACTACGGGCGCGGCGTCGTCCGCATCCCCGACATCCTGATCGAGGAGTTCGTCACCGGTGAGCTGATCTCCGTCGAGTCCTGCGTCCTCGGCAAGGGCGAGGTCGTCAACCTCGGCCTGACCGACCGTCCGCTGAGCGGCTTCCCGCACTTCATCGAGATGGGCGCCACCTACTTCACCGGGCACCCGCTCCAGGACGAGCTGTTCGCGATGACCACGAGGGTCCTCGACGAGCTGGGCGTCGACTTCGGCTTCATCCACACCGAGTTCCTGCTCGGCCCCGACGGCCCGGTGCTGTGCGAGGTCAACGGCCGGCTCATCGGCGGCATCGTGCCGAGCCTGATGCAGATCAGCTCCGGCGTCGACGCCTATCTGGAGGTCATCCGCCAGGCCCTCGGCGAGCGCCCCGAGCTGCCCTTCCCCGGCGAGACCATCGCCGGCGGCCACTGGTTCGGCTCCCCGGTCGCCGGCACCGTCGAGTCCATCGGCTTCGACCGGCTCCAGGACCTGCCCGGCTTCCACAGCGCCCTCGCCTACAAGAAGCCCGGCGTCGAGGTCAGCCGCCTCTCCAAGAGCAACTTCGACTGGATCGGCCACATCATCTTCACCGGCGCCGACCGCGACGAGGTCAACAAGCGCAACGAGGACGCCCTGGACGCCATCGACCTGCGGCTGAAGGTCGAGGCGGCCCGATGAGCCAGGCCGTACGCGGCCGCACGGGACCGGTCACCCTGCGCGGGGTGGCCGTTCCGGCCCTCGACCCCGGCGCCCTCTACGACGTCACGACCGAGGACGGCGTCTACACGGCCCTCACCCCCGCCGGCGCCCGCCGGGGCGGCGAGCTCGAACTGTGGCCCGGCTACACCGAGACCCACGCCCATGTCTCGCTCCCCGCGAACTGGGACGACACGGTCGAGGACCCCCGGATCGTGGCCCTCCAGTACCTGTACCACGGGGTCTCCCACGTGGTGGACATGTTCGGTTTCCCGCTGGTCGCCGACGCCTGGGCGGCCGGCCGGGAGGCCTCCCCGTGGCCGTACCCGGAGATCGTGCACTGCGGCTACGCGGTGACCGCGACCACCGACGCGGCCGGCCGCACCGGCCACGGCGTGGAGTTCCCGGCCCCCGTCCACATGCTCGCCGTCGAGTCCGACCTCGACCACGCGCTGCGCGCCAACGCCGAGCGCGGCGGCACCTTCCTGAAGGTGATGTTCACCGACGGCACCGAGCAGCCGGGCAGCCCGGTCCGCTTCTCCCGCCTCTCGGAGCGGGTGCTGCGCTTCACCGCCCGGATGGCCGCCGAGCGCGGGGTCACGGCGGTCATCGACTGCAACACCCTCCAGGAGACCCGCTGGGCGTACGCGTGCGGCTTCCGCCTCTTCGCCCACACCGTCCGGGACCGCACGCTCGACGCGGCCGACTGGAAGGAGTTCGCGGGAGCGCGGTTCGTCTCCACGCTCGCCGGCCTCCGCCCGATGATCATGACCGGCGAGGAGTTCCTGGCCGAGTACTCCCGCGAGGGCTTCGCCGAGACCCAGGACGTCCGCAACCTCGACTTCGTCAAGGGCATCGAGAAGCCGTACGGCATCGAGTACGGCGTCCAGGAGACCCGCACCGCCGCCCTCGCCGACATGCGGCGCAACGCGCTCGCCGCGCTCGGCCGGGGCGACCTGCTGGTCGGCACCGACTCCGGCAACACCGGCGCCTACCACGGCTACTCCCTGCTCGGCGAGCTGGACCTGCTGCGCGGCGACGACGCCTCACTGGACCCGGCGCTGCGCCACCAGGCCACGGTCGGCGGCCGCCGCTACTTCGACGAGCTGCGCGGCGCCCCGGCGGGCGCGCACCCGCTGAGCGCGGGCGCCGACGCCACCTACAACCTGCTGCACGGCTCCGCCCCAGACCGCCCGCTGTCGGCGCTGCCCGTGAGGACGGTCGTCCGGGGCGTGGAGATCGACCGCGCGGCCCTCGCCCGCGCGATATCCGCCCTGCGGGCCGCCCAGGCAGGGACCGAACCGAAGGGAATGGCCGCGTGACCATCGAACGCAGGCGGGCACTGATCGGCGTGAACGCCGGTATCTTCCTCGCCCACATCGGGAACTTCATCTGGTTCCCCGTCCTCGTCGCCTCCCTCGGCGGCACCGACAGCGGCTTCTGGGCCGGTGTCGTGATGTGCATGACGTACGTCGGCCGGCTCGCCGCCACGTTCTGCTACGAGGGGGTCGCCTCCCGCATCGGCATCCGGGGAGCGGTCTTCGCGGGCACCGCCATGGAGGCGGTCGCGCTGGGCCTGATGGGCTTCGGCAGCGGCGTCGCCGTCTACAGCGCGCTGGCCTTCCTCATCGGGCTCGGCTCCGGCACCGCCTTCCCGGGCCTGAAGAACATCCTCGTCTCGTACCCCGACGACGAGCGCCCGAAGGCCTTCTCGACCTTCCAGATGTCGGCGCAGGTGGGCCTCTTCGGCGGCGCGCTGGTGGGCGGTCTGCTGGCCGACGTCGACCTGCGCACCCTCTTCTCGGTCGTCTTCGCGATCTTCATCGGCTTCTGCCTGGCGTCCTCGGCGTTCATCCCGAGGGACGGCTTCGGGGAGGCCGCGCGGAGGCCGGCGGAGCGGGTGCCGCTGTTCAGCACGGCCGTCTTCAAGGGCATCGAGGTCCGCGGCGCCACCCGCTACTTCCTGCTGTCGGCCGTCTTCTGGTTCCTCTCCATCGGCTTCATGGTCGGCATCCCGCTGCACATGGAGGAGTACGCGCCGGGCTGGGCGCCGTCCGCGCCGTTCTGGATCACGGGCCTGAGCGTGCTGGTGCTCCAGTACCCGCTGTTCAAGTTCCTGATCAAGCACCTCCGCCCGGGTGCGGTGATGGCGGTGGGCCTGGCCGGGATGACGGTGGCGTTCACGGCGTTCGGCGCGGGCCGCTCGGTGCCGTGGATCGTCGTGGGCTGCCTCACGGTCGTCCTGGGCGAGATCCTCTTCGTCCCGTCCTTCGACATCTGGGTCGCCCGCAAGGTCCCCGCGGACCGCCTCGCCAAGGCGATGGGCGCGATGCACTTCTTCCGCAGCGCCGGCAACATGATCGGCTCCCTCCTGGCGGGCGCCCTGTTCGACCTGGCGACATCCCGGGACGTACCGGGCGGGAACTGGTACGTGGCCGCGGTGATCGCGGCGGTGTGCGCGGGGGTCTGTGTGTTCAGCGGGGGCGAGAGTGCGGCGGAGGAGCGGGCGGAGGCGGAGGCGGTGAGCGCCTAAGGGTTGTCCCGTAATCCCCGGCGGGCGCGCGACGCCGGCTACGGCACCTCGCCGCGTTGTCGGAACATCCGCATACATCCAGTATGCGGATGCCCCTCCGCCTTGCGATGCACCGCATCCGACGCCGCGCGCTGATCCACCGGGAATTACGGGACAACCCTTAGTGACTCGGGGGTGCGCCTCGCGTCGGCGGGTGCGGGTGGTTCGTGGTTTCTCGCGCCCACGCGGCGGAGCCGCATGTGTCACCGCCCGCGCCCCTGAGAGGCCGGGTCTGCGCCCGTCCTCTTCAGCCGAAGGGCGGGCCGCAGGCCCGATCCTTCAGGGGCGTGGGGAACCGCGCGTACAACCCCCACCCACCCGCAGTCGCCAACGACCCGTACCCCCGAGCTGTGGGGCGCCCGGCCCCGAAACATTCGCGGCGGGATGAAATCCGCAGCTGACCGCGTTGGTGTGTTCCGAACACATCCCGCACGACGACGAGGAGGGCACCGCGTGGCCGCGCGACAGGGGGAGGACGCCATGGGAGAGCCGGCGACGGAACCGGGGGCCGGGCAGGCCGCCGGATGGGCGCGCCGGCTCGCCGCGTACGCCTGGCGGTACCCCAAGGACGTCATCCTCGCCCTCGGCTCGTCCCTCGCCGGCATGGCCCTGATGGCCCTCGTCCCACTGATCACCAAGGTGATCATCGACGACGTCATCGGGGACAGGACCCGCGCCATGATGCCCTGGGCCGGCGCCCTCATCGGCTCGGCCCTCCTCGTCTACGTCTTCACCTACATCCGCCGCTACTACGGCGGACGCCTCGCCCTCGACGTCCAGCACGACCTCCGCACGGAGATGTTCGGGACGATCACCCGGCTCGACGGGCGCCGCCAGGACGAGCTGTCCACGGGCCAGGTCGTCGGCCGCGCCACCAGCGACCTCCAGCTCATCCAGGGCCTGCTCTTCATGCTGCCGATGACCATCGGCAACCTCCTGCTGTTCGTGATCTCCCTCGTCGTGATGGCGTGGCTGTCCATCCCGCTCACCCTGGTCGCGCTGGCCGTCGCCCCCGCCCTGTGGTGGATCGCCGTCCGCAGCCGCACCCGCCTCCACCCCGCCACCTGGTACGCCCAGGCCCAGGCCGCCGCCGTCGCGGGCGTCGTCGACGGCGCCGTCAGCGGCGTACGCGTGGTGAAGGGATTCGGGCAGGAGGAACAGGAGACCGGGAAGCTGCGCGAGGTGGGCCGGCGGCTCTTCGCCGCGCGGCTGCGCACCATCCGGTTCAACTCCAGGTACACCCCGGCCCTCCAGGCCGTCCCCGCGCTCGGCCAGGTCGCCATGCTGGCGCTCGGCGGCTGGCTCGCGGTGCGCGGGCACATCACGCTCGGCACCTTCGTCGCCTTCTCGACGTACCTCGCCCAGCTGGTCGGGCCCGTCCGCATGCTCGCCATGGTCCTCACCGTCGGCCAGCAGGCGCGGGCCGGCACCGAGCGGGTGCTGGAGCTGATCGACACCGAGCCGACGCTGACCGACGGGACGAAGACGCTGCCCGCCGACGCGCCCGCGACCGTCGAGTTCGACGACGTGTCCTTCGGCTACGACGACGGCCGCCCCGTGCTGAACGGGCTGAGCTTCGAGATCCGGCCCGGCGAGACCCTCGCCGTCGTCGGCTCCTCCGGCTCCGGCAAGTCGACCGTCTCGCTGCTGCTGCCGCGCTTCTACGACGTGAGCCGGGGCGCCGTCCTCATCGGCGGCCACGACGTCCGCGAGCTGACCCTCGACTCGCTGCGCGCCGCCATCGGCCTGGTTCCCGAGGACTCCTTCCTCTTCTCCGACACGGTCCGCAACAACATCGCCTACGGCCGCCCCGACGCCACCGACGAGCAGATCGAGGCGGCCGCCCGCGCCGCCCAGGCGGACCGCTTCATCGCCGAGCTGCCCGAGGGCTACGCCACCAAGGTCGGCGAACACGGCCTGACCCTCTCCGGCGGCCAGCGCCAGCGCGTCGCCCTGGCCCGTGCCATCCTCACCGACCCCCGGCTGCTGGTCCTCGACGACGCGACCTCCGCCGTGGACGCCCGTGTGGAGCACGAGATCCACGAGGCCCTCAAACACGTCATGGAGGGCCGCACCACCCTCCTGATCGCCCACCGCCGCTCCACCCTCAACCTCGCCGACCGCATCGCCGTCCTCGACCAGGGCCGCCTCGCCGACATCGGCACCCACGACGAGCTGGAGCGCCGCTCCGCCCTGTACCGCAGGCTGCTCACCGACCCCGACGAGCTGGGCGGCGTCTCACCCGGCCACCTGCGGCAGACGCCCGCCGGCGAGGACGCCGTGCCCGACTCGATACGGGACGAGCTGGACGCCGAGTTCGACGCCGAACGCGGCATCACGCCCCGGCTGTGGACCGGCGACCGGGAGCCCCGGGACGCCGCCTTCGCCGGCACCCCCGCCACCCCCGAACTCCTCGCCCAGGTCGAGGCGCTGCCCCCGGCGAAGGACACCCCGGACATCGACGAGGCCCGCGCGGTCGCCCCCGAGCGCTCGTACGGTCTCAGGCGACTGCTGCGCGGCTTCGGGCCGCCCCTGCTGCTGAGCCTGGCCCTGGTCGCGGTCGACGCGGGCATGGGCCTGCTGCTGCCCGTCCTGATCCGGCACGGCATCGACGAGGGCGTCTCCCAGGCCGTCCTCGGCGGGGTCTGGGCCGCCTCCCTGCTGGCCCTGCTCTCGGTCCTCGCCCAGTGGGCGGCCCAGGTCGGCGAGATCCGGATGACCGGCCGTACCGGCGAACGCGTCCTGTACTCGCTCCGGCTGAAGATCTTCGCCCAGCTCCAGCGGCTCGGACTCGACTACTACGAGCGGGAGCTGACGGGCCGGATCATGACCCGGATGACGACCGACGTGGACGCCCTGTCGACGTTCCTCCAGACCGGCCTGGTCACCGCGTTCGTCTCCGTCGTCACCTTCTTCGGCATCATGGGCGCCCTGGTCGTGATCGACGTACAGCTCGCCCTGGTCGTCTTCGCCACGCTCCCGCCGCTGGTCTTCTGCACGTTCTTCTTCCGCCGGGCGAGCGTGAAGGCGTACGAACTCGCCCGGGAGCGGGTCTCCGTCGTCAACGCCGACCTCCAGGAGTCGGTGGCCGGACTGCGGATCGTGCAGGCGTTCCGGCGCGAGAAGGACGGCGGCGAGCGGTTCGCGGCCGGCAGCGACAGCTACCGCAGGGCCCGGGTGCACGGCCAGTGGCTGATCTCGGTCTACTTCCCGTTCGTGCAGTTCCTGGCGTCGGTCGCGGCCGCGGCGGTGCTCATCGTGGGCGCCCGGCGGGTCGACGCGGGCACCCTGACGACCGGTGCCCTGGTGGCGTACCTGCTCTACATCGACCTGTTCTTCGCCCCGGTCCAACAGCTCTCCCAGGTCTTCGACGGCTACCAGCAGGCCACCGTCTCCCTGGGCCGCATCCAGGAGTTGCTCCAGGAGCCGACGTCCACGAAGTCCGCCGACAAGCCCCTGGAGGTGCGGTCGCTGCGCGGCGACATCGCCTTCGAGGGTGTGGACTTCAGGTACGGCGGCTCCACGGGAGAGGAGGTGGCGCTCAGCGGCGTCGACCTGAGGATCCCGGCCGGGCAGACCGTCGCCTTCGTCGGCGAGACCGGCGCCGGGAAGTCCACCCTCGTCAAGCTGGTCGCCCGCTTCTACGACCCCACCGGCGGCCGGGTCACGGTCGACGGCACCGACCTGCGCGACCTCGACATCGCGTCCTACCGGCACCGGCTGGGCGTCGTCCCGCAGGAGGCGTACCTCTTCCAGGGCACCGTCCGGGACGCCATCGCCTACGGCCGCCCCGACGCCACCGACGCCGAGGTGGAGGCCGCCGCGCGGGCCGTCGGCGCCCACGACATGATCGCCACCCTCGACGGCGGCTACCTCCACGAGGTCGCCGAACGCGGCCGCAACCTCTCCGCGGGCCAGCGCCAGCTGATCGCCCTCGCGCGCGCCGAGCTGGTGAACCCGGACGTCCTGCTGCTGGACGAGGCGACGGCCGCGCTCGACCTGGCCACCGAGGCCCAGGTCAACCAGGCCACCGACCGGCTCGCCGGCCGCCGCACCACGCTCGTCGTGGCCCACCGTCTCACCACCGCGGCCCGCGCCGACCGGGTCGTCGTCATGGACCACGGCCGCGTCGCCGAGGACGGCACCCACGAGGAACTCCTCGCCCGCGACGGACGGTACGCGCAGCTCTGGCGGACCTTCGTGGGCGAGCCGGTGATGAAGGCGTAGGCGACCTCCGTAGCCTTTCCCTCCGGTCGCGCAACCGTTCGGGCCCTGTTGCGCGTCCGAATACCAGTACGCATCTGTGGTGGGAGGGACAGACGGTGAGCAGGGGTACGAAGGGAGCGATACGCCGGCCGATGGCGTGCGCGCTGGCCGTACTGACCCTGGCCGGGCTGCTGGCCCTGGCCGGTCCCGCGGGCAGCGCGACGGCGGCCTCGTCCTGCGCCGGACGCAAGGTGCGGACCCTGACCTTCGACGCCGGGACCGTGCACGTCTACCGCAAGGGCACCCGGTACGTGTGCGCCGTGCTCGTGCCCCGCAAGCAGGCCATGGGCAAGGGCGGACCGAAGGCCCGCAGGGGCACCATCCGCATCCGGGCGTGGGCCGGGCAGTGGGTGCGGAACAAGAAGCACCCGGCGGGCCCCGTCACCGTCCACGCGGGCCGGCGCCCCGTGTGCGTCCACGCGCGGGTCGGCTCCCGGCACTACACCTCGGGCTGGATCCTGCGCTGAACACCCGCCGCGGCCGGGGCAACCGCCGCGCCGCACCCCGGACCGAACCGCACCACCGCACCACCGCACACAGGGTTTTCCCTATCCCCGCCATCTGCGCCTGAAAGCAGTCCGGTTGGCCCCTTTCTTCCCTGGTGCCCCGGCGGCCGCTCCGATAGCTTCCGGCGCACAGCCGTTCCATAGGGGAGAGAACGCATGCGCAAAGCGCTCAGGTGGGTGCTGTCGCTCGTGGTGCTCATAGGCACACTGAGCACGGCGGGCGCGGCCACCGCCGCCCAGCCGGACACCACCGACATCAAGGACCGACTGCTCGCGATACCGGGCGTGAGCCTCATCGAGGAGAAGCCCTACCCGGGCTACCGCTTCTTCGTCCTCAACTTCACGCAGCCGGTCGACCACCGCCACCCGGCCAAGGGCACCTTCCAGCAGCGGATCACCGTCCTGCACAAGGACACCAGCCGCCCGACGGTCTTCTACACCGGCGGCTACAACGTCTCCACGACACCGAGCCGCCGCGAGCCCACGCAGATCGTGGACGGCAACCAGGTCTCCATGGAGTACCGCTTCTTCACGCCGTCCCGCCCGGCCCCGGCCGACTGGACCAAGCTGGACATCTGGCAGGCCGCCAGCGACCAGCACCGCATCTTCAAGGCGTTCAAGAAGATCTACGACAAGAAGTGGATCTCCACGGGCGGTTCCAAGGGCGGTATGACCGCCACGTACTACGAGCGCTTCTACCCGAAGGACATGGACGGCGTCGTCGCCTACGTCGCCCCCAACGACGTGGTCAACAAGAAGGACGCGGCGTACGACCGGTTCTTCGCGAACGTCGGCACCAAGGAGTGCCGCGACCGGCTGAACGCGGTGCAGCGCGAGGCGCTGGTGCGCCGTGAGCCGCTGGAGAAGAAGTACGCGGAGTTCGCCGCCGCCGAGGGCCTCACCTTCAACACCATCGGCAGCCTCGACAAGGCGTACGAGGCCGTCGTCCTCGACTACGTGTGGGGCTTCTGGCAGTACAGCCTGCTCGCCGACTGCGACGGCGACAGCATCCCCAAGAACGCCAAGGCCGCCACCGACGACGAGATCTGGAACTCGATCGACTCGATCTCGGGCTTCTCCGCCTACGCCGACCAGGGCCTGGAGCCGTACACGCCGTACTACTACCAGGCGGGCACGCAGCTCGGTGCGCCGACCATCAAGTTCCCGCACATCGAGAAGAAGTACATCCGCTACGGCTACCAGCCGCCGCGGAACTTCGTCCCGCGGGACATCAGGATGAAGTTCCAGCCGCACGCCATGCGGGACGTCGACACCTGGGTCCGCAACAACGCCCGCCACATGCTCTTCGTGTACGGCGAGAACGACCCGTGGGGCGCCGAGCCGTTCCACCTCGGCAAGAAGGCGCGTGACTCGTACGTCTTCACGGCCCCCGGCGCCAACCACGGCGCCCGTGTCGCCGGCCTCGTCGAGTCGGAGAAGGACCTCGCCACGGCCCGCATCCTGAAGTGGGCGGGCGTCGCCCCGGTCGCGGTCCAGCAGGACGCGAGCAAGGCGAAGCCGCTCGCGAAGTTCGACTCCAAGCTCGACAAGCGGGACGTCGAGCGCGAGATGACGCTGCGTCCGTAACACCACGCACGACCGGAGCCCCGGTGCCGCCCGACGGCGGCACCGGGGCTCGACTGCACTCGGACACCGCGTGACTCAGGTGGCTCAGGTGGCTCAGGTGGCCTCGGTGTCCAGAGCCACCCAGCCGGCCTTGGTCGAGGGCGCGTAGAGGATGCCGCCGGCGACGAGGGGTTCGGTGTCGAGGCCGGTGTCGAAGCCGCTCTCGTCGTCCAGGTACGGCACGCTGTGCTGGTACACCAGCTTGCCGGTTCGCGCGTCGAAGGCGGCGGCGCCCCGGCTGTTGACGACGTAGACCCGGTCACCGGCCTGGATGGGCGGCGCGTCGGTCTGGCCCTTGCCGGGGATCGGCACCCGCCACAGCTCCTTGCGCCGGGCCGCGTCGACGCAGACCAGTTCGCCGCCCGTGGCGGTGGCCGCCACGTACATCACCCGGCCCGGTGTCACCGACAGCTCGGGTCCGTCCTGTCCGGCGCCCAGGGTCGCTCCGGCCTCTGTGCGGGTCACCTCGGCACCCTTGGCCAGTTCCATGCGGAGCACCCCCTGGCCCGACGGCGCCGAGTACTTGTCCACGGCGGCGCAGTACAACTGCGGCCTGCCGTCCTCCTCCAGCAGTGCCTCCGTGCCGGGCGAGCAGACCGCGGGCAGCTTGAAGGAGGCGAGGCGCCTGCCGCTGTCCTTGTCGAGGACGGTGACGTAGTCGTCGCCGATCTCGGTGTCCTTGGTGGAGAACACGTAGAACCGGTCGCCCAGCACCCGTTGCCCGGCCGTGCCGCTCCTGCTGGGGAAATGGGAGCCCCCGACCCAGGGCTTGGTGCCCGTACGCGCGTCGACGGAGTACACCGTGCCGTCCTCGGTGAGCGAGTACACCCGCTCGCCGTCGCTCATCAGGCGCTCGGCGAGCACCGCCGTGGCATAGCGCCACTTCACGGAGCCGTCGGCGAGCGAGAGCCCCACGAGACGGTCGCCGACGTTGACGACCGCGACGCCACCCACGACGACCGGGCTGTTCTGGCTCCCGTACGTCGAGACCTTGCTGTTGCGCCACAGCTCCTTGCCGGTGGCCGCGTCGATCCGGACGGCCCAGTCGCCGAAGCACACGAGGGACGAGTCGGCGTACACGCAGTCGCTGTTCTGGAGGTTGTACTGCCACTGCCGCCAGCCGTCCGGGCGGCGCTCCGCACTGTCGTGGTACGCGTACGAGAAGTTGCCGGAACCGGACTGCGCCGCGATGTACTCGGCGGAGCCCTTCGGCTGGCTCGTCACCGTCCGCGGCCGAGTCGTGGGACCGGTCCCCGCGTCGTCCCCGCCCTCCCGGAACCCGTACACCAGCCCGCCCGCGATCGTGCTCACCGCCACGACCGCAGCCGCCACGGACAGCACCCGCCGACGGCGCCCGCGCCGGGGCGGGGGAGTGGGGAGGCGGCCCAGGTCCGTCGTCACGGAACCCAGGTCCGTCGTCACGGACCCCGTGTCCGTGGCGTCGGAGGCGGTGTCGTCGTCCGCGTCGGCGTCGGACGCGTCGGCGTCGGACGCGGGGTCGCCGCCCCGGCCCGCGTCCCCGGCGGTGTCGGTCTCCGCGCCCGCGTCCGTCGGGGTGCCCGTCTCCCCGTCCGGCGCGGCGGCGGCGGCGGTGGCTTGCGGGGCCGGTGCCGTCGGGGTTGCGGGCCCGTCCAGGGTGCCCGGATACGCGTCGGTCAGCAGCGAGAGCAGCTCCGCCGCGTTTGGACGGTCCTCCGGCTCCTTGGCCAGGCAGCGCTCGACCGTCGGCCGCAGCCAGCCGGGCAGGGCGTCCAACTTCGGTGGCTCGTGCACCAGTTGGTACACCATCGTGTACACGTCCGTCGCGTCGAACGGCACCCGGCCGCTCGCCGCGTATGTCACCACCGAGCCCAGCGAGAAGATGTCGCTGCCCGGCCCGACGTCCTTCCGGGCGCGTATCTGCTCCGGCGACATGAACGGCGGGGTGCCGATCGTGACGCCGGTGCCCGTGAGCCCTGGGGCCGTGAGCACGGAGTCGTCGGCCGCGCGCACGATGCCGAAGTCGATGACCCGGGGCCCGTCGTCGGCCAGCAGCACATTGCCCGGCTTGAGGTCGCGGTGCACGATCCCGACGCGGTGGATGTCCCGCAGCGCCTCCGCGAGCCCGGTCGCGAGACGGTACAGCTCCTCGTCGGTGAGGGCGGGCCCCTTGGTGACCCGCTCGTCCAGCGGCTGCCCCGGCACGAAGAGGGTCGCCATCCAGGGCGGGTCGGCATCCGGGTCGGCGTCCACGACGGGCGCGGTGAAGGCCCCGCTGACCTGCCGGGCGGCGGTCACCTCACGCCGGAAACGGCCGCGGAAGTCGGGCTGATGGGCGAGGTTGCCGCGGATCACCTTCACGGCGACCTGGCGGCCCGAGGGCGACGTACCTAGGTAGACATGGCCCATGCCGCCGGAGCCGAGGTGGGAGTCGATGCGGTAGCCGGGGATCTCCGGCAGTTCCTCCTTGCCCGGAGCGCCCTGGGCATCCTGGGCCATCGTTCCCCCACCGTCGTCGTACGGACCGTAAGCGGATGATATCGATCCGGCATACGGCCGTTCGGAGGGGTGCTCGGCGGGGAAGTCGTGAACACCGCGCGCCGCGGCCCGCGTTCACACGGACCGGGCGCATCCGACCGGTCTGCCGCCGCCCAGCCGCACATACAGGTCCGTCGAGACGGGGCACCGCGCCCTCTCCTCGACGACGGCCGTGAGCCGGTACTCCGGGGCGTGCCCGCCGCTGCCGTCGCAGGCGGTCTCGCGGACCTCGCCGCGCCCGGCGGCGTAGACGCAGTCGCCGGCGATGGTCCGGGGCCCTCCGCCGCCGCCGGGGTCGCCCGGGTGCGGCGGCTGGAGCTTGCGCATGCAGGCGTAGCCCCGCGGTATCGCGCCGTCGCCGCCCCCGTCCGTGCCGGTGGGGCGCCGCGACTCGCCGATGTGGAGGACGAAGTCGGTGGTCGCCGGGCACGGCGGCCCCTGCGAGGCCGTTCCGTCGTGCCGGGCGACGACCCGGGCGGCGGCACGCTCGCCGGCGCAGGGCACCTCGGTGAAGCTGGTCGTCCCGAAGGAACTGCACTCGTCGATCCCGAGGAACACGGTCCCGTGGCCGGCCGGCACGGTGGGCGCGGTGCCTCCCGGCCGCGCCTCGGGCTCCGAACCCGGACCGCCCGGACCACCCGGCCAGACCTGACAGCCGGACACCAACGCCCCGGCCAGCACGACGGCCGCGGCGAGCACACCGGCCCGCCCGCCGACGCGACCTGCCCGCGCGCGAACGCGACGCACCCCTCGCATGATCACCCTCCGACGCACGGCCTCCAGCGTGACCCGGCGGCGGGGAGCCCTGCCCGGCATACGGGGCGCTTTGCGTACGTTGGGGGTGGTGCGCTGGGGGCACGGCGTAGGCACCGTACGGCAGGACCCGTAGGCCGGGCTCCCGCACGCCGGGCCCTGTGATCAGGAGCGGTACCTCAGCCCGTGTCCGATGGGGTAGAGCACCCGGGCCGGGTCGTCGGCCCGCTGCACCGGCACCGGCAGCCGCCCGCGCGGCGCGACACGCCCGGCCAGTACCCGCGCGGCGGCCCGCACCTCGACGTCCGTCCACGAGTAGGCGGCCAGGCAGCCCTTCACCCGCGGCAGTCGCGCCACGTCGTACGGGTTGCGGAGCGCCACCGCGACCACCGGTACGCCGGTGTCGAGGAGCCGTTCGACGAGGGTCTCCTGGGTGCTGCCCGCCGTCACGTTGTACGTCCCCACGACCACCGCGTCCTTGCCGCGCGCCGCCGCGACCGCCTGGTCGATGACGGCCTGCGTGGGGGCCGTACCGGTGGGCAGGCGGCTCGTGGTGAAGCCGAGGGAGGCGAGTTCGGCGGCGAGGACGGCCGTCGGCGGGCCCGTGGTCCCCGAGGGGGACGCGGGGTCGGCGCCGACCACCAGCACGTTCCTGTGCGTACGCCGGGACAGCGGTAGCAGCGAGCCCTCGTTGACCAGCAGGGTCGTGGTCCGCTCGGCGATCCGGTCGGCGGCGTCGAGATGCCGCCGGATGCCCACCACCCGGTCGACACCCGCGTCACTGACGTACGGCTTCTCGAACAGCCCCAGCTTCGCCTTGAGCCGCAGGATGCGCAGGACCGACCGGTCGAGACGGGACTCGGACAGCTCCCCGGCGCGTACGGCGTTCAGCACCGCGTTCCACGCGATGTCCAGCGAGGGCGGGTTGAGGAGCTGGTCGACACCGGCCTTCAGCGCCAGCACCGGCACCTGGTCGTCGCCGTACTTCTCCCGTACGCCCTGCATGCCGAGCGAGTCGGTGACCACCACCCCGTCGTAGCCGAGCCGTTCACGCAGGATGCCGGTGAGGACGGGGCGCGAGAGGGTGGCGGGGTCGCCCGAGGGATCGAGGGCGGGGACCATGATGTGCGCGGTCATGATCGAGTCGATGCCGGCCCGGATCGCGGCCCGGAACGGCGGCGCGTCGAGGGCCTCCCACTGCTCCCGGGTGTGCTCGATGACGGGGAAGCCGTAGTGGCTGTCGACGGCCGTGTCCCCGTGTCCCGGGAAGTGCTTGGCGGTCGCCGCGACCCCGGCCCCCTGATACCCCTTCACCTGCGCGGCGACCAGGCCGGCGACGGCCGCCGGATCGGCGCCGAAGGAGCGGACGCCGATGACCGGGTTGGCCGGGTTGACGTTCACGTCGGCGACGGGGGCGTAGTCCTGGCGGATGCCGAGCGCGCGGAGTTCGGCCCCGCCGATCCGGCCGGCCTCGCGGGCGTCGGTCCGCGAACCTCCCGCGCCGAGGGCCATCGCACCCGGCAGCAGCGTCGCGGGCCTGCCGACCCGCGCCACGATGCCGTGCTCCTGGTCGGTGGCGATCAGCACGGGCAGCCCGCGCGGCAGGCCGAGGGAGGCACGCTGGATGCCGTTCGACAGCGCGGCGATCTGGTGCGGGTCCCGGGTGTTGTGCGCCCAGGAGAAGTAGATGATCCCGCCGACCCGGTACTTCGCCAGCAGCTCGGCGGCCGTCCGGACGCCGATCTCCCGGAGGTTGGCATCGATGTCGGCCTGGTCGGGCGCGGTCGCGGAATGCCCGTAGACCCGCATCACGAAGAGATGACCGACCTTCTCTTCCAGCGTCATACGGGAGACGAGACGGCCGAGTCTCCTGTCGTCGGGGGTGCCGGCCTGTGCGGTGGGGCCGACCGCCAGGGCCGCGGTGACGCCCGCCGAGGCGGCGAGGACGGTACGTCTGGAGGGCACGTGCGCTCCTTCCGGAGAAGATCCACTGAAGGAAACTTCCGAGGAGTCACGAATATCCGGGAAGTTTCTTCCGGTCAAGGGACCGCACGGGAACGCGGCGGGCGGCCGCGGGGGAGGGGCCGTCACCGGCGCTGTCGGAGGGGGCGCGCCGGTGACGGCGTGCTGCCGGCCGCAGGCGGTGGAGAGGGGTGGTCAGCGATCGCAGCCAGCGGCGAGGCCGACGGGCCGCGCTGCGGAGACTCACCCGGCAGCATGCCGGTTGGACGGGGCGGGGCGGGTCCGGGTTCCCGGGGAGGGGCGGGATCTCGGAAATTGGTGGGGGTGGGGGTGTCGGGGCGCGTGAGGGGAAGGGGGTTCGGGTTCGTCGGCGTCCGCGGGTGGTTCGTGGTTTCTCGCGCAGTTCCCCGCGCCCCTGAAGAGCGACCGGGGCTGCGCCCCGTGCCTCTCAACGGCGCCGTTCGGCCGCAGGCGCACGCCTTCCGGGGGAGGGCGGGCCGCAGGCCCGTCCCTCCAGGGGCGCGGGGAACTGCGCGAGAAACCACGACGCACCCGCACCCGCCAGAACCACCCGCACCCCCGAGCCATGAGGCGCCCGGTCCACCTGGCGGACGCCACCACGCGCGGCGGCGCTCGGGCGCGACCATGGCCCCATGCCCCTCGTGCACATCCCCGGTTCCAAGTCCATCACCGCCCGCGCCCTCTTCCTCGCGGCCGCCGCCGACGGAGTCACCACGCTCAGCCGCCCCCTGCGGTCCGACGACACCGAGGGCTTCGCCGAGGGGCTGACCCGGCTCGGCTACCGCGTGGGCCGCACCCCCGACACCTGGCGGGTCGACGGCCGCCCGCAGGGCCCCGCCGTCACCACCGCCGACGTCTACTGCCGCGACGGCGCCACCACGGCCCGCTTCCTGCCGACCCTGGCCGCCGCCGGCCACGGCACCTACCGCTTCGACGCCTCCGCCCAGATGCGCCGCCGCCCCCTCGCCCCCCTCACCAGGGCCCTGCGGGACCTCGGCGTCGACCTGGTGCACGAGGAGGCCGAGGGCCACCACCCGCTGCGCATCAGGGCGAACGGCGTCACCGGCGGCGACGTCACCCTCGACGCCGGCCAGTCCTCGCAGTACCTCACCGCCCTGCTGCTCCTCGGCCCGCTCACCCGCGACGGTCTCCGCATCAAGGTGACCGACCTGGTCTCGGAGCCGTACGTCGAGATCACCACGGCGATGATGCGTGCCTTCGGCGCGGACGTCCGCCGCACGGACGACGGCACCGGCATCACCTACGCGGTCGCGCCCGGCGGCTACCGTGCGACGGCCTACGCCGTCGAGCCGGACGCCTCCACCGCGAGCTACTTCTTCGCCGCGGCCGCCCTCACCGGCACCGAGGTCACCGTCCCCGGCCTCGGCACCGGCGCGCTCCAGGGCGACCTGCGCTTCGTGGACGTACTGCGCCGGATGGGCGCCCGGGTCGACGTACGGGACGACCGGACGACCGTCACGGGCACCGGCCGACTGCGCGGCCTCACCGTCAACATGCGGGACATCTCCGACACCATGCCGACCCTCGCCGCGATCGCCCCGTTCGCCTCCGGGCCGGTCCGTATCGAGGACGTCGCCAACACCCGGGTCAAGGAGTGCGACCGGCTCGACGCCTGCGCGGAGAACCTCCGGCGGCTGGGCGTGGAGGTCGCCACCGGGCCCGACTGGATCGAGATCAGCCCGGGGGCGCCCACGGCCGGCGCGGACATCAGGACGTACGGCGACCACCGCATCGTCATGTCCTTCGCGGTGACGGGACTTCGGGTGCCCGGCATCACCTTCGACGACCCCGGCTGCGTACGGAAGACCTTCCCGGACTTTCACGCGGAGTTCGGGGCGGCGTTCGCGGAGCTTCGGCGGGGAATGTCCGGCGGCCCGTCGGCCAACTGAACGCCCGTACAGCAGCGGAGGCCGGAAGGGCCGCCCCGCCTTGCTAATCTCCCGGCCATGACTGCCACCGAGCCCACCATCGTCGCCACCTCGGGCGGCCACCGCAGGGGGGACCGCATCTGGGTCGGTTTCAACTCGCTCGTGCACCACGCGGTGGAGCTGTCGGGTGTGAACGGCCGTCGTCCGAAGGTCATGTACGTCGGCACGGCCATCGGTGACGCCGAGCACATGACGGCCCGTATGAGCGAGGCGGCGCGGGTGGCGGGCTTCGACCTCACCCCGCTCCAGCTCTTCCCGATGCCCAACATCGAGGACGTCGAGGGCGCCGTCCTCGAACAGGACGTCGTCTGGGTGATGGGCGGCTCGGTGGCCAATCTGCTGGCCGTCTGGCGCGTCCACGGCCTCGACACGGTCTTCCGGCGGGCCTGGGAGGCCGGAGTCGTCCTCAGCGGGGTGAGCGCGGGCTCCATCTGCTGGTTCCGGGGCGGCACGACCGACTCCTTCGGCCCGCGGCTGCGTCCCGTCACCGACGCGTTGGCGTACCTCCCCTACGGCAACGGCGTCCACTACGACAGCGACGCCGGCCGCCGCCCCCTCGTCCACGACCTCGTCGCGGACGGCACACTGCCGGAGACGCACTGCACCGACGACGGGGTGGGCCTCGTGTACCACGGCACGAAGCTGACGGAGGTGGTCTCCGAGGTGCCCGGCAAGGGGGCGTACATCGTGCGGCGGGAGGGGGACACGGTCGTCGAGGACCGGGTCGAGCCGCGGCTGCTGCCGGAGCCCGGCGCGTAGTGGCCCGGCGGTGCGGGCGCTTGTGGCGGGTGCGGGTGGTTCGTGGTTTCCCGCGCCCACGCGGCGGAGCCGCATCCGTCACCGCCCCGCGCCCCTGAAAGGCGGCCGGGGCCGCGCCCCGTGCGCTTCATCATCAGCCCCCACCCGCCCGCACCGTTCAGGCCGCGTCGTTGAGCAGCCGCCCCAGATGTTCCCTCCCCGACGTCAGCAGGCCCGGCAGCGGCGCGGCCGTCTCGTACCACCGCTTCTCGTACTCCCAGCACAGCCAGCCGTCCCACTCCTTGCGGGAGAGGAGTTCCACGCACTCGCCGAGCGGGAGGACGCCCGCGCCGAGCGGCACCGGGGTCGTGTCGTCGGCCGAGGCGATGTCCTTGACCTGGACGTAGCCGAGGAAGGGGGAGAGGGCGGCGTACGACTCGGCGGGCTGCTCGCCGCCGAGCCAGGTGTGCATGACGTCCCACAGCGCGCCGACGTTGCGGTGGCCGACGGGGCCGAGGATGCGGATGGCGTCGGCGCCGGTGCGGTGCGAGTCGTGGGTCTCCAGCAGGATGCGCACGCCCCGCTCGGCCGCGTCCTCCGCCGCGGCGCCGAGCCGCCTGGCCGCGACGGCGTCGGCCTCCTCCGCGCTCTGTCCGCCGTCCGGGTCGCCGCCGGGGAAGACGCGGACGAAGGGCGCGCCCAGGTCCCGCGCCAGGTCGAGCAGGGCCCGGATCTCGTCGAGTACGGGCCCGTCGTCCCCCGGCGCCGCGACCCGGGCGTACCCGGCCAGCCCCAGGATCTCCACGCCGGCCTCCTTGAACGCGGCCGCCACCTCCGCCCGTTCCGCGTCCCCGATCCCCGGATGCACCGGCTCCTCGGGATGGGCCCGCAACTCGACACCGTGATAGCCGTGCCCGGCCGCGAGGCGTACGACCTCGGAGACGGGAACACCGGGCACACCAAGAGTGGAAAACGCAAGCTTCATGTCGTCGGACCCTACTCGTCGCTCATCGGTCGATACGGCACGCGGTCATCCGCCGGCGGGGGCAAAGGGCCGCCGTCAGATCTCCCGCTGTTCCAGTGGCTTCGTCGCAGGGCCCTGGAGGATGCGGCCCTCCGGGTCGAAGCGGGAGCCGTGGCAGGGGCATTCCCAGGCGCGTTCGGCGCGGTTGAAGGCGACGAGGCAGCCCAGGTGGGTGCAGCGGGCGGAGACCGCGTGGAGGACGCCGTCGTCGTCGCGGTGCACCGCGCAGTGGTGGCCGCCGACCCGGACGATCGCCCCGTCGCCCGGCGCGATCGTGTCGAAGGAGGTGTCGGAGGACGGGGAGAGCCGGTCGCCGACGAAGTGCCGGGCGACCTGGGCCTGATGCTTGAGGAAGCTCGGCGCCTCCCGCACGGCGCTGAGGATGCGGCGCGGGTCGTACAGGTCGCTCCACGCCGCCTTCCGGCCGATGATCAGGTCGGTGAGGAGCCGCCCGGCCATGATGCCGCTGCTCATGCCCCAGCCGCCGAACCCGGTCGCCACCCAGGTGTGCCGGCTGCCCGCGTGGAAGGGGCCGACGAGCGGGACGGAGTCGGTGGAGTCGTTGTCCTGGGTGGCCCAGCGGTGGGTGAAGTCGAGCTTCCCGAAGCGTTCGACGGCCCACTCGGCGAGCAGGTCGAACCGCTCCCCGACATTGCCGGTGCCCGGTGTGAAGTGCTCCCCGGTGACGATCAGCAGCCGCCGCCCGTCCCCGTACGGGGCGGTGCGCGCGGACCGCGTGCGCTGCTCCTGCGTGATGTACATGCCCCGCGGGTCGGCGTCCGCCGGGATCGGCGCCGTCATGACCAGCTCCCGGCGCGGCGAGAGCCGGGTGAACAGCAGCGCCCGGTCGAACACCGGGTAGTGCGTGGCGACCACGACGTCCCCGGCGGTCACCGTGAACCCCGCCTCCGTGGTCAGCCGGCACGGCGAGCCCTCCTTGAGCCGTGTCACCCGCGTCCGCTCATGGACCACGCCGCCCTGCCGCACGAAGTCGTCGACCAGCGCGAGCAGGTATCTGCGCGGATGGAACTGCGCCTGCTCCGCCACCCGCACGGCCCCCGCAACCGGGAACGGCAGCCCCGTCTCCGTCACGAACGAGGCGGGCAGCCCGGCCTCCCGCGCCGCCTCCGCCTCGGCCCTCAGCCCGGCCACACGGCCCTCGTCCTCGGCGTACGTGTACGCCTCCGTCTCCTCCCAGTCGCACGCGATCCCCAGCTCCTCCACCACCGCGGCGGCATGCCGGATCGCCTCCGTCTGCGACCGCGCGTACAGGCTCGCGGCCTCGGCGCCCCGGTGGCGCCGCAGCCGGTCGTAGACCAGCGTGTGCAGCGCGCTCACCTTCGCCGTGGTGTGTCCGGTCACCCCCGCGGCGACCCGGTCCGCCTCCAGCAACGCCACGCTGCGACCCGTGCGGGCCAGTTCCCACGCCGTGCTGATGCCGGCGATGCCCGCCCCCACCACGGCGACGTCGACCACGAGGTCCCCGTCGAGCGCCGGATGGGGGCCCACCTCGGGCGCGGTCTCGATCCAGTACGACTTCTGCTTGCCCGCGTAGGTGTGCATGGCGGCCGGGTTCCCTTCGGACGGACGGCTGTGCGCGGCTGGCGGTGAGCGGCTCGGCGAGACCCGGCTCGGGCGGCCCGACGACGCTCGGCAGGTGGCTCAGGGAGGCTCGGGTGGGCTGTCGGACGGGCGGCGCCGGCGGTCGGCGTCGGCCCCGCCCCCGGAACGCTGCCGGTGGCTGGTGTCGCACCAGGGGTGGACACGGCTGCGGCGGCAGGTGCACAGGGCCACGAGGAAGCGGTCCGACGACACGGTCGTACCGTCCTCCGTGGTGACCTCGACGGGGCCCTCGACCAGCAGCGGGCCGGGACGCCGGAGGGTGATGCGGCGGCGCTCAGCAGGGTCGTTCGGCACGGATGACCACCAGCTCTTCCTTCTCGTCGTCCCCCTCGTCCCCCAGCAGCCCCCGGTCGCGCAACCAGGTGCTCCGCGACCGCAGCACGGGGCCGAAGGCGACGTACCGGCGGTCCACGGCCTCGGCCCGCAGGCCCGCCGCGCGCAGCTGTGCGAGCGTCCCCTCCTCGTCGCTCAGCGTCGACTGCACGAGCAGCAGCACCCCGCCGGGCCGGAGCAGCGCCGGCCCGTCCCGGCAGATGCGGTCCAGGGCGAGCCGCCCGTCCCACCCCGCGTCCCAGGCCCGTGCGGCGCCCCGTACGACCGGCGTCCGCCCGGGGGTGCCGCCGCCGGGGTCCGGTTCCGGCCCCGGTACGTACGGCGGGTTGGAGAGGATCAGGTCGAAGGACCGGTCCGACACCGGGGCCAGCAGGTTCCCCCGGACGACACTCAGCGACAGCCCCGCCAGCACGGCGTTGACCTTGGCGTTGATCACCGACCGCCACGAGATGTCCACGGCGGTCACCCGCGCCCCCCGCCGGGCGGCGGCCAGCGCCACGGCACCCGTACCCGTACCGACGTCCAGAACCCGGGCCCGCGGCGCGAGCGGTTCCCGCCCCAGGGCGTGCACCAGAAGTTCGGTGTCGTCCTGCGGGGCGTAGACGCCTGGCAGAGCGAGGGGTGGTGAGAGGGGGTTCACGGTGCTTCGGCCTCCGGGTCTGTGGGGGTCCGGTTCAGCGGGTCCGACTGGTGCGTATCGGGCGGCCGGGTGAGGGGGTGGTCTGTCGTGGTGGGAGGAGGAAGGGGGTGGGGAGCAAGGGGGTGGGGCGGGCGGGTGCCCCGTGGGGGCCGGGTCAGACGGGTGCCCGCAGCGAGGACCGGCCGGCCCGCCAGGCGTCGAGGAAACGGTCGGCGAGGGCGTCCTCCAGATGGTTCGTGGCGTCCACGCCGAACGCCACGTCGGCGTCCAGATGCGGTTCGACGGCCAGCAGCCCGGCGACGACCTCGTGCCGTACGACCTGCTCGTGCACGGCGTCGGCCTCGACGTGCTCGGTGTAGAAGTGCTCGGCGGCGGCCCCGGCCCCCGTCCGGCGCATCGCCCTGGCGAGCCGCCGGGAGGCGGGGGAGGAGGTGATCTCGACGGTCGCGAAGTGGCCGACGAGAGCGCCCCGCAGGGCACGGTGCAGCCCGAACAGTGACATCAGGTTCACGAGGGCGAGGGCCTCGGCGCAGGCGGAGTCCACGTAGCGGCCGTAGGCCGGGTCGAGTCCCAGGTCGGTCATGAGGTCGGCGAAGAGACGGGCGTGGACCCGGTCGGCCCGGCCACCGCCGAACTCGTCGAACTCCACGGCGGCCATCCCGGCCTTCGCCCGCCCCCACAGCCGGGGCAGCACCCAGGCGTGCGGGTCGGCCTCCTTCAGGTGGTAGAGGGAGCGCTGGGCGGCGTACTCCCGCAGCTGCCACAGCTCGCCCTCCTCCGCGAGGAACCGGCTGACGCCGGTGCCGTCGACGGGCTCCACCAGCAGTTCGTCCAGCGCCTCGTCGGCCCGCTTGTGCCGGGTCGCGTCGGCCCGCAGGGCCTCCAGGAACGGCCACTCCAGCGAGGCCCGGAAGCGCAGCAGCTCCGGGTCCCACTCGCGGTCGTCGGCGACACCGGCGAAGCCGCGGTAGTGCAGCTCGTAACAGACGTACAGCGCGAGCTGGAGATCCTCCCCGAACGGGTCGGCCCCCGCGACCGCCCGCTCGTCGGGCAGCGGCCCGCTCCCCCGCAGATGCCCGACGAGGGCACCCGAGATCCCGCCCCTGCCCGCAGGCAGCGACGGTTCCTCCGACCGGACATCCATGCGCGCCGAGTACCCGCGATCCGAAATTAAGTCACCCGAAGATCAGACGGGACGACAGGGGGCCGCAGCGGGGTCGGTCGAGATCCACGCGGGGGCGCCCCACGTCCCCCGCACGGAGCCCCGCGCCACTCCGTGCCCAGGCTGCCTGCCTCCGGGTGCACACCCGCGCGAAAGGGGCTCCGCAGTCACGCGAGCCCCTTTCACCGGCTCAGCTCGGCCTGCGCCGAGCGCGCACGGTCGGCGTCGTTCAGATGCGCTCGCCCTTGGAGGGGGTGCGCCGTGTGCCCTGGGCGCGCTCCTGGGCCTTGCCCTTGATCTTCTTCGCCTCGCCGCGTGCCTGCTGCATCTTGCCCTCGACCTGCTGCTCGCGGTCGCCGGTGACCTTGCCGGTCATTTCCTTGGCCTTGCCCTTGATCTTGTCCATGTTGCCCTTGCCCTTGGCGGCCATGGTGTTCCTCCTAGGTGGGGGGAGCTTTCACGCCCAACGTAAGACGGACCAGTGACAGACGCGCGCCGAAGCGTCACGGTGTGTGACACCTCCGGTGGCGATCCGGAAGGTCATGTTCATGTAATGCCAGGGGAAAGCTCTCGCAAAGAGTGCCGGTCGGGCAATCGGACAGGCGGGGCAAGATCGAACTGATCATCCCCATCCCCCTCCGCGGTCGTGTTAGCTTTCGTGGCCGCTCTGGACTGACCGCCAGGGCCGTACAACAGAACACAAACGGGAGGAAAAATGCGCAAGTTGGCAGTCGGTGCCCTTGCCGTGGGTCTCTTCGCCATGGGGGCGGGGACGGCGTTCGCCGCCTCGTGGCACGACATTCCGACGCTTTCGACCGGTGGTGCCAAGTTCCACCACGGTGAGTACAAGTGGCACCCGGCGGGCACGAACCACGGCGCCTTCGAGTGGAAGGGTCGGCTCCAGGACACCGACCACGACGACGACCACAACGTGTACATGCAGGTGAAGGTCGAGGGCTACGACTGGAACCGCTACAACGGCAAGCAGAAGCAGACCGTTGCCCTGAACCACCTCAACTGGGCGGCTCCGCAGCGCTACACCGACGACGCGTACATCCGCGTCTGCCGGGACAAGGGTTCCCTGAACCCCGACAACTGCTCTACCACCAAGCACTACCAGCGGTAAGCAGCAGCTGCAACGCCAAGTACCGGGCCCAGGGCGACCCTGGGCCCGGTCGCTTCTTTGGGGGAAGCCATCAGTACGTCAGAAGTCCTTTCCGCCAAGGGCGTTGACCTTGCCTACGGCACGCAACTGGCTGTCAGCGGCGCCCACCTCTCGATCTCACGGGGGGAGGTCGCGGCCATCACCGGCCAGAGCGGTTCGGGAAAGTCCTCGCTGCTGTACTGCCTCGCGGGAGTGCTGCCTCCCACGCGAGGGCACGTGCGGTTCGAGGGGCAGACCCTCGGCGATCTCACCGACGACGAGATCAGCACGCTGCGCCGGGAACGCTTCGGCTTCGTCTTCCAGTACGGCGAACTGCTCCCCGAGCTGACCATCGAGGAGAACACCGCCCTGCCGCTGCGCCTGGCCGGACAGCGCAAGCGTCCCGCGCTCGCGACCGCCGGCGAGGTCCTCGCCCGGCTGGGACTCGGCGATCTGCGCGAGCGCCGCCCGTCGCAGGTGTCGGGCGGCCAGAGCCAACGCGTCGCCGTCGCACGGGCCCTCGTACACCGCCCGGCCGTCGTGTTCGCCGACGAGCCGACCGGATCCCTGGACAGTGCCAACGCGTCCGCCGTGCTGAAGGAGTTCCTCGACCTGGCGCGCTCCCAGGGCACCGCCGTCATCCTGGTCACCCATGACCCCGCCGTCGCCGCGCAGGCCGACAGCCACTACGCGATGTCCGACGGAGTCCTCACCCCCCGGAGGGCGGCGTGAGGGAGTTCCTGCTGGGTCTGCGCCTGCTGTTCGGCGCCGGCCGAGGCAACCGCATACGTTTCTTCCTCATGGCGGGCGGAGGCTCCCTCGGCGTCTGCTGCCTCGCCCTCGTCCTCACCATCCCGCAGATCCTCGACGCACACGACGGCAGATCCGCCGCGCGCGAGCCTCGGTCCGCTTCCGCGCGGTCCGCGCAGTCCACACTGGTCCTCCAGCGCACCGATCCCTACGGGGCCAAGCCGTTCACCCGGGTGTTCATCGCCAAGGGAACCGAGGGCGCCGACACGGCACCGCCGGGACTGAAGCAACTCCCGGGCCCCGGCGAGGTGTTCCTCTCCCCCCGCGCACACGAGCTGCTCCGTGACCGGCCCGCGATCGCATCACTCCTGCCCGGTAACGAGAAGGGCCTGATCGGCCCGACCGGGCTCGCCCACCCCGACGAGCTGTTCGCCTACATCGGCACGCCCCGCGACAAGATCGCCGACGAGGGCCGTGCCCTGAAGGGCTGGGGATACAGCTACGCGCCCTTCCCCGCCGTGGAACCCTCGACCCTCACCTACATCCGCTTCGCCCTGGGATCACTCGTCCTGCTCCCCCTCGGCATCTTCCTCTCCGTCTGCGCCCGGCTCTCCGCCGCCAGCCGGAACCGCCGCCTCGCCTCGCTGCGGCTGCTGGGCCTGAGCACCAAGGGCACCCAGCGGGTCAACGCCGCCGAGACCGTCGTCGCGGCCCTGCTCGGCGCGATACTCGGTCTCGGCGAGTACTGGATCCTCAACCAGGTGATGACCCGGACCGGCCTGCCCAGTCTGCGGTGGTACCCGGCCGACGGCGCGCTGTCCGTGACGACCGTCGCCGTCTGTCTGATCGGCGCACCGCTCCTCGCCTGGTTCGTCGGCCGGGCCAGCGCACGCGACGCCGCCGCCAACCCACTGGCCGTACGCCGCACCGCCGCGCCCAGGCGTCCCACCAAGTGGGGAGCCCTGTTGCTGGTGACGGGCCTCGGCATCGTCGCCGGCTACTGCGCCACGGGCTTCACCGGCCAACCCGCCAACAGCGTCGGCCCGAACACGATCCTGATCCCGGCGGGCATTCTGCTGACGGGCCTGGGACTGGTGCTGACGCTGCCCCTGCTGTCCTTCGCCCTCGCCCGTCGGCTCGCGCGAACCACCCAGTCCCTCACCCTGAACCTGGCCATGCGCCGCAACGAGGTCGAGCCGGGCAGCACCATGCGGGTCGTCACCGGGCTCGTGCTGCTCGTCTTCTCCGCTTCCCTGGCCCAAGGCGTCCTGATCCAGTTGGAGCAGGTCTCCCGGCCCTCGGCCCCCGTGCAGGACTACGCCATCCCGCTCTCCACCCTCACCCCGGACCAACAGCGCAGGCTCGCCGAGGTGCCGGGGGTGCGCGCGCACGCGGTGACGATGATGTCCTGGAACGACCCCGACGGTCCCGCCGACCAGCCCTACGCCGGCGCCGTCGTCGCCACCTGCGACCAGCTCACCAAGCTGGTACAGCGCTCCGAGGGCTGCGTGGACGGCAAGGTGATGCGGCTCAGTGATCCGAACTCGGGCACCGGCCAGGGCGCGCGCCCGGGTGACACCCTTGTCTTCCGCATACCGGAAGGCGGGCAGGGCAAGAGCAGCCTGAGCATCACCCTTCCGAAGGACGAGATCGCCTACAACGGGTACGACCCGTCGGGGGTGGGCGGAGCGGAGGTGCTCATCCCGCCGTCGGCGCTGCCGGCCACCGCCCGCCCGGAGGCGGCGGAATACGTTCTCACCAGCAGCTCCGACCGCGACCAGGTCCGCAGGGTCCTCGACGGGATCGCCGCCGTCACCCCGACCGCCGAGATCAACCCCGTCGGCGTGAACATCGAGGGGCTCCAGCAGATCGCCGTCCTCGAAACACTGCTCGGCGTCGGCATGATCATGGGTCTGGTCATCGGCACCGCGGCCTTCGTCGTCTCGGTGACCGACCGGGCGGTGGAGCGGCGCGCACAGGTCACCGCGATCACGTTGATCGGCGCACGCGCCCGCACGATGCGGACCGTGCAGTGCGTCCAGGTGGTGCTCCCTCTGAGCATCGGGCTTGCGCTGGCGCTCGTGACGGGCAAGCTTGCCGAGGCCTCCTATCTGATCACCGGAGGCAGCGAGATCTACTGGGACTTCGCGGGGCTCCCGGTGCTCGCTCTCGCGGCGGCGGGCGTGGCGGCCCTGTCCGCCCTCGGAACGCTTCCGCTCGTCGGACGGCGCATCGACCCGGAACTGATCCGCCGCGACTGATCACGGCACGACCGCTCCCGGTACACCGTCCCGGCCCGCGCCGCCGCAGCCCCCACACGGGCCGAGGCGGCGCGGGCTGAGACGGGTGGGGGTTCGGCCGGGCATGGGCCGAGGTGACCGTGGGGCGACCCGGAGAAGATGAGCCGCCTGCGGGCCGAGGTGACCGCAGGCCGAGCCGGACGCAGGCCCGGCGGGGCCGCGAACCGAGCCTGACTGCTCCCCGACCCGACCAGGTACGACAGGCGGACAGCATCGATCCCGGCCGCATGCCCTCCCGTTCCGCGGCGCGCGGCCGGCCACCGCACGCATCCCCGCCGCAGGACCGCCGAGCGCCGACAGCAACCACGGCCTCTCCTGGCGCCGGCCCCACCTGGCGCGGGCCCCATCCGGAACCAGCCCCACCCGAAAGCCCGCCCCCACCCCCTCGGAATCCACCCGACTCCACCTCAGGCCTTCCGAGGCCTCCCACTGGATCCCCGCACCATCAGCTCTCCCCGCACCATGGCGATCCCGCCCGGCGGCGCCTCCTCGCGCCCCATCGCGATCCGTCCCGCCCGGGCCCCCGCCTCCGACAGCGGCAGCCGCACCGTCGTCAGCGCCGGCACCGCGTCGATGCTGAACGGCAGGTCGTCGAACCCGGCGACGGAGACGTCGTCGGGGATGCGCAGGCCGGAGTCGCGGAGCGCCGCGCACGCGCCCAGCGCCACCGTGTCGTTCGCGGCGACGACCGCCGTCAGCGCCGGGTCGCGCCGCAGCAGCTCCAGCGTCGCCTCGTACCCGGAGAGCCGGTCGTAGCGTCCGTAGACGGTCCGTCCGGGGTCGTCCTCGATACCGGCCGCGGCCAGCGCGGCCCGGTGGCCCTCCAGCCGGTGCCGTGTGGTGGTCCGCTCCTCGGGCCCGGCGATGTATCCGAGCCGCCGATGCCCCAGCGCGATCAGATGCTCGGTGAGCAGCTGCCCGCCGCCCCGGTTGTCGAAGGTGATCGCGATGGCGTCGGGCGTGGGCGGCCGTCCGCACAGCACGACCCGCGTCCCGGCCTCCGTCAGCTTGCGCAGTTTGGTGCCGACCGCGGCGAGATGCGCGGGGTCCTCGACGGCCCCGCCGGTCAGCACGACGGCCGCGGCCCGCTGCCGCTGCAACAGCGTGAGATACGTCAGCTCGCGCTCCGGGGAGCCGCCCGTGTTGCACACCACGGCCAGCCGCTCCCCGCCCGCGCGCCCGCCCGGCCCGCCGATCTCGTTCTGGATGGCGCTCGCCATGATCCCGAAGAAGGGGTCGGCGATGTCGTTCACCAGGATGCCCACGAGATCGGAGGTGGCGGCGGCGAGAGCGCTGGCGGGCCCGTTCAGGACGTAGTCCAGCTCGTCGACGGCCTTGAGCACCCGCTCCCGTGTGGACGCGGCCACCGGATAGTTCCCGTTGAGCACCCGGGAGACGGTCGCGGGCGACACCTGCGCACGGGCCGCCACGTCCGCCAGGGTCACTGTCATCGTTTTACTCGCCTCCGGTGAGCGTCTCGTTCGAGTCGTCGTGAGCCGTGCGGCTCGTCCAGCCGGCCGCGTGTCCCCTGAGCAGGGCCGTGCGGCTTGTTCGGGGAACCATACGACCGCGATCGCTGTTCGCCCCCTCGAACAACTCGAACCCCCCGCGGTCTTGTCCGGACCGCTGCCCAGAGGCTAGCTTCTCACTAGATAGAAAGCGCTTGCTGTCACGCTCACCTCTTCGCGGGTCCTCCGGGCGTACGCGGCGCCGGACGCGTACGAACCAGAACGAACAAGTCAGCAACGCAGACGTAGACGAAGGGATCGGCCGTGACACGCAAGACCGTACGGATCGCCATGAACGGCGTGACGGGGCGCATGGGGTACCGACAGCACCTCGTCCGCTCCATCCTCGCCCTCCGCGAGCAGGGCGGACTCGACCTCGGCGACGGCACCGTCCTGTGGCCCGAGCCGATCCTCGTGGGCCGCCGCGAGCACGCGCTGAAGGCGATGGCCGAGCAGCACGGGCTGGAACACTGGTCCACGGACGTGGACGCGGTCCTCGCCGACGACTCCGTGGAGATCTACTTCGACGCCCAGGTCACCTCAGCCCGCGAGGAGGCCCTCAGGAAGGCGATCGCGGCCGGCAAGCACATCTACACGGAGAAGCCCACGGCCACCGGCCTGGAGGGCGCCCTGGAGCTGGCCCGCCTCGCCCACGGCGCCGGCATCAAGCACGGCGTCGTCCAGGACAAGCTGTTCCTGCCCGGCCTGCTGAAGCTGAAGCGCCTCATCGACGGCGGCTTCTTCGGCCGCATCCTCTCCGTCCGCGGCGAGTTCGGCTACTGGGTCTTCGAGGGCGACTGGCAGGAGGCCCAGCGCCCCTCCTGGAACTACCGCGCGGAGGACGGCGGCGGCATCGTCGTCGACATGTTCCCGCACTGGGAGTACGTCCTGCACGAGCTGTTCGGCCGGGTGAAGTCCGTCCAGGCCCTCACCGCCACCCACATCCCGCAGCGCTGGGACGAGCAGGACAAGCCGTACGACGCCACCGCCGACGACGCCGCGTACGGGATCTTCGAGCTGGACGGCGGTGCGATCGCCCAGATCAACTCCTCCTGGGCCGTGCGCGTCAACCGCGACGAGCTGGTCGAGTTCCAGGTCGACGGCACCGAGGGCTCGGCGGTGGCCGGCCTGCGCAACTGCCGAGTCCAACACCGCTCCGCCACCCCCAAGCCGGTGTGGAACCCCGACATCCCCGCCACCTACTCCTTCCGCGACCAGTGGCAGGAGGTGCCCGACAACGCCGAGTTCGACAACGGCTTCAAGGCGCAGTGGGAGCTGTTCCTCAAGCACGTCTACGCCGACGCGCCCTACCACTGGGACCTGCTGGCCGGCGCCCGCGGTGTCCAGCTCGCCGAACTGGGCCTGAGGTCCTCGGCGGAGGGCCGCCGCCTCGACGTACCGGAGATCCAGCTGTGACGATCCGACTCCCCGACGGCGCGGGCGGGCTGAAGACCTACACCCCCCGCCCGGAACCCCTCGCCCTCACGACCGGCGCCCCCTTCACGTCCCGCACGGTCTTCTCGGCGGCGCACGTCGTCGCCGACCCCTTCGCCGACGTGTCCCCGGACTCCTCGGCGGCCGTCGACTGGGACGCGACGCTCGCCTTCCGCCGCCACCTGTGGTCGCACGGGCTGGGCGTCGCCGAGGCGATGGACACCGCCCAGCGGGGCATGGGCCTCGACTGGGCGGGCGCGGCGGAGCTGATCCGCCGCAGCGCCGAGGAGGCCAGGGCGGTCGGCGGCCGTATCGCGTGCGGCGTCGGCACCGACCAGCTGACCGCGCCGGCGTCCCCGGACGAGATCCGCAAGGCGTACGAGGAACAGCTCGCGGTCGTCGAGGAATCGGGTGCCCAGGCGATCCTGATGGCCTCGCGGGCGCTGGCCGCCGCCGCGCGGGGCCCCGAGGACTACCTGGAGGTCTACGGCCACCTGCTGCGCCAGGCCGCCGAGCCGGTCGTCCTGCACTGGCTCGGCCCGATGTTCGACCCGGCGCTCGAGGGCTACTGGGGCTCGTCCGACCTGGACACGGCCACGGACACCTTCCTCGACGTCATCGCGGCCCACCCCGACAAGGTGGACGGCATCAAGGTGTCCCTGCTGGACGCCCGGCGCGAGATCGACATCCGCCGCAGGCTCCCGCAGGGCGTCCGCTGCTACACCGGCGACGACTTCAACTACCCCGAGCTGATCGCGGGCGACGAGAAGGGCTTCAGCCACGCCCTCCTCGGCATCTTCGACCCGCTGGGCCCACTGGCGGCGGAGGCGGTCCGGGTCCTGGACACGGGCGACGTGAAGGGCTTCCGGGAACTCCTGGACCCGACCGTCGAACTCTCCCGCCACCTCTTCCAGACCCCCACCCGCTTCTACAAGACGGGCGTGGTCCTCCTGGCGTGGCTGTCGGGCCACCAGGAGCACTTCACGATGGTCGGCGGCCTCCAGTCGGCCCGCTCCCTCCCGCACTTCGCGCGGGCGTACGAACTCGCCGACGGCCTGGGCCTGTTCCAGGACCCGGCGCTGGCGGAGGCAAGGATGAAGAACCTCCTGTCCGTGTACGGGGTGACCCAGTGAGCACCGGGACGACGACGGGGGACCTCTCCCGCTTCAGCATCAACCAGATGACGGTGAAGCAGCTCTCGATGCCGGAACTGGTCGGGGGCTGCGTCGAGCTGGGCATCCCCGGCGTGGGCCTGTGGCGTGAACCGGTCGCCGAGTACGGCCTGGAGGCGACGGCCAAGCTGGTCCGCGACGCGGGCCTGACGGTCACGACCCTCTGCCGGGGCGGCTTCTTCACGGCGATCGACGAGGCGGAGCGGGCGGCGGCCCTGGCCGACAACCGCAGGGCGATCGACGAGGCGGCCACGCTCGGCACCGACACCCTGGTCCTGGTCTCGGGAGGCCTCCCGCCCGGCTCCAAGGATCTGCACGGGGCACGGGAACGCATCGCGGACGCCCTGTCCGAGCTGGGCCCGTACGCGGCGTCGAACGGCGTCCGCCTGGCGATCGAACCGCTCCACCCGATGTTCGCCTCGGACCGCTGCGTGGTGGCCACCCTGAACCAGGCCCTGGACCTCGCGGAACGCTTCCCGGCGGACCAGGTGGGCGTCACGGTCGACACGTACCACATCTGGTGGGACGACACGGCCCCCGCGGCGATCGCCCGCGCGGGCGCCGGCGGCCGCATCCACACCTTCCAGCTCGCCGACTGGATCACCCCCCTCCCCGCGGGCGTGCTCACCGGCCGCGGCCAGATCGGCGACGGCTCGATCGACATGCGGGAGTGGAAGGGGTACGTGGAAGCCGCCGGCTACACGGGTCCCATCGAGGTCGAGCTGTTCAACGACGAGCTGTGGGCCGGCGACGGCCACGCGCTCCTGTCGGAGACGGCACGGAGGTTCGTGCTGCACGCGGCATGAAACGGTCGCCGACCGGTTCCCGGGAACACTGTGGTGCCCCCGGGAACCGGCGGCGCGCACGCACGGGGACAGGCCGCACCGTCGAGAACCCGGGTGCCGCTCACCCCTGCGGAAACCCGTTTCTCAACGGCACGGCCGCTGTGCGAGGGTCGGCCGGTGACCGACTCTCGCCATGATCCCGCCCCACGTAGCGCGCTCGATCTGCTGCGCTGGCAGTTCGACCTGACCTGGTCGCTGTTCGAGTACCACCTGGAGAGAATCGAACCCGACGACTTCCTGTGGGAACCCGCCGCGATCTGCTGGACGATGCGCCGGGCCGACGACGGGACCTGGGTACCGGACTGGGCGGAGACCGAGCCCGACCCCGTACCCGTACCGACCGTCGCCTGGCTGAGCTGGCACATCGGCTGGTGGTGGAGCGTGGCCGCCGACCACGCCCACGGCAGACCGCCTCGCGAGCGGAGCGACATCGGCTGGCCGGGCGCGGGCGAGCCGGCCGTCGGGTGGCTGCGCGCCCTGCGCGTGGACTGGCTGGAGGCGCTGGACCGCCTCACCGACGCCGACCTGGAGTCGACCGCCGCGTTCCCCTGGCAGGACGACCCCCGGCACACCGTGGCGCACATGGTCGCCTGGGTGAACGCCGAACTGATGAAGAACGCGGCGGAGATCGGCCAACTCCGCCTGCAGCGCGCCGCCGTCGCGCCGGGTTCCTGACCCGGACGTGACGGCCGCCTTGAACTCCCGTCACTCCCAGTGAAGTCATGCGAAGCGCGGAACGTCTCTCCCGGGGGTACTCCCGTGCTTCCGTCACCGTCAGTCGCGCCCTCCCGTCACTCTGGTGTCCCCTGGGATATTTCATCTGAAGGGTCATCAAGTCCTTTAAAGGGCTTAAAGCAAGACATGCGCCAGACAGGGATGGTGAGTCGTAGATGTCGCAGGAACTCCAGTACCACGTCGCCGTGTCCAACCAGCCGGAAGGTCTGCTCGTCCCGGCGCCGGGACATCCGGTGGTCGCCGCACCGGACACCGGGGAGGCGGGCAGCCCGGCGGGTCCGACCAGTGAGGGGATCGAGGCGGTCGAGGGCTACCGGCTGCCCGACGCTCCGGAAGCGGCCGCGGAGATCGCCACGTACGACATCGGCGTCGTGCGGGACATCGGGGAGGCGTCGTTCGGGCCGCTCATCGAACAGGAGACGGTCCATCTGCCGGACGACCGGGTCCAGATCACCGACACCGGCGTGTACCCGTGGCGGGCGCACTGCTTCCTGGAGATCACCGCCGCCGACGGCTCGGCGTGGGTGGGCACCGGCTGGTTCATCGGCCCGCACACCATCGCCACCGCCGGGCACGTGGTCTTCATCAAGAACAGCGGAGTCCCCGGCCGCGACGGCTGGGTGCGCAGCATCAGGGTGTGGCCCGGCCGCAACGGCGCCTCCGCCCCGTACGGCCCGTACACCAGCACCAGCTTCCGCTCGGTGACCGGCTGGACGCAGAACGGGAACCACGAGTACGACTACGGGGCGATCATCCTGCCCAGCAACGCCGGCAACGCCACCGGCTGGTTCGGCTACGGCGTGTGGTCCGACGGCGAACTGCTCCAGACCACGGGCAACATCGCCGGCTACCCGGCGGACAAGCCGTACGGCACCCTCTGGTATGACGCCCGGCGCATCGACTCGGTGGGTCCGCGCAAGGTGTACTACGACATCGACACCTACGGCGGCCAGAGCGGCAGCGCGGTCTACCGCTTCTACAATGGCGGCCGCTACGGAGTCGCCGTCCACGCGTACGGCGGCGCCCGGGTGAACTCGGGTACCCGTATCACCACCGCCGTCGCCAACAACTTCACGGCCTGGAAGGCATGAACGCACATCAAGCGCCCGCAGGAGTGATCCGAGGCGTCGTCACCGACGCCTCGGGGGCCCCCGCGGGCGGCGCGCGTGTCGTCCTCGCGGACGGCCCCGGCCCGCTGCCCGACATCGCGGCCCTGACCGACGCCCAGGGCCGTTTCGCCATGACGGCTCCCCTGGCGGGGACGTACACCGTCGTGTGCCGTACGGACGCCGACGCCGCCACCCTCGCCGGCACGGCGAGCGCCCATGTCACGATCCCCGCCCCGACCGCCGGCGCCCCCGCGACGGTCGCCGTCACCCTCCGCCTGACGCCTGACGCCTGACGCCTGACGCCTGACGCCTGACGCCTGACGGCCTGATGCCTGACGCGGGGGTACGGAGGCGGTGTCCCCGGGGACCGGGGAGGCGGCCCCCGGGGACCGGGAGGGGGAGGGGAGGTGGGGGCCGCTAGGCGACCGTCAGCAGGTCCCTCTCGTCCGCCGACAACTCCACCTTGTCCGGGTAGAGCAGCGCCTGCCCCGGTTCGAAGACCAGCGCCACCTCGCCCGACAGGCCCCCGTTGCCGCTGAGGACCTGGACGACCTGGTCGCCGAGGCGGACGTCGTACTCGTAGCGGGAGCCGACGTAGGAGCTGGTGATGACCTCGGTGTCGAGCCTGTTCACGCCCGCCGGGGTCTCGGCGGAGGCCACGACCTCCAGCCGTTCGGGGCGGACCGCCACCGTGACCGACTCGCCGACCGCGACCGGGCGTTCGCTGTCGACCCGCACCGTCTCACCGCTCGCGTCGAGGCGCACACCGTGCCGGGTGCCGTCGAGCGAGACCACCTTGCCGGTCAGGAAGTTGCAGCGGCCCACGAACGCCGCCACCGCGGGCGCGGCCGGACGTTCGTAGATCTCGTGCGGCGTGCCGATCTGGATCATGTTGCCGCCCTCCATCACGGCGATCCGGTCGCTCAGCGCCAGGGCCTCGTCCTGGTCGTGCGTGACGTACACCGTGGTGATGCCCAGCTCCTCCTGGAGCCGCTTCAGCCAGGCGCGGGCCTGTTCGCGGAGTTTCGCGTCCAGGTTCGACAGCGGCTCGTCGAGCAGCAGGACCGTCGGCGAGTACACCAACGCACGTGCCAGCGCCACGCGTTGCTGCTGGCCGCCCGACAGCTGGTGCGGGTAGCGGCCCGCCAGGTTCGCGAGGCCCACCTTGTCCAACGCGTCGTGGATGAGGGTCTTCTGCCGGTCCTTGGGCACCTTGCGGATGGTGAGCGGGAGGGCCAGGTTCTTCGCGATCGTCATGTGCGGCCACAGCGCGTACGACTGGAAGACCATGCCGAGGTTGCGTTCCTCGGGCGGGAGGAACACGCCGGCCGACGCGTCCACGAAGGGCTTCCCACCCACCGAGATCGAGCCCTCCGTCGGCTGCTCGAGTCCCGCGATGCAGTTCAGCGTGGTCGACTTGCCGCAGCCGCTCGCGCCGAGCAGCGTGAAGAACTCGCCGTCCTTGATGGTGAAGGTGACGTCGCGCAGGACGGAGTTGTCGCCGAACGTCTTCGCCAGGTTCCTGACGGTCACCTCAGGCATGGTGCTTTCCCTTCATGAGCAGTCCCGCCAGGGCGACGAAGACAGCGGTGATGCCGATCTGGAGGGTGGCCAGTGCGGCGACGGACCCGGCCCTGCCCTGTGTCCACAGGCTGAGCATGGTGGTGCCGAGGATGTTGTTGTCGGCCGAGCTGAGGAAGACGGCCGGGGAGTACTCCTTGAGCATGATCACGAAGGTGAGCACCAGCGCTCCGGCGAACGCCGGGGTGATCAGGGCCCGCAGGACCCGGAAGAAGGTCATCAGCCAGTCGGCGCCGGAGACGCGGGCCGCGTTGTCCAGCTCACCGCCGATCTGCATGATCGCGGGGGCGACCGAGCCGAACGCGCTGGGCAGGGCCCGCATGCCGAAGGCGATGATGACGGCGTAGACCGTGCCCTGGAGGACGGACCCCATGCCGAACGGGGCGAGCGCGAAGGCCCAGAAGAAGCCGATGCCGATGATGATGCCGGGCAGGGACTGCGGGATGAGGGCCAGGTACTCCACCGCCCGGCCCCAGCGGAAGGTCGACCGCCTCGCGACCATCACCGCGAACACGGCGAGGGCGGACACGACCACCGAGCCGACCCCGGCCACGATCAGGCTGTTCCACAGGGACTGCACATAGTTGTCGGAGTCGAAGACCAGCTCGTAGTTCTTCGTCGTCACCGTCCTGAACGGCGACTGGAGCGGGGTGAAGACGAGGGTGAAGGACCGCATCACCAGGCCGGCGATCGGGATCAGGGCGCCGACGACGACGTACAGCCAGATGAAGGCGATGCTCACCCACTTCAGCCAGCCCAGGTCCAGCTTGCGCGGGCGGGTGACCTTGCCGCGCACGGAGACGAACCGGGCCGCGTCCTTCAGCAGCTTCGCCTGGACGGCGACCAGGCTCAGGGTGACGACGAGGATGACCGTGGAGGCGGCACCCAGCATCGTGTAGTCGGGGTCCACCGACTGAAGTCCGTTGTGGTAGAGGAACGTCGAGAACACGTCGATGTCGACGGGCTGGCCGTACAGCAGCGGCACGCTCAGCGTCTCGATGGACACGGAGAAGACGAGGATCGCGCTGTAGACGATCGGCGGCCGCAGCAGCGGCACGATCACCTGGGCGAGGATGCGGAAGGGGCCCGCCCCGCAGACCTGGGCGGCCGACTCCAGCGAGGCGTCCGACTGGCGCAGGGCGTTGGCGCAGAAGACGTACGCGATCGGCGCGAGCGCCACGGCCTCGGTGAGCGCCATACCGGGGATCGAGTACAGGTTCCACGGCACGGAGCCGAAGACCTGCTGGACCTTGACGCTGACGAAACCGGCCGGGCCGTACATGATGATCCAGCCGAAGCCCAGGATCAGCGACGAGATGAAGAAGGGCCACTGCATCGCCAGCGCGATCAGCCGGCCGCCCGGCAGCTTCGTACGGACCACCACGATCGCCATGGGGATGGCGATGGCGAGGCTCAGGACCGTGGTCAGCGAGGCGAACAGCAGCGTGTTCAGGGCGACTTCACCGAACCCCGCCTTGGTGAACAGGTCGGTGTAGCCGCTGAGGGTGAAGGCGCCGCCCGCCTCGTAGAGCGGGCGGTTGCGGATGCTCTGGTACAGGGTCGGGACGATCGGGGCCAGCACCAGTACGGCGAGGAACGCCAGGACCGCGTACTGGACCACCGTGTCCCGACCGATGCCGAGGGGGCGGCGGTAGCGCGGAGGCTCGAACGTCTCCGCGGGTGACGCTCCGGCCGGTGTCCGGGGTGGCTGGGTGAGGGTTGACATCTGCTCTGACTCCGATCGTCCCTGACCACTGCCTACTTGCGGAGTCCGTCGAAGCGCTCCAGCCAGGCCGCGGCGTCGTCCTTGGCGACCGGCTCGTACTTGACGTGGATGATGTTCTCCTCGCCGACCGCGTCGACGACCTCCTGGTAGGTGTGCAGGCCCTCGCCCTTCACGCCCTCGCGGTACGAGGCCAGACCGCCCTCGGCGACCGCGCGCTGCCCCTCGTCGGAGAGGGCGAAGTCCAGGAAGAGCTTCGAGGTCGCCGGGTGCGGGGCCTCGGCGGCGATACCGATGCCGCGCGGCAGCACGACCGTGCCGTCCTTCGGGAAGACGATCTTCACCAGGCCGGCGCTGTCCTCGACCACCGGGTACGCGGGGGAGGCGCTGATCAGGAAGCCGGCCGAGTACTCACCGGACACGATCTTCTCCAGCTGGGTGCCGGAGGAGGTCTCCGGGCGGGTCAGCGGGAGGATCCGCTTCAGGTCGTCCCACGCCTCCGGGTTGCCCTCGGTGAGCGCCCGCGTGACCGTGAAGCCGAACGAGCCCTCCGGGTCGCGGACCGTGACCTTGTTCTTGAACGTGTCCTCGTCGGACGTGAGGATGTCCGCGAAGTCCGTCAGGGTGGTCGGCGGCTTCTCCATGAGCGAGGTGTTGTACGCGATGGTCATCGGGTCCTGTGACATCGAGTACACGCTCGGCAGCAGCTGCGCGCTGTCGCCCAGCTCCTTCAGCTCCGGCGACTCGTACTCCAGGACCGTGCCCTTGCGGGCCGAGAAGTCCGCCCACGCGGTCGCCGCGCTGGAGATCAGCACGTCCGCCGGGGAGGACCCGGCCGCGTTCTCGGAGAGGGTCTTCTGGAACAGCTCGTCGCTGTCGAGCTCGTTGACGGAGACGGTCTTGATGAAGCCGTACTTCTTCTTGAAGTCCCGGACGATCGGCGCCATGTTCTCGTCGCCGAGGTTCGAGTAGACGGTGAGCTTGCCGCCCTCCTTCTCCGCCGCCTCGATCAGGTCGGAGTAGTCCGCCGGGTAGTAGTCCGGCACCTTGCCTGCGGAGATCTTGTTCTCCGCGACCTTCGGCGCGTCGCTCTCCCCACCGCCGCAGGCGGCCAGGGTGCCGAGCGCGAGGGTCGCGGCGACCGCGGCCGCCAAGGGGCGCCGGACGGGACGCCGGTACGTGGATGCCGTGCCGGTGACGGCGATGTGTCCGGTGCCGAAGTGGCTGGATCTGGCCATGGTTCTCCTCCTGGCGCGTGCCTGCTGGCAGCTGTTGCCGGGAGGTTAGAGACCCAGGTCAGGCCGGTAAATCCCTCACCCGTCAGTGCTCGTACTGCTCGTAATGGTCATTGTGTACGTGACGCGAGTCACCGCCCTTGAGCAGGTGTGGATGGCTGGGAACGATCGCTCCGGAGATGGGTCGTGAGCTGCTGGAACCGTCCCCAGGCCGCCGGGTCCTCCCCGTCGCCCAGGGGGTAGTGCAGCGCCGGGCGGGACGTCGGGCCGAGCTCCGAGGGGCTCAGGTCGAGCGGCGGCCGGCGGGCGTGGTCGAGGCCGACGGCCCGCACGTCGTCCGGGCCCAGGGTGAAGGCGGCCGGGACGGGCGGCCCCTCCAGACGGGGCGCGGTGGTGAGGTCGGCGGGGGCCGCCTGCACGGACGTCAGCATGGTCACCAGGGAGTGCTCCGTGACCAGCTCCTCCGCCAGCGCCCGTACGCGGTCCAGGGGCGGCTTCTCGCCCTCCGCGTACCCGACGGTCAGGACCACGTCCTCCTCCACGCCCCTCGGCGTCCGGGTCACCCGCATCGTCGCGACGGCCGGACGCTCGGGTCGGCCCACCACGACCAGCTGCGACGGCTCGGGCATCCGCTCCCGGGCCAGGTCCGTCAACTGGCGTGGCGACCAAGGCAGGTTGACGGGCTCAGCCGTGCCCCAGCCGCCGGGCACCGAGCCGGTCAGGGTCTCCCACGCGGTCTCCAGCGCGCCGCCCAGCAGCAGCCGCTCGTCGGGCCGGTGCGCCGTACGGATCGCGACGATCAGCCGGCGGCCCGGCGCCTCCCCGGTACGGCGGGTGAACGCGGCGGCCACCGTGGCCCGGCCGTCCTCCGACAGCGCGGGCGAGAAGGCCCCGTCCCGCCAGCGCAGCACCGCTCCCGACAGGCCGTCGTAGTAGCCGCACTCCGGGTCCTGCACGACCCACCGGTTGGGGACGCGGGCCAGCGTCGTCCGGGCGGGGGCGCTCAGACGGACCCGGGGCGGGGTGACGATCTGCAGGGACCGCCGGGAGGCGACGGTCGTCCGCATGATCTCGGCGAGCCAGCTGGTGAGGGCGACCACCGGGCGGTCGATGAGGACGACCGCCGCGTTCTCCGTGACGACGTCCACGGCGGGCTGCCCGGACCCCGCCGACGGCACGGCGGACACATCGACGGCCTCCGTGCTCGCGGCCCCGGCCGGCCACGTGGTGCCGCCCAGCAGCGCGGTGAGCCGGCCGCACACCGCCCCGGCCAGCTTCTCCGCCTCCGGTACGGCCGTGGACGCCCGTGCCTCCGTCCACCAGTACGGGGCCTGGACACGCTGCCCGAGCAGCCGCTCCGCCTCGCCCGGCACCTGCACCAGCAGCGGGGACTCCACGGACACCAGGGGGCGTCCGCCGGGACCGTGCAGCTGGACGACCGCTCCGTCGGCCGCCGCCGACAGGTCCAGGTCGGAGCCGCCCGCGTACAGACTCGCCATGAGCGCCCAGACGTTGGGCATCGTCGGGGTGAGCGCGATGACGTCCTTGGTCATGTGAGGTCCTTCTCGGTGGTCATGGGGGTCCGTCCTGACTGGGCGTGCACGGGCGGGTGCGATCCCGGCCGGGCGGACACGGGCGGGTGCGATCCCGGCCGGGCCGTCGTGGGCGTGTGCCGTCCCGGCTGAGTCGTCACCTGGGGTCGGCCTCCTCGCCGGACAGCGCGGTCTGGATCAGCTGGTGGGCGCGGCCCCGGCGCACCAGCGTGCCCCGGCCCGGCGGCTGCGCGGACGGGTACAGGCCGGGGAAGAGCTGGCCCTCGCTCCGCTCGCCGGTCATCAGCAGGGCGGCCGTCCCGGTCTCGCGGAGCGTCTGGAGCAGCGGCTCGTAGACGGCCCGCGAGGCGCCCGCGGTCCGCCGGGTGATCACGAAGTGCAGGCCGATGTCCTGCGCCGACGACACATACGGCAGGAACGGCGACAGCGGCTGCTGCCCGGCCGTGGTGAGGATGTCGTAGTCGTCGACCAGGATCACGATGCGCGGCCCCTCGAAGGCGGGCTCGTCGGTCACCGCGTCCGGGTCCGCGGTCTCCGGCATCCGCTTCTCCAGCTCGGTCGCGATGCCCGACGCCAGCCCGGCCGCGAGCTTCGCGTTGTGCGCGTAACCGCCCCGGTACGGCTCCGGGACCACGCCCCGCAGTCCGCGCCGGGGGTCGAAGACGCCGAAGACCAGCTCCTCGTCCGAGTACCGCTCCACCAGTTGGCCGACGACCAGCTTCAACAGGTTCGTCTTGCCGCACTCGTTGTCGCCGAGGACCAGCAGATGCTGGTCGGAGCCGAAGAGGTCGAGGAGTACGGGGGCGAGGGCGTCCTGGTCGACGCCGATCGGGACCCGGCCCGGCTCGGCGACCGGTGAAGGCAGCCGGCCGGCGGGCAGCCGGGTCGGCAACACCCTGACGGGCGCTGCCAGTTCGCCGTGCCAGGTGGAGCGGATCGTACGGGCCGCGTCCTCCAGTGCCGGACCGAGGTCGCCCGTCGACGGCCTCCCGTCCAGGCGCGGCAGCGCCACCTGAGCGAACAGCTTGCCGTCGGTGAGGACCCGCCCCGGGGTGTCCGGCGACAGGGTCTGGGAGAGCTTGCGGTCGACGCTCGAATCGCTCGGGTCGTTGAGCCGCAGCTCGATCCGGGTGCCGAACATGGACTGCGTCGCGATCCGCACGTCGTTCCAGCGGAGCATGCCGCCGACGACGTGGATGCCGTAGCCGCCGCCCCGCTTCAGGAGGTCGACGACCGTGTCGTCCAGCTCGGCGAACTCGTCGCGCAGCGCGCCGAACCCGTCGATGAGCAGCACGATGTCGGTGGAGCCCAGTTCCCGCAGCCTGCCCTGGGCGCGCAGGTGCCGCAGCTGGTCGACGGAGTCGATGCCGTGCTCGCGGAACAGTTCCTCGCGCTCGATCAGCATCGTCCGCACCTCGGCGACCGTCCGCGCCGCCCGCTCCCGGTCGGCCCGCCCGGCGATCCCCCCGACGTGCGGCAGCCCGGCCAGTGCGGACAGTCCGCCGCCGACCAGGTCGAGGCCGTAGAGGGCGACCTCGGCGGGTGTGTGGGTCGCCGCGAGCGACAGCGCGAGGGTCCGCAGCAGCGTCGTCTTGCCGGACTGCGGGCCGCCGATCACGGCCGCGTGTCCGCCCGCCACCGTCAGATCGAGCACCCAGTGGCCCTGCCACTGCCTGGCCGGGTCGTCCAGCACCCCGAGCGGCACCCGCAACGGCCCCTGCCGGGCGGCCAGTCGCAGCCCGCGCTCGTCCACCTGGACGGGCCCGGCCGCCGCGTCCAGCGTGATCGCGTCGGGCAGCGGCGGCAGCCAGATCCGCCGCACCGGCCGCGCCGCCCCGGCGAGCCGGTCGACCATCACCGACATCACCGTCGGCCCGGTCTCCCGCTTGGTCGCCTTGGGCTCCTCGGGCGCGGCGCCCGGGGCGGGCGCGCCGTCCGGCGCGTTGTACGCCGGGTAGGGCCACACGAGTGGCGTCTCGTCGTCCTCCCGCGCGGCGAGCGCCGGCCCCCGGTACGCGCCGGACACGTACCCCGCCTTGAACCGTTCGTACGTCGAGGTGTCCACCTTGAGGTAGCCGAAGCCCGGCAGCGGCGGCAGATGGAAGGCGTCGGTGGTGTCGAGCACGGTCCGCGACTCGTCGGCGGAGAAAGTCCTGAGGCCCAGCCGGTACGACAGATAGGTGTCCAGGCCCTTGAGCTTGCCGCCCTCGATGCGCTGGCTGGACAGCAGCAGATGGACGCCGATGGAGCGGCCGATGCGGCCTATGGAGAGGAACAGGTCGATGAAGTCCGGTTTGGCGGTGAGCAGTTCGCCGAACTCGTCGATCACCACGAAGAGGTGCGGCAGCGGTTCGAGGTCCGGGCGGCTGCTGCCCCGCAGGGCCGCGTAGTGGCCGATGTCGGCGACGTTCCCCGCGTCCTTCAGCACCTGCTGCCGCCGCTTGACCTCTCCGGCGAGGCTGGAGTGCACCCGCTCGACGAGCCCCGCCTGGTTCTCCAGGTTGGTGATCACCCCGGCCACGTGCGGGAGTCCGGTGAACGGGGCGAAGGTCGCGCCGCCCTTGTAGTCGACCAGGACGAGCGCGAGGTCCTCGGGAGGGTGGGTGGCGGCGAGCGCCAGTACCAGGGTGCGCAGCAGCTCGCTCTTGCCGGAACCGGTCGCGCCCACGCACAGTCCGTGCGGGCCCATGCCCAGCTCGGACGACTCCTTCAGGTCGAGCAGCACCGGCTCATGACGGTCCGTCAGGCCGATCGGCACGCGCAGGAACTCCCGCTCGCCGCGCGGCGCCCACAGCCGGTCCAGGTCCGGCACCGCCGGGTCGTCCACGCCGAGCAGTACGGGGAAGTCGACGGGCCCGGTGACCGGGGTGCCCTCGGCCGCCGACTCGGCCGACAGCCTCAGCGGCGCGAGCAGCCGGGCGAGGCCCTCGGCCCCGGCGGCGGTCACGTCGTCGGAGGAGCCCTGCGCGACCGCGTGGCCCTCCCGGAGGTCCTCGACCTCGACCTGGTCGCCCCGCACGGTGATCCGCACCGACACCTGGTCCGGCTCGTGCACCTGCCGCTCCAGCAGGTGCAGCACGGTGACTCCCATGTCGCTGAGCCCCACCGCCGTGTCCGGCAGCGGCAGTTCGGCGGCCGTCTCCCCGTACTCGTCGCTCACCACCAGCATGCGTGACGCCAGCCGCAGGGCGCCCCGGTCGGCCAGCCCCCGGCGGACCTCCGCCGCGTAGGAGGCGCGCCGCCCCAGCTCATGGCGGAAGTGCCGGGCCAGCTGCGGCAGGCTCGGCGCGATCCGCCGGGCGGCCACCGGCCCGTCGTGCTCCTGGCCGTCCAGCACATGAGGCAGCCACTTCGCCCACTCCCAGTCGGACAGCCGCTCCCCGGGGACGCCGAGCGCCAGGGCCACGTCGTCCGGGGCGTGCGTCACGGCGACCTGGACGAGGAGCGCCCTCGCCACCCGCAGCACGCCCTCCCGGTCGCCGACGATGCTGACGTTGCCGGCGCGGTCCAACGGGACGGTGACCGGGCAGTCGTTGGCGACCGAGTAGCGGGCCAGCAGGGCACGCGCCTCGTTCAGCATGAACGGGTCCGGCGGAGTCATCACACCGCCCTGGTTCTGCCCGATGGCCAGCTCCGCCACCGGTACGTCGCCGGTGCCTACCCGCACCCGCAGGAAGTCCGCGTCCCGCCGCCTGCGCTCCCACAGCCGCGCGGGATCACGCACCAGGTCGTAGAGGGCCTCCGGAGGCGGATTCAGCACCCTCGCCAGCGTCCGCCGCTCGCGCTCCTCGGCCCCCAGCTCCTCGCGCAGCTCCTCCAGATACTCCAGGTACCGCTCCCGCTGCGTACGCCGGGTGCGCTGCGCCTTGCCGCGCTGCGACAGGAAGAGGGCCACCGCGCCGAGCAGCGCGAAGACCAGTACGACCGCGCCGAGCGCCGCGAACTGGCTGCTGCGGATCACGGTCATCATCACGACGGAGCCCATGACACCCGCCATCGGCAGCAGCGCCGTCGCCGCCGAGCCCGCCTTGCCCTCCGGGAGGTTCGGCGGCGGCTCGATCGTGCGGGGTTCGGCCGCGCCGAGCGGGCGGGTGCTGCGCGCGGGCCGGTGGACCAACTGCTGGGTCACGGACGGACCCCTTCTTCCCATGGGTGGTCGTACAGAGCGGTGCCGTGAGGGCGGTCGGACGACGCGGTGCCGGGCCGGCCGCTCATCGCATCCTCACCGCCCGGGTCATCGCCTCCGCCGCCAGCGTCACGGCCGCCTCCCGCGTGGCCTGGCCCAGCAGGGCGGTGCGGATGGGGCCGCCCTGGGCGAGGTGCCGGTCGTAGGGGACGGTGACGACGTGGACGCCGGACTCCTTCAGGTGCGCGACCGCCGTCTTCCGGTCCAGGGTGACGTCGGGCGAGTTGGCGGTGAGCGCCACGACCGTCGAGGCGAGCGCGGAGTGCGGCAACCGGCCCAGCCAGTCCAGGACCTGCCGGGTGCCGTTGACGCCCTCGGCGGTCATCGGGGCGACGACCACGCGTGCGTGCGCCGTGTCCATCGCCGTACGCGCCACCTCGCCCGGCAGCGTCTCGCAGTCCACGACGGTCACCGCGAAGTAGCGCCGCAGCGCGAGGGTCACCGTGCGGTACGTCCGGATGTCCAGCGGGGCGCCGACCCGGCCCTGACTGGCGGGCAGCAGCCAGCCGCCGTCCGACACGGGCACCAGATAGCCGGTGACGTCGGTGAGCTGCATCGCCGGGTTGAGGATCCGCGCGAGGTCGGCCGCCGCCCAGCGCACCGAGTCGGCGCCCATCCGCACCGGCAGCGTGCCGAGCGCGGCGTCCGCCTCCAGGGTGAGCACCGGGTCGTGCCGGTAGTGGTTGAACGTCCGCCCCAGCAGCGCGGCCACCGTCGACTTGCCGACGCCGCCGCGGATCGACGTCACGGCGATCACCCGCCCCGTCGTCACCGGCTGCTGCAACTCCTGTGCGATCCGCGTCTCCTCCGCCACATCCTGCGCGGCGGACGCCGTCAGCTTCTTGATCGAACGCCCCGTACGCCGGGCCACGGAGTCCCCGTGCTGCGGCCGCCCCAGCGCATGCGCCAGCCGGGGATCGATGGTCGGCACCGACTCCGGTGTGTGCGCCGGGGACTGCGGCACCCGGGAGCCGCGCGGCGTCGGCGGGGCCGGGGGTGTGGTGCGGGGGGCGGGGCGGGGGTCGCCGGGCTGCTCGGGCAGGCCCGGCGGCTGCGCGGACGCCCGGGGGACGTCGACGCGGGGGTCCACGCCGGGGCCGGGCTCCCGAGGCCCGAGCTGAACCTGTGGCCGGACACCGGGCGTGGGCTGTACGGGCGCCGGGTGCACGGGCGCCCCCGGCATCGGCCGGGGCCGCGGCTGTGGCTCGACGGCTGCGTGCTGCACCGGCACCGGGTGCCCGGGAAGAGGCTGCACGGGCACGCCCTGCACGGGCACGCCCTGCACGGGCACGCCCTGCACGGGCACGCCCTGCACGGGCACGCCCTGCACGGGCACGCCCTGCACGGGTCCCGGCTGTACGGACCCTGGTGGCACGGGTCCTGGCCCTGCCGCCTCCGGCTGCACCGGCCCCGGCCCTGCCGCCTCCGGCTGCACCGGCCCCGGCCCTGCCGCCTCCGGCTGCACCGCCTCAGGCCGCCCCGGCACCGCCTGTCCCGTCCTGTCGCCGCCGTCCTCCTCGGCCGGCCCGGACGGGACCGAGCGCACCAACCGGAGCGTCGGCTCGGCCCGCCGCGCGGTGCCGGCGGGCGTACCCGCGGTGCCCGGCGCGGCATCGGCCCCGGACGGTCCCGAACCGGACGCGGCACCGGCGCCCGCGTTCGACGCCGCGCCCTCCTGTCGCAGTTCGCGCAGCACGTCCCGCTGCCAGTCCCCTGCCTGCGCCATGTGCGCCCCCAGCTCCTAAGCGAAGGTGTCGAGCAGTCGCCCGTACACGCCGAACACCCCGATGAGCAGCGGGAACAGGGTGATGACGCCGATGGACTCCAGTGTGTCGCCGAGGCGCCGGAGCCGGACCCGGACATGCTCCGCGGGCTGCACGGCGAGCACCAGCAGCGGCAGTGCGGCCAGCAGCACGAGCACGGCGAGCGGACCGGCCGCGTCGCCGGACCGGTCCACCCAGACCGCGACCAGCCGCACCGCGAGCACCGCGGCCGCGCCCAGCAGCACCACGACCTCCGCGACCAGGGGGAACGCCCGGGAACGCAGCGCGAGGACGACCATGGTGACGACGGCCAGCAGGAGGGTCCACTTGGTGGGCGCGCGCAGCGCGAACACCCCGGCGGCGGTGGCCGACACGGCCGTCGTCACCGTCGCGAGCACCAGCCCCCGGTGGGTGGCCGTGAGCGCGGCCGCCACCTGGTAGCGGCTCACGGAGGCCCCGCCGGAGCGCCGGTCGTCGAGCCCGGAGAGGCCGGACGCCATCAGCGCGAGCCGGGGCAGCAGACCCAGCACGATCACGGAGACGACGGCGAGGACGGCGCCCACACGGGCCTGTTCGTCCATCGGCGCCGGTCCCGACACGAACGCCGCGACGCCCAGCCAGCACACCGCGGCCCCGGCCAGTGCCCCGGCCCCGACCAGCCCGCCACGCCCGAGCGGGCTGAACAGGCCGAGCAGGGCGAGCGTGACGATCCCGGCGCCGGCCAGCGCCGCCACCCGTGCGGTGCCGGACCAGTCCTGGGCGTCGGCCAGCGTCGAGGCGCCGAGCAGGCCCAGCGCCCCGCCCGTCGCGATCAGCGTCGTGGCGAGCCCGAGCTTCCTCAGCCGCCCCAGCAGCGCGCCCGTGAGCGCGGCGACCACGGCGACGGCGAGCAGTGCGCCCGCGACGGTTCCGGCCGCGTACTCGGCACGTGCCAGCCAGCCGGCGGCCAGGGCCCAGCCGACCGTGGCGAGCCCTGCGGTGACCCGCCGTGCGGCCGGGCCCCAGCGCAGGCCGCGTGCGTCGAGGTCCTCGGCGGCCTCGTCCGTGACGTCGTGCACGACGGGCGCCGACGGGGCGTCCTCGGCGCGCACCAGGCGCAGTACGGCGCCGTCCGGAACCCCGGCCGACTCCAGCGTGCTGTCGTGGGCGAGCGCGCTGCCGTCCGCGGTGACGAGATGCCGCAACTCCGGCTGTCCGCCTACCCGGTCGTCGAGCAGCCGCATCACCTCGGGCAGCAGCAGCCCGACCGGTTCCCGCGACGGCAGCACGAGATCCACGCGCCGCCGCTCACCGACCAGCGTGACCCGGCTGAGTGCCGTGCGACCGCCGGTCGTCTCCTGGCTCAGGGCCCCCGTAGACATCACGCGTTCGAACCTATCACCGGGTAGAAGTGCTGGTCGGAGAGGTGGAGGAGGCCCCGGACGGGCTCGCCGAGGGCGTCGCGGACGGCTGTACCGAACTCCCGTAGGGGCTCTTGCCGATGATGCGGTTCGACACGAACGACCACCCCACACATCCCGCGCACAACACCGCCGCGATGACGATCCCGGCGAAGACCTTCCCGATCCGTTCGTCCACCGAGCGCCGCTGCCGCTGTGCCCCGAACAGCAGGGCGTCGCGCAGCCGTCGACGGCGCACCGACACCGACTCCAGCAACTGGCTGTCGTAATCCTGCGCCGCCACGGCTGCCTTCCCTCACTCCCTGTTCACGCGCTCAGCGCGGAGGACGCCGGCCGGCGTCAGCCGATCTGGTCGACCGCCGCGCGGGCCTTGGCCAGCGTGGACTGGGCGGTGCCGTCGTTCTGTTCCAGTGTGGTGCGCACCAGGCGGATGATCTCGCGGACCTCGCCCGCGGCCTTCTTCCAGCGCTCTTCCTTGCCGTGGTAGTCGTCGGAGACACCGTCGGCCTGGAAGTCGGTCATCGCGGCCTTCACCGCGGCGTCGCGGTCGCTGAGCACGCGCTCCAGCTGGCCCACGATGGTGCCGAGCGAGGTCTGCACCTCACCCGAGGCACCGGTGTCGTACGAACGGCGGTCCTGGTTCTGACCCATGGTTGATGTCCCCCTGTGGCTCTCGTGGGCTCTCGTGACTCTCGGGCTCTCGATGAACGGGCCGGTGGCCGGTGGCCGGTGGCTAGCGCGCGCCGAAGCGGGCCGCGTCGAAGTTCGCGAGGCCCATGTTCTGGTTGGCGTTGTCCTGGGACTCCACGTCACCGGTGCCGAAGGCGTTGTCCATGCCCGACTGGCCGCCCAGGATCGCGGCGAGCGAGCTGTTGAGGTCCGCGGTGATCTCGTCCGCGCGGTTCTTGAACGAGTCGAACGCCAGCTTGCCCGCGCCGTTGAACTTGCCCTCCAGCGGCTCAGCCGCGCTGATCAGCAACTGGATCAGCGTCCCCAGGTCGTCGCTCGAACCGAGCGTGCTCTTGCCGAGGTCCGCCAGAGTCGTCGACCCCATGTCGAACTTCACGTCGTGTCCACCCCCGTGTGTCTGGGTCACCTACGTCCCCGCCATGCTCCCCCACACCCCGTTGCACCCGCAACGCACTTGCCCGCGAAGTGACATGATCGGGACATAACTCGAACAGGGCTGTGGCGCGGGCGCGTTGGCTCGCGCCCTCCGTGGGGCCGATCCGCCAGGAGCCACTGCGGCGGTCGGCCCCGCCGCACGACGCTCCGGCTGAGCCGCCGCACTGGTGCCTGTTGCGGCACTAGGTTCCCGTCGGCGGCGCAGTCGGTGCCGGCGGAGCCGCGGCGGCGTCCCTCGCGGGCAGGCCCGGGATCAGCGCCGCCGCCACAGCCAGGTGCATCAGGGCCAGCGCGGCCCGGGTGCCGCCGTCCATGCCGTCGCCGGTCAACGGCAGGAAGGACACGGCCAGTACGGCGACGGCCACTCCGGTCCAGACGGCGCGGGCGCGCCGTACTCCGAACCGCTCCAGCGCGGCCAGCAGCCCCCAGCCTGCGAGGGCCGCCAGTAACGCGACCGACGCCACCGGCGCCGCGCCGATGTCGAGCGTCCGCTCGCCGTCGGTGATCCGCAGCCGGTGCCCCAGGACCGGGTCCGCGACCAGCCACACCAGGACGGGCGCCACGGCCGCGAGGCCCGAAGTCGTCAAGCGCCGTCCCCGCGTGCTCACTTGGCGCCCCCCGCCAGCGCGCCGTGCAGGAAGACCTCCACCAGCTCCTGGGTGCTCATCTCCGGCTCGTCCTCCAGGTGCGGCTGGGTGAAGAGCAACCCGAAGAAGAGGGCCGCGATCTGCTCCGGCGGCCGGCGCAGCGCGGCCCTGTCGGGCTCCAGCAGCTCCGCGAGGGCCGCGCGGATCCGGGTCGTCGACTCGTCGCGCCCCGCCCCGCGCACCGTGCCGGGGTGCTTGCCGCCGCGGTGCCCGGAGGCGTGCAGCGAGCCGGCGATCGCACCCATGCGGGCCAGGTGCGCCTGAAGCGCCTGGGCGGCCTCCGCGAGCCGGTCGGGCAGCGGCTGGGAGATCTCGATCGCGCCGAGTTCGCGAACCGCGTGCTCGGGGGAGAGCGCCTCCGCCAGGCAGGCCTGCAGCAACTCGTCCTTGTCGGCGAAGACCCGGAAGATCGTGCCCTCGCCGATGCCCGCGGCGCGGGCGACCTTCGCGGTGGTCACCGCGGCGCCGTACTCGGCGATCAGCGGGATCGTGGTCTGGATGATCATCGCGCGCCGCTCCTCCGGCGACATGCCGGGAGCGCGGCGGCGCGTGGTCTGGCTTTCCTTCGGTGCTGTCATGACTCCGAGAGTACGGAGTGAGTGCTCACTCCGTCAATGAGTGAGCACTCACTCCGCATTCGGGCAGGGGGGGCCATCGGCGTGCCGAAAAAACTTCAGGAGCCCGTGCAACCCTCACCCCGCCCCGCGGGTCGTACTCGGTGTCAGGACTTCTGGAGGGGGATCTGGGGGGATCGCGGGGGTTCTGGCGGGGGAGGGGAAAGCCGAGGGGCCCGGTCGTCGACCGGGCCCCTCGAAACGTGTACGGCCCTTCGGCGGAGTGCCCCGCTCAGAAGAACACCCCGCAGCGCAGCAGCACATTCGCGTACGGCCGCGCCTCCCCGGTCCGTACGACCAGCCGCGCGTCCGCCGACAGCTCCTTCAGCCGCTCGTGGGGGACCAGCTCCAGCCCGGCGAAACGGCCGGCCAGCAGGGCCGCCGCCTCCGGATTGGCGTCCCGGACCTCGTGCGCGGCGGTCGCGCCCTCGACCACGAGCTCGTCGAGCAGCCCGTCCAGCACCTCGGCGAACGACGGCACCCCCGCCCGGAACGCGAGGTCCACCACGCGAGGCCCCCGCGGCACCGGCATCCCCGCGTCGCACACCAGCACCCCGTGCCCGTGCCCCAGTTCCGCGAGCGCCCCGGCCAGATGACGGTTGAGTATCCCGGCCCGCTTCACCGCCCCCCACCCTCCAGCGCGACGACCTCCTCAGCCGTCGGGAAGGACACCTGCGCCCCGGCCCTGGTGACCGCCACCGCCCCGACCCGCGCCGCGTACGCGGCGGCCTGTACCGGCTCCTCGCCCGATCCGAGCCTCCACGCCAGCGCAGCCGTGAACGCGTCACCGGCACCCGTGGTGTCCACGGCAGCCACCTTCACGGCCGCCACCCGAGCGGTGCCCTCGGCGGTCGCGACCAGCGCGCCCTCCGCGCCCAGCGTCACCACCACAGAGCGCGGCCCGAGTGCCAGCAGCGCCCGCGCCCAGTCCTCCGGCGACCCCGCCAGCTCGCCCCCGGCGATGACCCGCGCCTCGTGCTCGTTGACGATCAGCGGATCACAGGCCGCCAGCACCTCCCCGGGCAACTCCCGCGGCGGCGACGGGTTCAGCACGAACCGCGTGCCCTCCGGCAGCCGCCGTACGACCTCGACCACCGTCTCCAGCGGGATCTCCAGCTGCGCCGACACCACCCGGGAGCGCCGGAGCAGCGGGTCCGCGGCCCGGACGTCCTCGGGGGTCAGCCTCCCGTTGGCGCCGGGGGACACGACGATGCTGTTGTCGCCCGTCGGGTCCACGGTGATCAGGGCCACCCCGGTGGGCGCCCCGCCGACCAGCACCCCCGCCGTGTCGACCCCCGCCTCGCGCTGCGAGTCGAGCAGCAGCCGGCCGTTGCCGTCGTCGCCGACCCGCGCCAGCAGTGCCGTGCGAGCCCCGAGCCGGGCCGCCGCCACCGCCTGGTTGGCGCCCTTGCCGCCCGGATGCACGGCCAGGTCGGAGCCGAGCACCGTCTCACCGGCCCCCGGCCGCCGCTCGACACCGATCACCAGGTCGGCGTTGGCCGATCCCACGACCAGGAGGTCGTAGTCGTACATGAAGCATCTCCCTGTGCTGGGTTGGAGCCGCCCGGCGGCCGGTCGCGCCGCCGGGCGGAAATGCCGAGGCGGCCGGACGGGGCAGCGTGCTCCCCGTCCGGCCACCGCGTCGTGTCAGCCGGCGAACTCGGCCACGTTCTTGGACGTGACCACCTTCACCGGCACCATCACCGACTTCTTCACCTTCTCGCCCTCCGCGGCCTGCACCGCGTTGCGCACCGCGATCCTGCCGAGTTCCGCGGGCTGCTGCGCGACCGACGCGTACAGCGTGCCGCCCTCGACGGCCTTCAGCCCGTCGGCGGTGCCGTCGAAGCCGATGACCTGGACGGACTTCCCGGCCTTGGCGCCGAGCGCCTTGATCGCGCCGAGCGCCATCTCGTCGTTCTCCGCGAAGACACCGTCGACGTCGGGGTTGGCCTGGAGGAGGTTCGTCATCACGTCGAGGCCCTTGGTGCGGTCCCAGTCGGCGGGCTGCTTGGCGAGGACCTTGATGCCCGGGTACGCCTTCAGTCCCTCGGCGAAGCCCGCGCCGCGCTCCCGGCTCGCGGAGGTGCCCGCCTGGCCCTGGAGGATGACGATCTCGCCCTTGCCGCCCAGCTTCTCCGCGAGCGCCTCGGCGGCCAGCTTCCCGCCGCTGACGTTGTCGGAGGCGACGAGCGCGGCCGTGTCCGCGCCGTTGACCGCCCGGTCGACCGCCACCAGGGGGATGTCCGCCTTGTTCACGGCCTTCGCCGCCGGGGTCACCGCGTCGGAGTCCACCGGGTTCACGATGATCGTGCCGAGACCTTCACTGGTGAAGTTCTGCAACTGGTTGGCCTGCTGCGAGGCGTCGTTCTGCGCGTCCGTCACGGACAGGTCGACGCCCAGCTTCTTCGCCTCGTCCTGCGCGCCGGCGCGGATCTGCACGAAGAAGGGGTTGTTCAGCGTGGACAGCGACAGCCCGATCTTCTGGCTCTTGGCCGCCGACGAACCGCCGTGCAGGAAGGACGTCGCGCCCACGACCGCCGTCGCGACCACCGCGGCGAGCACGTACGTCACCGCCTGCCTGCGCCGGTCGCCCGAGCCACCGGCCCCGGCGGCCACCGGGGTCGCCCCGGCCTTCCGGCGGACCGTGTCGAGGAGCACCGCCAGCGCGATCACGACACCGATGACGACCTGCTGCCAGAACGCCGACACCGACAGCAGGTTGAGGCCGTTGCGCAGCACCGCGAGGATCAGCGCGCCGATCAGCGTCCCCGACGCCTTGCCCGTGCCGCCGGCCAGCGAGGCGCCGCCGATGACGACCGCCGCGATCGCGTCCAGCTCGTAGCCCTGCGCGGCCTGCGGCTGCGCGGACGACAGCCGGGAGGCAAGCACGATGCCCGCCGCGGCCGCGAACAGCCCGGACAGGGCGTAGATGACGAGCTTCTGCCGCTTCACCCGCAGGCCGGACAGCCGGGCCGCCTCCTCGTTGCCGCCGATCGCGTACATGGCCCGCCCGATGTACGTACGGCCCAGGATCACGGCGGTGACGAGCCCCATGACGACCATCACCAGCACCGGCACGGGCAGCCAGCCACCCAGGTTGTCACCCAGGTGCGACACCGACTCCGGGAACGCGATCGGGCTGCCCTGCGAGATCACCAGCGACAGACCGCGCCCCACCGACAGCATCGCGAGCGTCGCGATGAACGGCGGCAGCTTCCCGTAGGAGACGAGGAAGCCGTTGACGAGACCGCACGCGATACCGGTGACGACCGCGAGGAGGACGGCTATCGGGACCGGTACGCCCTCCGACGTGGCGCTCCACGCCAGCACGGTCGCCGACAGGGCCGCCACCGAACCGACCGACAGGTCGATGCCCGCCGAGACGATCACGAAGGTGACACCGAAGGCGAGGATGGCGGTGACGGCCGCCTGGACGCCGATGTTCAGCAGGTTGTCGGCCGTCAGGAAGTCGCCGGACAGCACCGACATCGCGACGACGAGGACGATCAGGGCGCTCAGCGCGCCGTTGTCGAGCAGGATTCTGCGCAGGCCCGAGGGGCCACTCGCGCCCGTCGTGCTCTTGAGCGTGTCAGCGGCCACCGGTGGCCTCCGTTCCGGTCGTGGTGGTGTCAGGTGTGGTCGTGTGCGGGGTGGACACGGCGAGCGCCATCACCGCGTCCTGGGTGGCCTCGGCGGCGGGCAGTTCGCCTGCGATCCGCCCCTGGGCCATGACGATCACCCGGTCGCTCATACCGAGCACCTCGGGCAGATCGCTGGAGATCATCAGGACGGCGGCGCCGGCGGCCGTCAGCTCGTTGATCAGCTCGTAGATCTCGACCTTCGCGCCGACGTCGATACCGCGCGTCGGCTCGTCGAGGATCAGCACCTTGGTGTCCGCGAGCAGCCACTTGCCGATGACGACCTTCTGCTGGTTGCCGCCGGACAACGTCCGCACCTGCTGGCCGAGTCCCGCCATCCGCACGCCCAACTGCTCGGCGACCCGCGCCGCGTTCGCCCTCTGCCCCCTGAGGTCGACGAACCCGCCCTTCGTGGCGCCCCGCAGGGTCACGAGACCCAGGTTCTCCTCGACGGACGCGTCCAGCACCAGCCCCTGGCCCTTGCGGTCCTCGGGGACGAGACCGACACCCGCGGTCATCGCCGCGTTGACGTCGTGCCGGGGGACCGGGGTGCCGGAGACCTTCACGGCCCCCTTGTCGTACGGGTCGGCGCCGAACACGGCCCGCACGACCTCCGTACGGCCGGCCCCGACGAGCCCGGCGATGCCGACGACCTCACCGGCCCGCACCTCGAAGCTCACATCGTGGAACACGCCGTCCCGCGTGAGCCCCTCGACGGCCAGCAGCGCCTCCCCGGCGTCCGGCCGCCGGCGCGGGTACTGCTGCTCGATCGACCGGCCCACCATGAGCCGTACCAGCTCCTCCTCGGGCGTGGACGCCGGAACCTGTCCGACGCTCTTCCCGTCCCGGATCACCGTCACCCGGTCACCCAGCGCGGCGATCTCCTCCAGATGGTGCGTGATGAAGACGATCCCGACCCCGTCCTCGCGCAGCCTGCGCACGATCGCGAAGAGCCTCTCGACCTCCTCGGTCGTCAGCACGGCCGTCGGCTCGTCCATGATCAGCACGCGCGCGTCCAGGCTCAGCGCCTTCGCGATCTCCACCATCTGGAGCCGCGCGATACCGAGTTCACGGACCCGCGCGCGGGGCGACACGTCCACGCCCACCCGCTCCAGCAGGACGGCGGCGTCCGCCTCCATCCGCTTGCGGTCGATCATCCCGAAGCGGCGCGGCTGCCGCCCCAGGAAGATGTTCTCGGCGACCGTCAGATCGGGCACCAGGTTGAACTCCTGGTAGATCGTCGCGATCCCGAGGCGCTCGGAGTCCTGCGCACCGTGGATGCGCACCTCCTCGCCGCCGGCCAGGATCCGCCCGGCGTCGGGCGTGTAGGCACCGGAGAGCATCTTGATGAGGGTGCTCTTGCCGGCACCGTTCTCACCGAGCAGTACGTGCACCTCGCCCCGGCGCAGATCGAAGTCGACGCCGTCCAGCGCGACCACACCGGGGAAGGACTTCCGTATGCCTTCGATGCGCAGCAACTCGTCCGGGTTGCTCACGTCTGGCTCCTGTTCGTTACGGGGGACGGCTGTGGGGAAGCCGGTCGCTCGGGGGGAGCGGGCTCGCCGCACGAGCGGCGTACGACGAGACGGGCGGGGAGGGTGACGGACTGCGGGGGCCGCCCCTCGATGCGGTCGACCAGTGCGCGCACGGCGGCGCGCCCCAGCTCGCCCGTGGGCTGGGCGATCGCCGTGATCGGCGGATCGGTGTGCACGAACCAGGGGATGTCGTCGAAGGCGGCCAGCGCGATGTCGTCGGGCACCCGCAGCCCCCGCGCGCGCACCGCGTCCAGCGCGCCGAGCGCCATCAGGTTGTCGGCCGCGAACACGACCTCGGGCGGCGTGGCCAGATCGAGGAAGCCCTCGGTGACCCGGCGCCCGCTCTCGGCCTTGAAGTCGCCCTGCCCTATGTAGTCCTCGGGCAGGTCGAGCCCGTACGCCCGCAGCGCCGCACGGAACGCCGCCACACGCTCCTGGCCGGTCGTGGTCGCCGCCGGGCCCGCGATGATGGCCAGCCGCCGGTGCCCGAGCCCGTGCAGATGCGCCACCAGATCCCGGACGGCCGCCTGTCCGTCGGCCCGGACGACCGGCACCTCCACACCCGGGATCCACCGGTCCACGAACACCATCGGCGTCCCCGCCCGCACGGCGTCCAGCATCAGCGGGGAGCCGCCGTCGGTGGGGGAGACGAGCAGCCCGTCGATCCGCCGGTCGAGCAGGTTCCGCACATGGTGGTCCTGGAGGTCCGGCCGCTCGTCGGCGTTCCCGATGATCACGCTGTAGCCGAGCGCGCGGGCCTCCTCCTCCACGGACCGGGCCAGCTCCGTGAAGTACGGGTTCATCACGTCACTGATGACCAGGCCGAGGGTGTGGGTCTGGTCGGTGCGCAGGGAGCGGGCGACGGCGTTCGGGCGGTAGCCCAGCGTCTCGACGGCGGCCAGCACCCGCGCGCGGGCGTCCGCGCTGACCGACGGATGGTCGTTCAGGACCCGCGACACCGTGGCGACGGAGACCCCCGCCTCGGCAGCGACGTCCTTGATGCTCGCCATCGCCGCTCCACCTCCTCGTGGAATCGATTACATCGACGTGTAGGGAGGATTGGAATCGATTACACGGACGGAAACAAGGGGGTGGGGGTGGCCGAAATTCAATCGTGACCGAGGGGGTCCGATCGGGGTGCGCGTGGAGCGGGGGCCGGGCTCGGGGGGTCGGGGTCGGGGCCGTGCGAAGCGGGGGCCGGTCCGGCGGCGTAAAGGTCATCGCTCGAATAACAGGACTTTTGTTTAATGCCTCCGCGGCTGCCACTCCCGACCCCGCCCCCGGCGAGGGCCCCGTCCGCCCGGTCTCCGTCTCCCTCCATGAGGGCACGATCGCCGCGCTCAAGGCGCGCACCGGCAAGCGAGGCATGTCCGCCTACGTCGAAGCCCTCATCCAACGCCAGCTTGAACGGGACCGGCTGCGCGAACTCATCGAAGACGCGGAGACCGAACACGAGCCGGTGGACCAGGCTGCGGTCGAGGCCAAGAGGGCGCTGCTGCGCGGTGACGCGGCCGGCTCGGCGGACGCCGCGTGAGCGGCACTCTCGTCCTGGACTGCGAAGGTCTGTCCAAACTCGTACGCCGCTCACCCGAGCTCACCGAGTGGCTCGCGGCCGCCGAGGCCGAGGACATCCGGGTCATCGCCGGCTCCGTCACCCTCGTCGAAGCACGCGACCCCAGAACCAGCCAGGCCCGCTTCGACTACGCGGCCTCCCGTGTGAACATCGTCCGGCCCACCGAAGCGATCGCCCGCCACGCGAGCAAGCTGCTCGCCGCGGCCGGGCTCCATGGCCACAAGTACGCGTTGGACGCCATCGTCGCCGCCACCGCGTCGGCTTCTCCCGCCCCCGTGACCGTCCTGACCTCGGATCCCGAGGACCTCGGCATGCTGTGCGGCCCCCGCGTCCGAGTGATCAAGGTGTGACACCGAAGCCGCGCTGACACCGGACATCGACTCCGTCCGCCAGCACAGCTCTACCTGGGCCGGCCTCGGTTTCATGGCCGGGACCCGCGGTGCCCGGCTCCGCCGTCGGGCCGCAAGCCGGTCTCCTGTATGCCCTGTCGGCAAGGGTTCACCGCGACGGAGAACAGCCCGACTCGGCTCAGCGTGCGGAGCCGAGCGGCCGCCTCAGGAGAAGTTCCTTCTCCTCCTCGGTCATGAACGTCAGGTTGTAGAGGTGTTCGACGGTGGCATGGAAGCCCACCCGAAGTCTGGCGGAAACGAAGGAAACTCCTTCAGGAGTATTTATCGGATCCGGACACGCTGAAATCGCTTCCTGCACCAGATGGGGAGGCATCAAGAACATCGCCGCGAAGGCATTGGCGCGTCGCTCGACATCGACAGGCGCCCAAGGGCCACTGGCGATGGCGAGGCGCTTTCCATGAGTCCGGTCATAAAGTAGATGGCACAGTTCATGCGCCACGGAAAATCGGTTGACATGAAGGGAGGAGCCGCGGGCATAGGAAGAGTTGAGCGCGATTGTCGGTACGTGTTGTGGCCCCACCAGACTGCATGCTCGAACGTTCACATCGTCGAGCTGGATCCGAGTGAGTTGGATTCCCAGTGATTCCGCGAACTGATCGACATCCACAGAACTGTCCGACTGGATATCGTCATGCAGCGATTCCGCTAGTTCATAGCCTTGCTCCCAGGCCGGAACCTGAAGAGACACCTGGCAGTCCTCTGCGCACTCCTCCAGGCGGGCGTGCGCCTCGCCGGTGGCGTCGTACTGCTGGAGCAGGAGGGCGGCCAGCCTTTCGATGTCCGCTTCGGAAACCGTCGGGGAGACACTTCCGAAGAGCAGCGCAGCCTGGCAGGACCCGGTCACTACCAGCGGATTTCTGTCCGCTACCGTGAGTGCGGCGCGCGCGGCGGCCGACGCATCACCGATGACTCCACGGATGTACTCCCATGAGTCCCTGATTCTTCCGCCGGCCTCATCGCTTATCCCGGGCCTGAAGCCGCAGGAGCGCAAACCGGCCAGCCAGCTCAACCGAGTCTCGTCCTGAACAGGAGTCTTCAGGGAATCCAGCGCAGACTTCACCTTCTGGATTCGAGCACTCTCGGGATGCAGGGAGTGAAGGTGATGGATCGCCTCGCTTGCTACTTCATAAAAAGCGCTTGCCACTTGGGCTGGAGGCAACAATGCCGCGCCGCCGCTGGAGGTGTACGCGAAATCTGATTGCGTTCCTGCCAGAGGTTCGTCGTCCCAGCTGACCTCAACTGAATCGCGAACTCTGCGGATGATTACATTCGGAAAAAGTCCACCTGCGCGCGCCGAACGAAGAGCGTGACGGGAGCGCCAGTCATAGCGCTCTTCTTCCCAGGCCAGTGTTTCCACCTCGCTGGCGAGAGGCGGTGCGTTCCGTGTCCGGTCGACCGATGCTACGGCCGTTGCCTCCATGTTCCTATTGGGCAACCGCTCTTCATGCAGGAGGGGGTTCCAATTGTCGGTGAGCCACTCAAGGAAGGGAAGAAGGTACCAGTGGGAACTCTGAAGGATTTCGCCCTGGTCGACGTGGGCACACAGGTTTTGACCGGCGACCCAGATCTGAAGAGCTCCCCACGATGCGCTCTCGTCCGGTTCGGCTGCGACCCCGTGATCGGGATCAGGCATGAATGAAAGGCGGATGGCGAACGTGTCCGTGGCGCCACTGAATCGCTCCCAGGTTACGGCCATGCTTAGTTTCGCCTCCTCTGTGCCCTTCGTACGGTCCTTCGGTCGACTTTCGCCTCGGATATCCACTTGGCGACCAGTTTGGGTGGCACTTCGTCCCAGCTGACAGGGTATCCGTGCCACAAGTTGCGTACGGAGTCGTGACACTGGGCCATGTACGCCTGCGTGCCATCGGTCGCGTAGCGCTGTCGGTCGATCTGGTCGCTCACTTCGAGCAGCCCCGGGCCGTCGGCCCCGGGCGGGCAGATCGAACCGCGTCTGCCCGGTTGTGGGATGGGCTTGTGTTTTGGATTGGGTTCGTAGGTCGGCTCGGGGGGTGGTTCGTCCGGCTGAGTCTCGTCAGTCGGCTGCTCTGTCATGCGCTTGCCTCACCCCGTCCTGCCCAGCGCCGCCACCATCCCCAGCATGACAGAGCCAGGTGTCGCACCGGTAGAAGAAGTCCGGCGGTATCGCGCTGTGGGCCGTTGTGGTTCATCGGTATCCCCTCCTGTGTCGTTATAGGGGGCTGGCTGCCCCCTGTGCCGCTGCCAGCTCGCACCACACGTACTTGCCCGGACTGCCGAACCTGGCGGACGGCATCCACCCCCAGTACTGCGTACAGGCCGCGACGAGCCCCAGCCCCCGTCCGCCCTCCTGTTCGCCCATCCGCTCCAGCCGCTGTGGGGGCTCAGGTGGTTCGGGGTCGGCGTCCCACGCCCCGATCCACACCATCCCCTCCGGTGACCGCCGCACCCGGAGCGCGGCGGGCCCTTTCGTGTGCAGCACGGCGTTGGAGACCAGCTCGGTCGCGAGCAGCTCGGCGGTGTCCACGAGGCCGATGAGGCCGTGCATGGTGAGGATCAGCCGCAAGGTGCGGCGGCAGATGGTGACGGCTCTGGGGTCGTTGGGGATGTGCAGGGTGTAGTCCCAGGTTTCGGGCATGGGTCATCAACTCCGTGGAGAATAAGGAGATTTCACGCACGGTGGCATCGCCGACGCCGTCGCGGCATGACGGCGCGGTGCGCTTCCGCAGCGTGTTCGTCGTGTCACAGAAGGTAGGGGTAACCTGTAACCCCAAGCAAGCCGAATGTGGAATCCGACCCCGAAAGAGGAGGAAAGCGCATGGTCCAGAGGCGCGAACCGACGGCTCGTCAGGTACGCCTGGGCGTTGAACTTCGCAGACTCCGCGAAGCGGCTGGCCTGACGGCAGTCCAATCGGCAGCGCTCCTCGGGGCGAACCGGGTGCAGATCAGTCACATCGAGTCGGGGCTCATCGGCGTGAGCGAGGAGCGGCTGCGCCGTCTCGCGTCCCACTACGCCTGCACAGACACGGAGTTCGTCGACGCCCTGGTCGCGATCGCCACAGACCGGACGCGGGGTTGGTGGGAGGAGTACCGGGGGAGGCTGCCGACGCCGTTCCTGGACCTGTCGGAACTCGATCACCACGCGGCGTACCAACGGGACGTGGCCGTCCTGTACGTCCCGGGCCTCCTCCAGACTGAGGACTACGCTCGCGCGGTCTTCTCCTCCAGGATCCCTGAACTCACTCCGGAGGAGCTCGACCTGCGCGTACGTCATCGAATGGCTCGGCAGGGGAAGGTCGCCTTCCCGCACGAGATCGTGATCCACGAGGCCGCACTCCGCATCAGGGTCGGCGACCGTGCTGCCGCCAGGGCCCAACTCGCCCGGCTCCTTGAGCTGTCCGAAGTGGACCGCATCACCTTGCGTGTCGTCCCTTTCGACCTGGACGGCTTCGCCAGGGCCTCAAGCGTGATGACATACGTCGGTGGCCCCGTCGCCAAGCTGGACACCGTGGTGCGCGACGCCCCTCACGGCTTGATGCTCATCGACTCCGAGGCCCAACTCGCCAGCTATCGAACGCGTTTCCGTAGGGTAGAGGCGGTGTCTTTGGCACCGGACAGGTCGCGTGACTTCATCAACCGGCTGGCGAAAGAGTTGTGAGGACCCGATGAGCGACTGGCGCAAGTCGTCCTACTCCGGCGAAGGCGACGGTAACAACTGCGTGGAGATAGCCACCACCCCCACCCACATAGCCGTCCGCGACTCCAAGACCCCCGCCGACCCCACCCTCACCTTCCCCGTAGCCGTCTTCGCCCCCTTCCTCGAAGCCCTGAAGGCGTACCCCCGCCACTGACGTCCGCCGCTGCCCCCGCCCCTGTCACACCCTCGCTGTACCGTCGGATCATGCCCAATCAGACGGCCGCCCAGGAGGGGACCGGGGAGCGCCGGCTCGCCGTGCTCGAAGGCGTGCTCGAACGCATCACGTACGCCAACGAGGACAACGGCTACACGGTCGCCCGCGTGGACACCGGCCGCGGCGCCGGTGACCTGCTCACCGTCGTCGGCGCGCTCCTCGGTGCCCAGGTCGGCGAGTCGCTGCGGATGGAGGGCCGCTGGGGCTCCCACCCGCAGTACGGCAAGCAGTTCACCGTGGAGAACTACACGACCGTGCTGCCGGCCACCGTCCAGGGCATCCGCAGATACCTCGGCTCCGGCCTGGTCAAGGGCATCGGCCCGGTCTTCGCCGACCGCATCACCCAGCACTTCGGACTGGACACCCTGAAGATCATCGAGGAGGAGCCGAAGCGCCTCATCGAGGTCCCCGGCCTCGGGCCCAAGCGCACGAAGAAGATCGCCGACGCCTGGGAGGAGCAGAAGGCGATCAAGGAGGTCATGCTGTTCCTCCAGACCGTCGAGGTCTCCACGTCCATCGCGGTCCGCATCTACAAGAAGTACGGCGACGCCTCGATCGGGGTCGTGAAGAACCAGCCCTACCGCCTCGCCGCCGACGTCTGGGGCATCGGGTTCCTCACCGCCGACAAGATCGCCCAGTCGGTCGGCATCCCGCACGACAGCCCGGAGCGCGTCAAGGCGGGCCTCCAGTACGCCCTTTCGCAGTCCACCGACCAGGGCCACTGCTTCCTCCCCGAGGAGCGGCTGATCGCCGACGCCGTCAAGCTCCTCCAGGTCGACACGGGCCTGGTCATCGAGTGCCTGGCGGAGCTGTCCGAGCCGGACGAGGACTCCGGCGAGCCCGGTGTCGTCCGGGAGAAGGTGCCCGGGCAGGACGGGGGAGACCCGGTCACCGCCATCTACCTGGTCCCCTTCCACCGCGCCGAACTGTCGCTGTCCGCGCAGCTGCTGCGCCTGCTGCGCACGGACGAGGACCGGATGCCCGGCTTCCACGACGTGGCCTGGGACAAGGCGCTGTCCTGGCTGGGGGGCCGTACGGGCGCGGAGTTGGCCCCCGAGCAGGAGGCCGCCGTCCGGCTCGCGCTCACCGAGAAGGTGGCCGTGCTGACCGGCGGCCCCGGCTGCGGAAAGTCCTTCACGGTTCGCTCGATCGTGGAGCTGGCCCGCGCCAAGAAGGCCAAGGTCGTCCTCGCCGCCCCCACCGGCCGGGCGGCCAAACGCCTCGCCGAGCTGACCGGCGCCGAGGCCTCCACGGTCCACCGCCTCCTGGAGCTGAAGCCCGGCGGCGACGCGGCCTACGACAAGGACCGCCCCCTGGACGCCGACCTGGTCGTGGTCGACGAGGCGTCCATGCTGGACCTCCTCCTCGCCAACAAGCTGGTGAAGGCGGTGCCGCCGGGCGCGCACCTGCTGTTCGTCGGGGACGTGGACCAGTTGCCCAGCGTCGGCGCCGGCGAGGTGCTGCGCGATCTGCTCGCCGAGGGGAGTCCCGTCCCGGCGGTCCGGCTCACCAAGGTCTTCCGCCAGGCCCAGCAGTCCGGCGTGGTGACCAACGCGCACCGCATCAACTCCGGGCACCACCCGGTCACGGACGGCATGAAGGACTTCTTCCTCTTCGTCGAGGACGACACGGAGGAGGCGGGCCGGCTCACCGTGGACGTGGCGGCCCGTCGGATTCCGGCCAAGTTCGGCCTGGACCCGCGGCGGGACGTCCAGGTGCTCGCCCCGATGCACCGCGGCCCGGCCGGCGCCGGCACCCTCAACGGCCTGTTGCAGCAGGCCATCACCCCGGCCCGCCCCGACCTGCCCGAGAAGCGGTTCGGCGGCCGGGTCTTCCGCGTCGGAGACAAGGTCACCCAGATCCGCAACAACTACGACAAGGGCGCCAACGGCGTGTTCAACGGCACCGTCGGCGTGGTCACCGCTCTCGACCCGGTCGACCAGCGCCTGACGGTCCTCACCGACGAGGACGAGGAGGTGGCCTACGAGTTCGACGAACTGGACGAACTGGCGCACGCCTACGCGGTGACCATCCACCGCTCCCAGGGCAGCGAGTACCCGGCGGTCGTCGTGCCGGTCACCACGGGCGCGTGGATGATGCTCCAGCGCAATCTGCTCTACACAGCGGTCACCCGGGCGAAGAAACTGGTCGTCCTCGTCGGCTCCCGCAAGGCCATCGGCCAGGCGGTGCGCACCGTGTCCGCGGGCCGACGGTATACGGCCCTCGACTTCCGGCTCGCGCCAAGGGCACTGCAGCCCCCAGGATCGAGGTGAGGGGACCGATGAGGGGCCCTCTCGCGACTCCCCGGCGACACGTGAGTGAAATTTGATCGATCAAATGAGTCGCGAAGGTCACACAGCCCTTCCAGATGCCGGACGGAGCGGGCAGGATGTGCAAGTTGGCGGCACTCAGTGCCGCCGATAGGCCCGATGGTCGACCCCGAGTGCACTCTCCTGAGCCAATTGGGGGATGGTAGAGACAGTCAGGGCACCTCGAAGATGAGGCACTACGTCGGTGAGGGAAGACGTGAGCGACAACTCTGTAGTACTGCGGTACGGCGACGGCGAGTACACCTACCCGGTGATCGACAGCACCGTCGGCGACAAGGGCTTCGACATCGGGAAGCTCCGGGCCCAGACCGGTCTGGTCACCCTGGACAGCGGTTACGGCAACACCGCCGCCTATAAATCCGCCATTACGTATCTGGACGGCGAGGCGGGCATCCTCCGCTACCGCGGCTACCCGATCGAGCAGCTGGCCGAGCGCTCCACCTTCCTGGAGGTCGCCTATCTGCTGATCAACGGCGAGCTCCCGACGGTCGACGAGCTCTCCACGTTCAAGAACGAGATCACCCAGCACACGCTGCTGCACGAGGACGTCAAGAACTTCTACCGGGGCTTCCCCCGGGACGCCCACCCGATGGCGATGCTGTCCTCCGTGGTCAGCGCCCTGTCGACGTTCTACCAGGACAGCCACAACCCGTTCGACGAGCGGCAGCGCAACCTCTCCACGATCCGCCTGCTCGCCAAGCTCCCGACGATCGCCGCCTACGCGTACAAGAAGTCGATCGGTCACCCGTTCGTCTACCCGCGCAACGACCTGGGCTACGTCGAGAACTTCCTGCGCATGACCTTCTCGGTCCCCGCCCAGGAGTACGAGCTCGACCCGGTCGTCGTCTCGGCCCTCGACAAGCTGCTCATCCTGCACGCGGACCACGAGCAGAACTGTTCGACCTCCACGGTCCGCCTCGTCGGCTCCTCGCAGGCGAACATGTTCGCCTCGATCTCCGCCGGTATCTCCGCCCTGTGGGGCCCGCTGCACGGCGGCGCCAACCAGTCGGTGCTGGAGATGCTGGAGGGCATCCGCGACGCCGGCGGCGATGTCGACTCCTTCATCCGCAAGGTGAAGAACAAGGAGGACGGCGTCCGTCTGATGGGCTTCGGCCACCGGGTCTACAAGAACTTCGACCCGCGCGCCAAGATCATCAAGGCTGCCGCGCACGATGTCCTCTCCGCGCTCGGCAAGTCCGACGAGCTGCTGGACATCGCCCTGAAGCTGGAGGAGCACGCGCTCTCCGACGACTACTTCGTCTCGCGCAGCCTCTACCCGAACGTGGACTTCTACACGGGTCTGATCTACCGCGCGATGGGCTTCCCGACCGAGATGTTCACGGTCCTGTTCGCCCTCGGCCGGCTGCCGGGCTGGATCGCCCAGTGGCACGAGATGATCAAGGAGCCGGGCTCCCGCATCGGCCGCCCGCGTCAGATCTACACGGGTGTCGTCGAGCGCGACTTCGTTCCGGTCGAGGCCCGCTGAGGCCCCTTTGCCGAGGCCCCTTTACGGGTCGTCTCCCCTCGCGGGCGCGTGAGAGCCGGTCATCCGGTTCCCCCGCGCCCGTTTCGGTTGCCGGGCCCGCACGGCCGAGTACGGTCCACGCCCGCGCGGAGAGGACGTACACGCGCAGAAAGCCCGTACCGGCACGAAGGCCTGTACGGGCGCAAGAAGAAGGCGCCCTGCGCCGCTGGTCCCCCCACGGGCCGGCGAGCAGGGCGCCTTCCCATGTCCCGGTGCGGATTCCCCCCACGGGATCCGGCCGGGCGTCTGGTGGACCAGCGCCTGAATCGCTGCGCGGAACGGGCGAGGCCCGTCCTGCGTATATGGAGATGTTGTGCGTGATGTGCGGTCTGCCGGGACGCGTACGGACGGGAGGGCCGCTCAAAGCTCCCCGGGTACGTGCCCCGGCAACGCAATTCCGGGAACGTCCCCCAAGACATCCCCAGATGCCAGTCGCGCCCCCCAAGACGCTTCTGACATCGCCAACTTAGACTCACGAACCCCTTCGTTGGTTACGTTCACGTCACTGTGATCTGCGTCTCTCGCCATATGTCCTGAAGATGCGCAAGAGACCCGATACGGCGACCGAGGTCCCAGCGTAAGGAAGATGCGCGAGCCTTGTGAAGAGCTTATGTGAGGCTGCTTCCGGACTCTAGAGGCACTTTTGCCCGGTCGTCACGCGAATGCCCTGAGTCGCAAGCTGTTCGTGACCACGAAAACGGACGAAAAGGCCATCGCGGCCCCCGCGATCATCGGGTTGAGCAGTCCGGCGGCGGCGAGCGGCAGCGCGGCCACGTTGTAGCCGAAGGCCCAGACGAGATTCCCCTTGATCGTGGCCAGGGTGCGGCGGGACAGCCGGATGGCGTCGGCGGCCACCCGCAGGTCGCCGCGGACGAGCGTGAGGTCGCCGGCCTCGATCGCCGCGTCCGTGCCCGTACCCATGGCGAGTCCCAGATCGGCCGTGGCGAGCGCGGCGGCGTCGTTGACCCCGTCCCCCACCATGGCGACCGTACGGCCCTCGCCCTGGAGCCGCCGTACGACGTCGACCTTGTCCTGCGGCAGGACCTCGGCGATCACCTGCTCGGGGGGGATGCCGACGGCCGTGGCCACCGACCGGGCCACCCGCGCGTTGTCCCCGGTCAGCAGGACCGGGGTCAGTCCGAGTGCCCGCAGCCTGCGGACGGCCTCGGCGCTGGTGTCCTTGACCGCGTCGGCGACCGTGAGGACGCCGACCGCCGTGCCGTCGCGGGCCACCACGACCGCCGTGTGCCCCTCGTCCTCGGCGGCCTCCTTCGCGGCCTTGAGGACCTCCGGAAGCGGCCCGTCGTGGATCCGGCCCACCTCCACGTCGTGGCCCGTCACGCGGCCGTGTACGCCCTTCCCGGGCACGTTCCCGAAGTGCTCGACGGGCGGCAGGGGGCCGAGGCGCTCCTCGGCGGCCGCGGCGATGGCCTGTGCGACGGGGTGTTCGGAGGCGTGTTCGACGGCGCCCGCGAGGCGCAGGACGTCGTCCTCGGTGACGCCCTCGGCGGCGTGCACCTTCTGCAGGGTCATCCGGCCGGTGGTGACCGTGCCGGTCTTGTCCAGGACGACGGTGTCGACCCGGCGGGTGGACTCCAGCACCTCGGGGCCCCTGATGAGGATGCCGAGCTGGGCGCCGCGGCCCGTGCCGACCATGAGCGCGGTCGGTGTGGCGAGACCCAGCGCGCAGGGGCAGGCGATGATCAGGACCGCGACGGCGGCGGTGAAGGCCGCGGTGGTGTCGCCCGTGACGCCGAGCCAGGCGCCGAACGTGGCCACCGCGATCAGGAGGACGACGGGCACGAACACGGCCGAGATCCGGTCGGCGAGCCGCTGCACCTCCGCCTTGCCGTTCTGCGCGTCCTCCACCAGCCGCGCCATCCGCGCCAGCTGGGTGTCCGCGCCCACCCGGGTCGCCTCGACGACGAGCCGGCCGCCGGCGTTCACGGTCGCCCCCGTGACGGCGTCGCCGACGGTCACGTCCACGGGTGCGGACTCGCCGGTGAGCATCGACGCGTCGACTGCGGAGGAGCCCTCGACGACGGTGCCGTCGGTGGCGAACTTCTCGCCGGGACGTACGACGAAACGGTCGCCGACCACGAGCCGCTCGACCGGTATCCGGGTCTCCCGGCCCTCGCGCAGCACCGCGACGTCCTTGGCGCCGAGCCGCAGCAGCGCCTTGAGGGCGGCGCCCGCCCGCCGCTTGGAGCGGGCCTCCAGATAGCGGCCCAGCAGGATGAACGCCACGACCCCGGCGGCCACCTCCAGGTAGATCGTCGAGGAGCCGGCCGTGCGGGACACGCCGAACTCGAAACCGTGCCGCATGCCCGGCATGCCCGCGTGCCCCAGGAACAGGGCCCACAGGGACCAGCCGAAGGCCGCGAGCGTGCCGAGCGAGACCAGGGTGTCCATGGTGGCCGCGCCGTGCCGGAGGTTGGTGAACGCGGCCCGGTGGAAGGGCAGTCCGCCCCACACGACGACCGGTGCGGCCAGCGTCAGCGAGAGCCACTGCCAGTTGTCGAACTGGAGGGCCGGGATCATGGACATGAGGATCACCGGGGCGGCCAGCAGCGCCGAGACGGTGAGCCGCTGCCGCAGGGCGGCGAGCTCCGGGTCCGCCTCCGGGGCGTCCGCGCCCGGCTCCCGGTCCGCCCCGGGGTCGGCCGCCGGGGGTGCAGGGGGCGGCGGCTCCTCGGCCGTGTAGCCCGTCTTCACCACGGTGGCGATCAGATCGGCGACCTCGATCCCCGAGGGGTAGGCGATCTTCGCCTTCTCCGTCGCGTAGTTCACCGTGGCGGTGACGCCGTCCATGCGGTTGAGCTTCTTCTCCACTCGCGCCGCGCAGGAGGCACAGGTCATGCCGCCGATCATCAGTTCGACCTCATGGGCCGACTCGCCCGCGGGGGTCACTTCGGTGGTGCTGGTCATGTCCGTGTCCGTGCTCCGGGGAAGGTGCGCAGGTGCGGCCCGGGGGCGGGGCGGGGCCCCGCCTGGGCGGGCGGTTCTCAGACGGTGCCGACCAGCTCGAAGCCGGCCTCGTCGACGGCGGCGCGCACGGCCTCCTCGTCGAGCGGGGCGGCCGAGACCACGGTGACCTCGCCGCTGGAGGCGACGGCCTTCACCGAGGAGACGCCGGCGATCTCGGAGATCTCACCGGAGACGGCGCCCTCGCAGTGGCCGCAGCTCATGCCGCTCACCTTGTAGACGGCGGTGACGGAACCGGGAGTGTCGGTCTGGGCGGTCATGTCGTTGCTCCTCATCGGGGTGTGTGGGGTACGTGTAACCCTTCAGGTCTCCTACCCTATACCCCTAGGGGGTATGAATCCAAGAGAGGTGGGGTGCTCGGCTGGGGCACGCGGGTTCAGGGGGCCGGGGTGGAGGCCGGGGTGGGGGCCGCGGTCGGGGTCGATGGGGAGGCCGAAGCCGCCTGCGCGTCACGGAGGCGGTCGCCCACCAGCGGGTCGAGGTAGCGGAACAGCACGTCCTTCAGCTCCTGGATGTACGCCTCGCGGTCGTCGCCCTCGCTGGCGAGGACCAGTTCGAGGCCCGCCATGTAGAGGGCCATGCAGACGTGCGCGATGCGGGTGACCGCGGCGGCCGGCCGGTCGGGCAGGAGTGGGGAGAGCAGGTTCTCGACCCGGGTGATCAGGGTGTTGTGGAGGGCGTCGTGCTCCTCCGCCATCCGGCCGGGGACGTCAGGGCCGTGCATGAGGGTGAAGAACACCGGGTTGTGGCAGTTGAAGTCGATGAACCGGTCGACGGCGGCCGCCACGGCCTGCTCCAGCGGGGTCGCGGGATCGATCGGCGCGAGCGCCTCGCCGTACGCCGCCCGCATGTCGGCCATCAGCCGCTGGCCCAGCTCGATCGCGATCGCTTCCTTGTTCGGGAAGAACTGGTACAGCGTGCCCGGTGAGACGCCTGCCTCGCGGGCGATCGCGTTGGTGCTCGCGGCCGCGTACCCGGTCGACGCGAACACCGAGGCCGCGGCTTCGAGGAGTTGGGCGATGCGGCGCTCGCCGCGGGCCTGGCGGCGGCGCGGCTGCTCCTGCTCCTGGTGGGTGGGCATGCGGTTGTCCCCAGCTTCTCGGACCTGATTGACAAACACGAGTCGTCGCTCGCATTCTGGTGAAACGCGAGCGAGGTCTCGTGTTTGCCAGTTTATGGCGTGGCGCATCCGTCCGCCCGGCTGCGCACGGCACGGATCAGAGTGAAGGGGACACCGCACCATGACCGAAGTCAACAGGCCACCCCGAGCGGGAGGCTGGACCAGACTGGTGACCGCCCGTCCCCGGCTCTCCCTGCTCGTGGCCCTGCTGATCACCGCCCTCGCGGTCCTCGCGGGCAGCGATGTCGCCGACCGTCTGACCAGCGGCGGCTGGGAGGACCCCAAGGCGGAGTCCACCTATGCGACCAAGGCGTTGCAGCGCGAGTTCCCGAACTCCCAGCCGAACCTGCTGCTGATGGTCGACGCGGGCGACGCCTCGGTCGACGCTCCGGAGGTCGCCGCCGAGGCGAAGCGGCTGACCGAGCGGCTCGCCGCCGAGAAGGGCGTCACGGGCGTCGGCTCCTACTGGCAGACCGGTGCCCCCACCCTCCGCGCCGAGGACGGCCGTCAGGCGCTGATAGCGGCCCGTCTGACCGGCGACGAGACCACGATGAACGCGACGCTGGACCGCATCACACCCGAGTTCCGCGGCACGCACGGCCCGGTGGAGGTCAAGGTCGGCGGCATCGTCGCCGTGCGCCACGAGATGCAGACGATCATCCAGGAGGATCTCCTGCGGGCCGAGCTGATCGCCCTGCCGGTGACCCTGATCCTGCTGGTGATGGCCTTCGGCAGCGCGGTCGCCGCCCTGCTGCCGCTCGTCGTGGGCGTCGTCGCCATCCTCGGCACCAACGCGATCCTGCGCGGTCTCACCGAGCTGACCGACGTCTCGATCTTCGCGCTGAATCTCACCACGGCCATGGGCCTCGGCCTCGCGATCGACTACGCCCTGTTCATCGTGCGCCGCTTCCGGGAAGAGCTGTCCGCCGGCGCAGACCCCCGGACCGCCGTGGGCACCACCCTGCGCACCGCCGGACGCACGGTCCTGTTCTCGGCGCTCACGGTCGCCGTCTCGCTGGCCGCGATGGCGGTCTTCCCCCAGTCCTTCCTGAAGTCCATCGCCTACGCCGGAATCGCGGTCGTCCTGCTCGCCGCGGCGGCGGCCCTGATCGTGCTCCCGGCGGCCCTGGTGCTGCTGGGCGAGCGGGTCAACGCCCTCGACCTGCGCAAGCTGTTCAAGCGCCGCGGGGCCGAGGGGGCTCCCGCGCGGGAGGAGGGCGCCGCCTGGGGCCGCATGGCCGGCTTCGTCATGCGCCGCGCCCCGTTCTTCGCCATCGCCACCACCGCCGGCCTGGTCCTCCTCGGCCTGCCCTTCCTCGGCGTGAAGTTCGGCTCGGCCGACGACCGTCAGCTCCCGGCGTCCGCCGAGTCCCGTGTCGTCCAGCAGCACATCCGGGAGGACTTCCCGGGCACCCCCGGCGGCGGTCTGGAGATCCTCGCCGAGGGCCGGGCGACCGAGGCCGAGTACGCGGCGTACAAGGACGAGATCGCCGCCCTGCCCGATGTGCTCCGGGTGGACGGCCCCGTGGTGAACGGCGACGCGGCCTATTTCGCCGTCCAGCCGAAGGGCGACGTGGTCGACGAGGCCGCCCAGGACCTGGTCCACGACATACGGGCCCAGGCGGCCGACGCCCCGTTCAGGACGTCGGTGACAGGTGCGGGCGCGGTCCTGGTCGACACCAAGGCGGCGATAGGCGGCGGCCTGCCGCTGGCCCTCTCCTTCATCGCCGTGGTCACCCTCCTGCTCGTCTTCCTGCTCACCGGCAGTGTGCTGGTCCCCCTGCAGGCGGTCCTGCTGAACGCGCTCAGTCTCACCGCGATGTTCGGCGCGATGATCTGGGTCTTCCAGGACGGCCACCTCTCCGGCCTGCTGGGCTTCACCCCCTCCGGCTCCATCGAGACGACCCTGCCGGTGCTCATGTTCTGTGTGGCCTTCGGCCTCTCCATGGACTACGGCGTCTTCCTGCTCTCCCGCATCAAGGAGGAGTACGACCACGGCGGCGACCACACCGCCGCCGTCCGCCACGGCCTCCAGCGCACCGGCGGCCTCATCACCGCAGCCGCCGTCATCCTGGCCGTCGTGATGATCGCCATAGGCACCTCCCGGGTGACGAACACCAAGATGCTCGGCCTGGGCCTCGCCCTCGCCGTGCTCATGGACGCGATGATCGTGCGCAGCCTGCTGGTCCCGGCCTTCATGCGGCTCACGGGCCGTGCCACCTGGTGGGCCCCGGCCCCGCTGCGCAGGTTCCACGAGCGGTTCGGCCTGAGCGAGGGGGAGTCGGCCCCGCGCGCGACCGCGACCGCGGCCGAGGAGGAGACCGAGACGGGGACCAGGAGCACCCCGCCCGCCCCGGCCACCGCGTCCGGGAAGGGCGAGCCGAGCGACCGGGACAAGGGGAGCGGCACCGACCAGGAGAGCGACGGCGACGAGGAGAGCGGCAGCGACAGGCAGAGCGACCACGACAAGGTGGAGATCTCTGGTTAGCGTTACCCGGAAAGGATCTCCGGCGGATCGGCGGATCGGCAGGCAGACGGATCGGCAGGCCGGCAGGCAGACGGGTCGGCCGGTCGGCCGGTCGGCCTGCCGGGACGGTGAGGGTGAGGATGAGGGCGTATGCGCGCGGTGGTGTTCGAGCGGTTCGGTGAGCCGGCCGAGGTACGGGACGTGCCGGACCCCACCCCGGCGGTCCACGGAGTGGTCGTCCGCGTCGAGGCCACCGGCCTGTGCCGCAGCGACTGGCACGCCTGGATGGGCCACGACCCCGACATCACCCCGCCGCACGTCCCCGGCCATGAGCTCGCCGGGGTGGTGCAGGAGGTCGGCGCCGGGGTGACGCGCTGGCACCCCGGCGACCGGGTCACCGTCCCGTTCGTCTGTGCCTGCGGCGGCTGTGCCGCCTGCGCCGCCGGGGACCAGCAGGTGTGCGAGCGGCAGACCCAGCCGGGGTTCACGCACTGGGGTTCGTTCGCCCAGTACGTGGCCCTGGACCACGCCGACGTGAACCTGGTGGCGCTGCCGGACGGACTGTCGTACGGCACGGCGGCCTCCCTGGGATGCCGCTTCGCCACGGCGTTCCGGGCGGTGGTGGCGCAGGGCCGGGTCGCGGCGGGCGAATGGGTGGCCGTGCACGGCTGCGGGGGAGTGGGCCTGTCGGCGGTGATGATCGCGGCGGCCTCCGGGGCCCGCGTGATCGCCGTCGACGTCTCGCCCCAGGCCCTGGACCTCGCGCGGAAGTTCGGGGCGGCGGCCTGCCTGGACGCCTCGGGGGTGGGAGACACGGCCGAGGCGGTGCGGGACCTCACCGGCGGCGGTGCCCACCTCTCGCTGGACGCCCTCGGCTCCCCGGTCACCTGCGCGGCCTCGGTCGGCAGCCTCCGCCGCCGGGGCCGCCACGTCCAGGTCGGCCTCCTCCCGTCGTCGACCGGCACGACCCCCGTCCCCATGGCCCGCGCGATCGCCCTGGAACTGGAACTCCTCGGCAGCCACGGCATGGCGGCCCACGCCTATCCGCCCATGCTGGAACTGGTCCGCTCGGGCGTCCTGCGCCCCGACCTCCTGTTGACCTCGACGATCCCGCTGGACGCGGTCCCCGCGGCACTCGCCGCGATGGGCACGGCCCCGGGCAGCGGAGTCACGGTCATCGAGCCGTGGGCGGACCGTTCGTGAAGGTCAGCGAGCCGTGAGGTCGGCCCGGCCGGTCTCGGGCCGCGCGCGACGCGCGGCCCACTCGGGGGCCAGGATCGACATCCGGACGGCGTCGATCCACTCCCCGTCCTGCCACAGCGTCTGCCGCTCCACGCCCTCGGCCACGAACCCCGCCTTCTCGTAGGCGCGCCGGGCCCGGGGGTTGTGGGCGAAGACATACAGCGACACGCGGTGCATGCCGAGCCGTTCGAAGGCGTGGCCGACCGTCAGCCGCACGGCCTCCGTGCCCAGCCCCCGATTCCTCCCGTCGGGACCGATCAGGATCCGCAGGCAGCAGCTGCGGTTGGGCTCGTCCCACTCGTTGAGCACGACCTCGCCCACCAGCTCGCCGCTCGTCCGGTCCACGATGCCCAGATCGAGACGGTCGGTCTGCTCGTTGCGGCTGCCGTACCAGGTGCGCAGCCGCTCCGGCTCATACGGTCCGTCCTGGCTGCCGGTGAGCCGGATGACGTCCGGGTCGGCCAGGATGCGGGCCATCACGGCGGTGTCGTCCGCGGTGAACGGCCGCAGTACGGTCCTCTCACCGGTGAGCACGGGTTTCACGGAGAAGCTCATCCCGGAATCCTCGTCGGCGCGAGGAGACGGGGGCAAACGCTTAAGAGCTCCGAACAAGAGTGGAGTCCGATCGGCTCGCGGCGTCTGGTGCGTGCGATCGCAAGGCGCCGGAAGCTCCTTGTAGCGGGACTACCAGGGGCTTCGGCAACGCGGCGAGCGTGCGTGCCAGGCGTCGCGAGCCGGGCTCCACTCTTGTTCGGAGCTCTAAGCCGGGTGGTCGGTGAGCGCGGTCGTCAGTCGACCGTCCTGCGCCCCCGGTTGCCGGGTCTGGAGGCGACCCAGGCTCGGACTGTGTCCGCGTACCAGTAGGGCTTGCCGCCCTCCACATGGTCGGGCGGCGGCAGCAACCCGTGTTTGCGGTAGGAGCGGACGGTGTCGGGCTGCACACGGATGTGCGCCGCGATGTCCTTGTACGACCAGAGGCGTCGGTCGGTCATCTGGCACCTCCCCGCGCGCACCGCGGTGGCGGCCGGGAAGACCGTCGGGGGAGCCGGGCGCTGCGCTGGCGATCACAAGCCTGTGCTCGCTCAACGACGCACAGTGATCACCGGGAAGTCGCCGTGGGCCACATGTGACACAACCCCCGCGCACCCGTGACACATGTGACAGAACCAAGTCATTCGTGACAGTGATGACGAACAGGGCGCGCCTCCGCAGCCGCCGCCCGCCCCCGGTAGGGGCGCGGGGAACTGCGCGACCAACCACGACGCACCCGCACTCGCGACGATCCCCCAGCCCCCGGGTGCTGTGCGCCACCGCACACTCCGGGTGCCGCTGATCCACAGCACCACAGCACCACAGCACCCGGCCCGGCCAACCCAGCGGAGCGCCTACGCCCCGCAGGACCTCAGGAACGCCCGCGTCCGCTTGGCGATCGGCAGCGGAGCGTCCGGCTCGCACGGATACATGTCCTGCTCGACGATCGCGAACAGATCCACGTCCAGCTTCTGCGCGGCCGCCAGCACCGGCCCCAGTTCGGGCACACCCTTCGGCGGCTCGCACATCACGCCCTGGGCGACGGCGGGCCCGAACGGCGTCCCCTTGGCCCGGACGTCCGCCAGGATCTCGGGGTCGACCTGCTTGAGGTGCAGGTAGCCGATGCGCTCGCCGTACGTCTCGATCAGCTTGACGCTGTCCCCGCCGCAGTACGCGTAGTGCCCGGTGTCGAGGCACAGCGACACCACCGAGGGGTCCGTGCCGTCCAGGAAGCGGACGACGTTCTCCTCGCTGTCGATGTGGGTGTCGGCGTGCGGGTGGACGACGATCTTCAGGCCGTACCGCTCCCGCACCTCCCGCCCGAGCCGCTCGGTGAGCTGGGTGAGGTGCCGCCACTGCTCCACGGTCAGCTCGCTGGGCTCCAGCACCTCGCCCGTCTTGTCGTCCCGCCAGAAGGACGGGATGACGACGAGGTGCCGGGCGCCCATGGCCTGGGCGAGGACCGCGTTGTCGGCCACGTGGGCCCAGGTCTTCTCCCAGACGTCGGGGCCGTGGTGCAGCCCGGTGAAGACCGTGCCGGCCGACACTTTCAGGCCACGTCTGGCCGTCTCCTCGGCGAGAACGGCGGGGTCCTTCGGCAGATAGCCGTAGGGGCCCAGCTCGATCCACTCGTATCCGGCGGCGGCCACCTCGTCGAGGAAGCGCTGCCAGGGGACCTGCTGGGGGTCGTCGGGGAACCACACACCCCAGGAGTCGGGCGCCGAGCCGATCCGGATGCGCGAGAGTGAGGACTGAGGTGACAACGACGTCATGGCGGCCAGCTTCAGGCCGGAACCGAAGGGTGTCAATAGGTAGTCCGAATGTCTGGACAAAACATTGACAGGGTCGCTCCCGCGGGGCTAGACCTTGACGGAACCGGAGCGTGAAGGGAACTCGATGGCGTACGACCTGATCACCATGGGGCGGATCGGTGTGGACCTCTACCCGTTGCAGACGGGCGTCCCGCTGCCGCAGGTGACGTCCTTCGGGAAGTTCCTCGGCGGATCGGCGACGAACGTCGCGGTGGCCGCCGCCCGGCTCGGCCGGGACACCGCCGTCATCACCCGCACGGGCCAGGACCCGTTCGGCGAGTACCTCCACCAGGCGCTGCGGGACTTCGGCGTCGACGACCGCTGGGTGACACCGGTCCCCGGCCTCGCCACCCCGATCACCTTCTGCGAGGTCTTCCCGCCGGACGACTTCCCGCTGTACTTCTACCGCCGCCCCAAGGCGCCGGACCTGGAGATCGACGCCCACGAGCTGGACCTGGAGGCCATCCGCGCGGCCCGTGTCTTCTGGGTCACCGGCACCGGCCTGAGCGAGGAGCCCAGCCGCACGGCGACGCTCGCGGCCCTCGCCCACCGGGCCAAGGCGGGCATAACCGTTTTCGACCTCGACTGGCGCCCCATGTTCTGGACCGAGCCGGCCGCGGCCCGCCCCTTCTACGAGGAGGCCCTGCGCCACACCACCGTCGCCGTCGGCAACCTCGACGAGGTCGAGGTCGCCACCGGCGTCCGCGAGCCGCACGCCGCCGCCGAGGCCCTGCTGGCCGCCGGGGTGGAACTCGCCGTGGTGAAGCAGGGACCCAGGGGCGTACTGGCCGTGCACCGCGACGGCAGGACGGCCGAGGTGCCACCGCTCCCGGTGAACGTCCTCAACGGACTGGGTGCCGGGGACGCCTTCGGCGGGTCCCTCTGCCACGGCCTGCTCGAAGGCTGGGACCTGGAGAGGATCATGCGGCACGCCAACGCCGCCGGCGCCATCGTCGCCTCCCGCCTGGAGTGCTCCTCGGCGATGCCCACGGCCGAGGAGATCGAAGCCGCGGTCACGGCGGGAGAAGTGCGGTGAGCATCGACGTCTCCGCCCTGGTCCGCACCCGGGTCCACCACCCCGAGGCGATCGCCGAGGCCGCCGCCCGGCGGGTCCGCCGCCCCCTGGTCGGCGACTCCGGCCGGCTGATGATCGTCGCCGCCGACCACCCGGCCCGCGGCGCCCTCTCCGTCGGCGACCGCAGGCTCGCCATGGCGAACCGCGCCGACCTCCTCGAACGGCTGTGCCTGGCCCTCGGCCGGCCCGGCGTCGACGGGGTGCTGGCGACCGCCGACATCCTCGACGACCTGCTCCTCCTCGGCGCCCTCGACGGCAAGGTCGTCATGGGCTCGATGAACCGCGGCGGACTCGCGGGCGCCTCCTTCGAACTGGACGACCGCTTCACCGGCCACCGCCCCCAGGACATCGAGCGCCTCCGCTTCGACGCGGGCAAGCTGCTGCTGCGCGTCGACTACGACGACCCCGGCTCCCTCGACACCCTGGAGTCCACCGCGCACGCCGTGGACGCCATGGCCGAGCGGCGGCTCCCGGTCTTTGTCGAACCGTTCATCAGCCGCCGCGACCCCGCCACCGGCAGGGTCAGGAACGACCTGAGCGCCGACGCGGTCACCCGGTCGATCGCCATAGCCGCCGGACTCGGCGGCACCTCCGCGTACACCTGGCTGAAGGTGCCGGTCACCGAGAACCCCGACGACATGGCCCGCGTCATGGAGACCTCGACCCTGCCCGCCGTCCTCCTCGGCGGAGATGTCGGCGAGGACCAGGAGGGCGCGTACGAGAAGTGGCGGGGCGCGCTGCAACTGCCCACCGTCCAGGGCCTGGTGGTCGGCCGCTCGTTGCTCTACCCGGCGGACGGCGACGTGACCGCCGCCGTGGACACCGCCGTAGGACTGCTGTGAGGGCCGCATGACACACAAGACCGAGCTGTACGTCCCCAAGGGGACGACCGCCCAGGGGGACTACACCCTCGACATCGACCCCGAGCTGGCCGGCTGGACCCACAGCAGCCTGCGCGTGGTGGAGTTGGAGCCGGGCGGCACGCACGCCTTCGCCGCCGGGGACAGCGAGTGGATCGTGCTGTCCCTCAACGGCGCCTGTACGGTGCGGGTATCGGAGGATCCGAGCGCATCGGACGGCGACGGTACCGCAGAGTTCGACATCCTGGGCCGCGAGGACGTGTTCGCCGGAGTCTCCGACTTCGTCTACGCGCCCCGCGACTCCCGGGTACAGATCGCCTCCGGCGCGGGAGGCCGCTTCGCTTTGGCAGGAGCGAGGTGCGAGCGACGACTCCCCGCCCGCTACGGCCCCGCGCCGGAGGTTCCCGTCGAAGACCGCGGCAGCGGCAACTGCGCCCGCCAGGTGCGCAACTTCGCCTCCGCCGACGCCTTCGAGTGCGACAAGCTCATCACCGTCGAGGTCATCACCCCGGGCGGCAACTGGTCCTCGTACCCGCCGCACAAGCACGACGAGAACCGGCCGGGGGAGGAGACCGAGCTGGAGGAGATCTACTACTTCGAGATCGACGGCCCGAACGGCTTCGGCTACCAGCGCGTGTTCCCCTCCCGCGAGGGCGGCTCCGACGTGCTCGCCGAGGTCCGCTCGGGTGACGCCGTCCTCGTCCCCGACGGCTGGCACGGCCCGTCCATCGCACAGCCCGGCCACAGCATGTACTACCTGAACGTGATGGCCGGTCCGGGCAGCGAGCGGCAGTGGCGGATCTGCTTCCATCCCGATCACACGGAGGGGTACCGATGACCACCGGGACCACGCGGCTCACCGTCGCCCAGGCACTGGTGCGGTTCCTCGCCGCCCAGTACACCGAGCGCGACGGCGAGCGGCAGCGGCTGATCGGCGCCACCTGGGGCATCTTCGGCCACGGCAACGTCGCGGGACTGGGCCAGGCGCTCGTCGAGTACACCGACGTCATGCCCTACCACCAGGGCCGCAACGAACAGGCCATGGTGCACGCGGCCGTCGGCTACGCCCGGCAGTCGGGCAGGCTGTCCACACACGCGGTGACGACGTCGATCGGCCCCGGCGCCACCAACGTCGTCACCGGCGCCGCCCTCGCCACCATCAACCACCTCCCGGTGCTGCTCCTGCCCGGCGACATCTTCGCGACCCGGCCCGCGGACCCCGTCCTCCAGCAGCTCGAAGTGCCGTACGCGGGCGACATCAGCGTCAACGACGCACTGCGCCCGGTGTCGCGCTACTTCGACCGGGTCACCCGCCCCGAGGCGCTGATCCCGGCCGCCCTCCAGGCGATGCGGGTGCTCGCGGACCCCGTCGACACGGGCGCCGTGACCCTCGCCCTGCCACAGGACGTGCAGGCGGAGGCGTACGACTGGCCGGAGGAGTTCTTCGCCGAACGCACCTGGCACGTACGGCGGCCCGCGCCGGACCAGGCCGAACTCGCCGACGCGGTACGGGCGATCCGAGAGGCCCGCCGTCCGCTGATCGTCGCCGGCGGCGGTGTCCACCACGCCCGCGCCGAGGAGGCGCTCGCCGAACTCGCCGCCACCACCGGCATCCCCGTCTCCTCCACCCAGGCCGGCAAGGGCTCCCTGCGCCACGACCACCCGCAGGACGTCGGGGGCATCGGCCACACCGGCACCGCGACGTCCAACGAACTCGCCCGCACCGCCGACCTGGTGATCGGCGTGGGCACCCGGTACACGGACTTCACCACCGCCTCCGGCACCCTCTTCGCCGCCGACGGTGTCCGCTTCCTCAACCTCAACATCGCGCCCTTCGACGGCCACAAGCTCTCCGGGCTGCCGCTGATCGCGGACGCGCGGGCCGGCCTGGAAGAGCTGGCCGAGGCGCTGGAACTGCACGGGCACCGGGTCGCGGACGCGTATGTCTCCGAGTACACCGAGGACAAGCAGCGCTGGGAGCACCGGGTCGACGCCTGCTACGAGGCGGAGGAGCCGGACACCCGGCCCACCCAGGCCCAGGTCCTCGGCCTCCTCGACGAGATCGTCGACGAGTCCGACATCCTCATCAACGCGGCCGGATCCCTCCCCGGTGACCTGCACAAACTGTGGCGGGCGCGGTCGCGGGACCAGTACCACCTGGAGTACGGCTACTCCTGCATGGGCTACGAGATCCCGGCCGCGATCGGTGTCGGCATGGCCGCTCCCGGGCGCCCGGTGTGGGCGCTGGTCGGCGACGGCACGTATCTGATGATGCCGACGGAGATCGTCACGGCCGTGCAGGAGAACGTGCCGATCAAGATGCTGCTGGTGCAGAACCACGGGTACGCCTCCATCGGCGGCCTGTCGGAGTCGGTCGGCGGGGAGCGGTTCGGCACCGCCTACCGCCACCGCAACCCCGCCGACGGCACGTTCACGGGCGCCCCGCTGCCCGTGGACCTCGCCGCCAACGCGGCCAGCCTCGGCATGCGCGTCCTGCGCGCCAAGACCGTCCGCGAACTGCGGACCGCCCTCGCCGAGGCCCGGGCCGCCGACACTCCCACTTGTGTCTACGTGGAGACCGAAACCGCAGACACAGTGTCGGGCCCGCCCCCGGCGCAGGCCTGGTGGGATGTACCTGTGGCCGAGACCGCGACCCGAGCGTCGGCGGTCAAGGCACGCGAGGAGTACGACCGGCACGTCTCTACCCGACGCCGCCATCTGTAAGAAGGAGTCTTTCGGCATGACGAAGATCGTCAACCACTGGATCGGCGGCAAGACCGTCGAGGGCGCGTCGGGTACGTTCGGTCCGGTCACGGACCCGGCGACCGGCGCGGTCACCACCAAGGTCGCCTTCGCGACCGTCGACGAGGTCGACGCGGCGGTACGCACCGCCAAGGAGGCCTTCGCCACCTGGGGCCAGTCCTCGCTGGCCCAGCGCACCTCGATCCTGTTCAAGTTCCGCGCGCTGCTGGACGCCAACCGGGACGCGATCGCGGAGCTGATCACCGCCGAGCACGGCAAGGTGCACTCGGACGCGCTCGGCGAGGTCGCGCGCGGCCTGGAGATCGTCGACCTGGCGTGCGGCATCACCGTGCAGCTGAAGGGCGAGCTGTCGACGCAGGTCGCGAGCCGTGTGGACGTCTCCTCGATCCGCCAGCCGCTGGGTGTCGTCGCGGGCATCACGCCGTTCAACTTCCCGGCGATGGTCCCGATGTGGATGTTCCCCATCGCCATCGCGTGCGGCAACACCTTCGTGCTGAAGCCGTCCGAGAAGGACCCCTCGGCGTCCATGAAGATCGCCGAGCTGCTGGCCGAGGCCGGGCTGCCCGACGGTGTCTTCAACGTCGTCCACGGCGACAAGGTGGCCGTCGACCGCCTCCTGGAGCACCCGGACGTCAAGGCGGTCTCCTTCGTCGGTTCCACCCCCATCGCCCGCTACATCCACACCACGGCCTCCGCGAACGGCAAGCGCGTCCAGGCCCTGGGCGGCGCCAAGAACCACATGCTGGTCCTCCCGGACGCCGACCTGGACGCCGCGGCGGACGCCGCCGTCTCCGCCGCGTACGGCTCGGCCGGTGAGCGCTGCATGGCGATCTCCGCGGTCGTCGCGGTCGGCGCGATCGGCGACGAGCTGGTGGACAAGATCCGCGAGCGCGCCGAGAAGATCAAGATCGGCCCCGGCAACGACCCGGCCTCCGAGATGGGCCCGCTGATCACCAAGGTCCACCGCGACAAGGTGGCCTCGTACGTGACGGGCGCGGCGGCCGAGGGCGCCCAGGTGGTCCTCGACGGCACCGGCTACACGGTCGACGGCTTCGAGGACGGCCACTGGATCGGCATCTCGCTCCTCGACAAGGTGCCCACCACGGCCAAGGCCTACCAGGACGAGATCTTCGGCCCCGTCCTGTGCGTGCTCCGCGTCGACACCTACGAGGAGGGCATGGCCCTCATCAACGCCTCGCCCTTCGGCAACGGCACCGCGATCTTCACGCGGGACGGCGGCGCCGCCCGCCGCTTCCAGCTGGAGGTCGAGGCCGGCATGGTCGGCGTGAACGTCCCGATCCCGGTCCCGGTGGGCTACCACTCCTTCGGCGGCTGGAAGGACTCCCTCTTCGGCGACCACCACATCTACGGCAACGACGGCACCCACTTCTACACCCGGGGCAAGGTCGTCACGACCCGCTGGCCCGACCCGGCCGACGGCCCGACCGGCGTCGACCTGGGCTTCCCGCGCAACCACTGAGGCCGTACGGTGCCCCGCCCCCACCCTCGCGGGAAGGGGCGGGGCACCGCCGTGTCCGGGTCGGGGACCGGCCCCGGCCGCCGCGTCCGGGCCCCCGGGTCAGCCCTGCTGCCCCAGGTTCTCCCGCAGAGCCTCGCTGACGTCGGCGGTCTCCCCGGCGGGCGGGACCTTCACCTCGGCGGTGGCGCCGAACTTCTCGAAGTCCATGGTGACGGTCATGGCGCCCATCTTCTGGCGCAGCCGGACCGGCAGGTCGTCGGCGCCGACCCACACGTCCATCGTGACCTTGTCGGCGCCCCCGGTCACCGAGTCCAGCATGCTGCCCTCACCGGAGAAGGCGTCCTGGAACCTGCCCATCTGCTCCCTGCCGAGCACGGCCCGGTAGTGGGTGGCGGACCGCCCGTCCACGCGCTCCTCGCCGAGGTCCTCGAAGCCCTTCGCGTACTTCAGGCTCCGCATGGACGCCGCCGGGCTCGCCCCGCTGCCGCCGCTGAAGGCCTGCGCGCCCTTCTCGCCGAACACCACCGACCCGTCGACCTTCAGCCACTCCTTGCCCTTGTAGGGACCGGAGGTCATGGGGTCGACGTTGTAGTAGTAGGCGCCGTCCACGAAGAGGGCGTGGATGGTCGGGTCGTCCGTCAGGTCCTGCATCCCGGCGGCCCTGGTGTCCATCTCGATGTCGTACGCGTAGCCGTCGCCCCAGGAGTACGTGCCCTCCATGGTGACCGGGCCGTCACCCGTGTCGGCGGTCATCTCCACCTCGGCGGAGCCCAGCTCCTCGGTCCGGTCCGTGGCCCGCGTCAGCGCCGCCAGGATCGCGTCGGACTTGTCGACCGTCTCGGCTGCCCGCCTGACGCTCTCCGCGCCGCCGCACGCCGTCACCGCCAGGAGCGCCGTCGCCGTGACCCCCACCCAGGCCGCGGTCTGCCGCAGCTTCATGTGTCCCACCCCGAAGATCCCTGCCCCTGCCGGACATGTGTGTCAGTTGTGAGGGGCGACTCTATCCGGCCCCACCGACACTCCCGCCACTGGAAAAAGCGGCCGCTCGGCGCCCCGGCAGGCCGAGGGCCGGCGGTCCGCTTATCAGGTTGCTGTCAGTCCGCGCCGCGCCCCCGCGTACCGCGACCGCTGTATGGCGAAATCCGCCCGTACGACTGTGGGATGGCTCACTGATCCGACCGGAGGCTGCCGTGGGGTGCCGACGGAGCCCCGTACCGTTGACGCATGGATCTTCGACTGCCCGGACTGCGACTGCGTGGCGCGCTGCGGCGGAGTCCGCGGCGGACCGTCGCCGCCGCGGCCGCCGTCGTCGTGCTCGCCGGCGCGGGCACGTGGACGGCCACCGCCTCGGACGAAGCGGCGCCGGTGAAGCGCACGGACCAGGTCATGGCCATGGGCGAGGGCGTACGCATCGACACCTCGTACTTCACCTCCGGCCCGGACGGCCGCCGCCCGGCCGTCCTGCTCGGGCACGGCTTCGGCGGCAGCAAGAAGGACGTCCGGCGCCAGGCCGAGGACCTCGCCCGCGACGGCTACGCGGTGCTGACCTGGTCGGCGCGCGGCTTCGGCGACTCCACCGGAAAGATCGGGCTGAACGACCCCGAGGCCGAGGTCTCCGACGTCTCCCGGCTGATCGACTGGCTCGCGAAGCGCCCAGAGGTCCGGCTGGACAGGAAGGGCGACCCGCGGGTGGGCGCCGCCGGCGCCTCCTACGGCGGGGCGATCTCACTGCTGGCCGCCGGGTACGACGACCGGGTCGACGCCATCGCCCCGGCGATCACGTACTGGAACCTCGCGGACGCCCTGTTCCCGAACGGTGTGTACAAGAAGCTCTGGGCCGGCCTCTTCTTCAACACCGGCGGCGGCTGCGCGAAGTTCGAGGCCGACCTGTGCGCGATGTACGAGCGGGTCGCCGAGTCCGGTGAGCCGGACGCGGAGGCGGTCAAGCTCCTCGAAGAGCGCAGCCCCGAGGCCGTCGGCGACCGCATCCAGGTGCCCACGCTGCTGCTCCAGGGCCAGACCGACTCCCTCTTCCCGCTCGGCCAGGCCGACGCCGCCGCCAAGGCGATCAAGGCCAACGGCGCGCCCGTCGACGTCGACTGGATCTCCGGCGGCCACGACGGCGGCGACATGGAGACCGGCCGTGTCCAGTCCCGCGTCAACGCCTGGTTCGACCGCTATCTGAAGGGCGACGAGAGCGCCGGCACCGGCTCGGCGTTCCGCGTCACCCGCACCCTCGGCACCGGCTCCGGCGACGGCGAGCCCCGGCTGAGCGGCACCACCGACGACAGCTACCCGGGCCTGGAGAGCGACCGGCGGTCCATCGCCCTCACCGGACGCGAGCAGAGCTTCGAGAACCCCGCCGGCGCCAGCCCGCCCGCCGTCTCGGCCCTGCCCGGCATCGGCGCCGCCACCGGCGGCCTCACCCAGCTGTCCTCGCTCGGCGTGAGCCTCTCGCTGGACTTCCCCGGCCAGTTCGCCGCGTTCCAGTCGAAGCCCGTCACGGACGACCTCCAGATCACCGGCTCGCCCACGGCCACCGTCCATGTGAAGTCCACCGGCGACGACGCCGTCCTCTTCGCCAAGGTCTACGACGTCGGCCCGGACGGCCGTTCCCAGGTCCTGCCGTCCCAGCTCGTCGAGCCCGTCCGGGTCCGGGGCGCGAAGTCCGGCAAGGACGTGAGGCTCACCCTCCCGGCCATCGACCACGAACTCGACGACGGCCACAGCCTGCGCCTGGTCCTCGCCTCCACCGACCTCGGCTACGCCTCCCCGGCCGCCCCTGCGACGTACACCGTCTCGCTGAAGGGGGACCTGGAGGTGCCGACCCCGCTCGGCGGGGCCGACCGCGCGGACGTCCTGCCCGCCTGGGTCTGGTACCTGCCGATCGGCGGGGCGGTCGTCGCGGCCGCCCTGCTCGTCACCGGCCGCCGCCGTATCACGACCCCCGCTCCCGACCCGGCGCTCGCCGAGGTCCCGCTCCAGATCACCGATCTGAGCAAGAAGTACAAGAACGGCGACCGGTACAGCGTCCGCGACCTGTCCTTCCGCGTCGAGAAGGGCCAGGTGCTCGGTCTCCTCGGCCCGAACGGCGCCGGCAAGACCACGACCCTGCGCATGCTGATGGGCCTGATCCGGCCGGACGGCGGCGAGATCCGCGTCTTCGGCCACGCGATCGTGCCGGGCGCGCCCGTGCTGTCCCGCGTCGGCGCCTTCGTCGAGGGCGCGGGCTTCCTCCCGCACCTGTCCGGCCGGGAGAACCTGGAGCTGTACTGGCGGGCCACCGGCCGCCCGGCCGAGGACGCCCACCTGGACGAGGCACTGGAGATCGCCGGCCTCGGCGACGCCCTCGCCCGCGCGGTGCGCACCTACTCCCAGGGCATGCGCCAGCGCCTGGCCATCGCCCAGGCCATGCTCGGCCTGCCCGACCTGCTGATCCTCGACGAGCCGACGAACGGCCTCGACCCGCCGCAGATCCGCGAGATGCGCGAGGTCATGATCCGGTACGCGGCGGCCGGCCGCACCGTCATCGTCTCCAGCCACCTGCTGGCCGAGGTCGAGCAGACCTGCACCCACCTCGTTGTCATGGACCACGGACAGCTCGTCCAGGCGGGCCCGGTCGGCGAGATCGTCGGCTCCGGCGACACCCTGCTGGTCGGCACCTCCACCCCCGTGGAGGACCCCGTCGTCGAAAAGATCGCGGCACTGCCCGGCGTCGACTCGGCCGTACGCGCCGACGGCGGACTGGTCGTCCGCCTCGACGCCGACGGCAGCGCCCGGCGGCTGATCGCCGAGCTGGTCAGGCTGGAGGTCCCCGTCGACGCGGTCGGCCCCCACCGCCGCCTCGAAGACGCCTTCCTCACCCTGATCGGAGAGTCCGCATGAGCACGCTGGAGAAGCGTGCCGAGCACGCAGAACCCGGGCACACGACCCCCGTCGAGGTCGCCGACGGCTACCGCGCGGGGCGCACCCTTCCCCTGCGGGTCGAGCTGGTCCGGCAGCTGAAGCGCCGGCGCACGATGGTCATGGGCGGCATCCTGTTCGCCCTGCCGATCATCCTGGTGATCGCCTTCCAGGTCGGCGGTACCCCGGGCGAGGGCAACAACCGGGTCAACCTGATGGACACGGCGACCGCGTCCGGCGCCAACTTCGCCGCGGTGAACCTCTTCGCCGCCGCCGGGTTCCTGCTGGTCATCCCGGTCGCGCTGTTCTGCGGCGACACCGTCGCCTCGGAGGCCAGCTGGTCCTCCCTGCGCTACCTCCTCGCCGCGCCCGTACCCCGCGCCCGGCTGCTGTGGTCCAAGCTCGTCGTGGGCCTCACCCTCAGCCTCGCGGCACTGGTGCTGCTCCCGGTCGTCGCCCTCGCCATCGGCACGGTCGCCTACGGCTGGGGCCCGCTGGAACTGCCCACGGGCGGCGAACTGTCCCCGGGCGCCGCCGCCCAGGCCCTGGTGATCACCGTCGGGTACGTCTTCGTGTCCCAACTGGTCACCGCGGGCATGGCGTTCTGGCTCTCCACCAGGACCGACGCCCCGCTCGGCGCGGTCGGCGGAGCCGTGGGCCTCACCATCATCGGCAACGTCCTGGACGAGGTGACCGCCCTCGGCGACTGGCGCCACTTCCTGCCCGCGCACTGGCAGTACGCCTGGCTCGACGTCGTCCGCCCGCAGCCCGACTACACCGACATGATCCAGGGCGTCTCGGTCTCGGTAACGTACGCGCTGGTCCTGTTCGCCCTGGCCTTCCGCGGTTTCGCCCGCAAGGACGTGGTCTCGTAGGTCAACGGAGGATCACCCACCGGTCTCGGCGGGCCCCGTCGTGGCCGCTTCGAGACCCATCCGCAACGCCCCGGAACGCACGAACGGGCCCCTCCGGCCGTCACAGTCACAACAGTCGCCCACGACAGCGGCGACGGACGACGTGCCGAGGGGGCCCGATGCACACGTACGGCAGCACAGGGACGACACGACGACTGACCACCGCACTCCTCGCCCTGGCCACCGCCGGGGCCCTGCTCCTCACCGGCTGCGGCCGCAGCGGCGACGGCGACTCCTCGGGATACGACCGCTCGAAGGGCGGCGGCCGCACCGCCGACGGCTTCCCGGCCCCCGCCCCCGACGGAACCGGTGAGCGGCGCGGCGAGCAGCCGGACGGCGAGTCCCGCGACATCGCCCCGTCGCCCGACCATCTCTCCACCTTCGCCCTGGACGTCGACACCGCCTCCTACGGCTACGCCCGCCGCACCCTGGAGGACGGCAGCCTGCCCGACCCGACGACCGTCCGCCCGGAGGAGTTCGTCAACAGCTTCCGCCAGGACTACGAGCGCCCGGACGGCGACGGCTTCTCGGTCACCGTCGACGGCGCCCGCACCGGGGACGACGGCTGGTCCCTGATCCGCGTGGGCCTGGCCACCCGCGCCGCGGAGAGCGACCGCGAACGACCGCCCGCCGCCCTCACCTTCGTCATCGACGTCTCCGGCTCCATGGCCGAACCCGGCCGGCTCGACCTCGCCCAGGACGCCCTCGGCAGGATGACGGACCGGCTCCGCGACAACGACTCCGTCGCCCTTGTCACCTTCAGCGACACCGCCGAGACCGTCCTGCCGATGACCCGCCTCGACGGCAACCGGGCCAGGATCCACGACGCCGTCGACAGCCTGGAGCCCACCGACTCCACCAACCTCGGCGCGGGCGTCGAGACCGGATACGAGAGCGCCGTCGAGGGACTGCGCGAAGGCGCCACCAACCGGGTCGTGCTGCTCTCCGACGCCCTCGCCAACACCGGCGAGACCGACGCCGACACCATCCTCGAACGCATCGGGAACGAGCGCCGCGAACACGGCATCACCCTCTTCGGCGTCGGCGTCGGCAGCGACTACGGCGACGCCCTCATGGAACGCCTCGCCGACCGGGGCGACGGCCACACCACGTACGTGTCCACGGAGAAGGAGGCCGAGGAGGTCTTCTGCGAGCAACTTCCGCGCCACATCGACCTCACCGCCCGCGACGCCAAGGCCCAGGTCGCCTTCGACCCGGCGACGGTCGAGGAGTTCCGCCTCATCGGCTACGACAACCGGCAGGTCGCCGACGAGGACTTCCGCGACGACACCGTGGACGGCGGCGAGGTCGGCCCCGGCCATACCGTCACAGCCCTCTACGCCGTCCGCACCAGGGCGGGCGCCGAAGCCGGCCACCTCGCGACGGCCACCGTCCGCTGGCTCGACCCCGACAGCCGCACCCCGCACGAGGAATCCGCGGACATCGAGGCCCCGGCCCTCCACAGCGATCTGTGGACCTCCCCCCGGGGCCTTCAAGTGGCCGTCGTCGCCGCCTACTTCGCGGACGCCCTGCGCGACGGTGCCGGCCTCGGGCCGGCGCTCCCGGGCCGGCCGCCACTCGGAGTGCTCGCCGAGCGGGCGTGGGAGCTGGCACGAGACCATGAGGACGGCGATCTGCGCGCCCTCGCGGAGGCCATCGAGAAGGCAGCCGCGCTGCGCCGCTGAGCACACCGGGGCCACGTCATCGCTCACCGCTCGCGTCGTCGGTGCCGTCGCACCGGCCGGCACCGTAGTCGAGCCGCCGTGCCGTCTCCACCAGGGCGTCCAGAGGGGCCTCACCACCGGAGCGCCGACGCGGTACCGCACGGACCTTTCGCCAGACCCTCAGCCATGATCGACGGAGCCGAGCCCACAGGGAAGTTTCATTCATATTCTTGGATGATCTTCAGAGTGCAGAGAGGAGCGTGAACCCGATATCAAACGCTCCAGGGGAATTCGCCATGGCACGCCACCCCTTCCGCCCGACGCGGGTATCCATCAGCATGAACAGGCCGGGTCTGACCAGCCTTGGCTGTGAGGGGGAGAACGCCGCGTCCGACGGATCCGGAGGAACCTCATGCGAACCATCAGCGGGCAGGCCACGGAGTGGCTCGCCGCTGCCGCGACCGATCCACGCGACTGCAAAAGGCGGTGGCACGGAGAAAGCGGCGTCGCAGTACTCGCCTGCGGACGGTTCTGGGATGTGCTGAGCGTGCCGGAGGAGTTGGGCGTCCTGGCCCTGGACGCCCTCCTGCGCGTTCCACGGGCGCCCGGCCCCGTGCTGGCGGACGCCGCCGCCGGCCGCGTGGGCTTCTTCCTGCCACCGGATCCCACGGGCCGCTGGGTCGGCAGGGACGTCAGATACCTGGGCAAGGACGCATGGATCACGGTGCCGGCCCCGCACCGGGCGTCGGGACGCCTCCGCTGGCTGATCCGCCCCGACGGCGGGGGAACGCTCTTCGCCCCCGACGCAGTCGAAGCCGCCCTCCAGCAGGCGCTGGGCACACTCGCGGCACAGGCCGCCACGCGGCGCAGCTGCCCGGTGTGCGGAGCCCGGACCGCGGAGGCCCGCCTGCTCAGCGGCGACCGGTCCGGCTGACGACGACGGGTCCGGTCGCCGCCGACGCCGTGCGGCGGGACCGGCGGAGCCCCGGCGCGCCCCGCCACCGGCAGACCGGCGGCCCGGTTCCGGCGCCTCCGCCAGGGCGCCTGATGGCCTGGCCGCACACCGCCGGCGACACCGCCGGCGCCACGCCGTGCACTCGTGCGCCGACAGCCGCCCGGTGCCCGCCTGACGGCGCGTGCCGAGGGCGGCGGGGTGGGGCGGATGCACGGCGGACGCTCTGAAAGGCGGCCCGTGCGGGGCCGGTTCGCCCTCACGCTCGAGAAGGAGGTCTTCTGTGGTGACTGTGCGATGCATGTCTCCGTCAATGCCCTTGCGGGGTCGGGCGATACGCGCGCTTCCCGGCATTGCCCGCATCGAAGGAGGACGGGTCCCCCGATCGGGGCCATGGGATCGTCGGACAAGCATGTCGGTGTCGTCCGGCCCCCGGTCCGGCCGAGGGCGTCGGGAGGCCGTGACTCGCGGCGGCGACGCGACTCGGAGGTCTCGTGTGCCGGACCTCCATGGGACCAGGACAAGGCGTGCGCGCGCTGTCCGACCGCACGGGAAGCAAGGGGTTGTTGTGCCGAGTGGCGTCGTGAAGTGGTTCGACCAGGACCGGGGCGTGGGTGTCATCTCGCGGGACGGCGGAGCACCGGACGTCGTCGCCAGCCGCTCCGCCGTGCACGGCCGCGCCGATCGCACACTCCTCGCGGGTGAGCGGGTGCTCTTCGACGTCACCGAGGACTCGTCCGGCATCCGGGCCGACAACATCTGCCGCGTCGCGCCAGGCGTCGTGCGCCGCCCCCCGGCCGAGGAGCCCGCGGCCCGCGCCCCCTCGCGGCCGCCCGCCCCGACGCTCTGCTGAACGACGGCGCCGCGCCCCGCTCCCGCGCGCCAAGGGGCCCCTGTCCGGGGAGGGGCCACTTGGGGCGGTCTGCACCGAAGCATTGAAAATTCATTACTTGCGGGTAAGTTATCTGTCCGGCAAGCACACGAGGCATGAGGCAGCACGCCGGCACAGCCGCGACCGGGAGCCGTCATGGGCGTACGCAAGGACTTGAAGCAGGCGAAGCAGCGCAGCGACCTGGCAGGCCGTGTCACGGTCGAGGTCATCAGGGACGACCACGGTGTCGTCCGCGAGGCACGCACTCCCGCCATGGCGTCGCGGCCGGCCACCGGAAGCATGGCCGACCTTCCGTTCATCAACGCGACCGAGGCTCCCGAGGCCGTGGTGCTCCGCCGCAAGGAGACGGGCGCCTGGCGTCCGGTCACGGCCGCCGAGTTCGCCCGGGAGGTCACCGCCACCGCGAAGGGACTCATCGCGGCCGGCCTCGAACCGGGCGGCCGTGTCGCGCTGATGTCCCGCACCCGCTACGAGTGGACGGTCCTCGACTTCGCGATATGGGCGGCCGGCGGTCAGAGCGTCCCCCTCTACGCCACGTCGTCGGCCGAGCAGATCGAGTGGATCGTGCGGGACTCGGGCGCACACCTGGTGATCGTGGAGACCGCCGAGAACGCCGCGGCCGTGCGCGCCGGCACCGCGGCCCACCCGGTGCCGCCGCGCTGCTGGCAGATCGACGAGGGCGCCATGTCCCAACTGGCCGCTCTCGGCAGGGATGTCCCGGACACGGAGGTCGCCGAGCGCCGCGCCGCCCTCACCCCCGGCACCGTCGCGACCGTCTGCTACACCTCCGGTACCACGGGCCGGCCGAAGGGCTGTCTGCTCACCCACGCCAACCTGCACGCGGAGGCCGCCAACACGGTCGAGTCGCTCCACCCCGTCTTCAAGGAGGTCACCGGCCAGGCCGCCTCCACCCTCCTCTTCCTGCCGCTCGCCCACATCCTCGGCCGGACGATCCAGATCGCCTGCCTCCTGGCCCGCATCGAGATGGGCCACTGCCCGAGCCTCAAGCCCGCCGAACTCCGGCCGGAGCTGAAGGAGTTCAGGCCCACCTTCCTGGTCGGCGTGCCGTATCTCTTCGAGAAGATCCACAACACCGGGCGCGCCACCGCCGAGCGGATCGGACGCGGCGCCTCCTTCGACCGCGCGCACCGGGTCGGCGTCCGCTTCGGCGAGGCGCACATGAACAGGTTCCTGGGCCGGGGTCCCGGCCCCGGCCCCGCCCTCTACGCCGCGTGGGCGCTGTACGACCTCCTGGTCTACCGTCGCATCCGCAGGGAACTGGGCGGCCGTACGCGCTATGCCATCAGCGGCGGCTCCCCGCTCGACCGCGACCTCAACCTCTTCTTCTATGCCGCGGGAATCCTCGTCTACGAGGGCTACGGCCTCACCGAGACCACCGCCGCCGCCACCATCGTTCCGCCCCTGGGCCCCCGACCGGGCACCGTCGGCCGGCCCGTCCCCGGCACCGCGGTCCGGATCGCCGACGACGGCGAGGTCCTCATCAAGGGCGGCATCGTCTTCGGCTCGTACTGGAACGACCAGGCCGCCACGGACGCCGTCCTGACCGACGGCTGGTTCGCCACGGGCGACCTGGGCTCCCTCGACGAGGACGGCTACCTCACCATCACCGGCCGCAAGAAGGACATTCTGATCACCTCCGGGGGCAAGAACGTTTCTCCGGCCGTTCTGGAGGACCGCCTCCGCAGCCGCCCGCCGATCGGCCAGTGCATCGTCGTCGGTGACAACCGCCCGTTCGTCGCCGCGCTGATCACCCTCGACCCCGAGGACGTCGCCCACTGGCTCTACGTCCGCGGCATGCCCGCCGACACCCCGCTGACCGAGCTCGTCTGCGACCCGCGGATGCGCGCCGACGTGCAGAAGGCCGTGGACTATGCGAACCGGGCAGTCTCCCGTGCCGAGTCCATCCGCGAATTCCGCCTCGTCGAGGGCGAGTTCACCGAGGACAACGGGCTGCTCACCCCGTCCCTCAAGGTCAGGCGGCATGCGGTGACGGAGGCGTACGCGAAGGAGATCGCGGCACTGTACGGCGACTGACTCCCCGCACACACCAGCGAGAAGGTCACGACGGCTCCGTCACTCGGTAGGCGGAGCACCGACGTTGCTGGGCGTGGCACGTTGCGGGGCCCAGGGCACCGTGGTCGCATCTCTCGAAAGGCGCAAAAGGGATCTCCTGGCGCCTTATCGAGGGCGGGTCGCCTGTGGGCGGTCCGCCCCTGTGACAACGTGGAAGGACCCATGCCTCACCTCATGCTTCGTTCGGCGGCCACCGCGCTCCTCGCTTCCGCACCCCTGTGGACGGTCGCGCCCGCTCAGGCTGCCGTACAGCAGAACTTCCCCTGCGACGTCGGTCTTGAGAAGGTCGGCAAGAGGAACACCGCGAGGATCGACCTCAACGTCACCTGTTCCAGGGCGCGGACTGTCCGTGTGACGATCTCCTCGGGCACAACCCAGCTCGCGAAGGCCCATCTCGCCGTCAAGGCGGACGTGCAGCGCACCGTCTCTGTCACCGTGCCGAAGGTGCAGGAGGTCTGTGCCACGGTGCGGACCGGTGGCAAGAGCCTGACGATCTGCAGCGGTTGACGGCGCCGCCTCGCCGGCATCCGTCCGCGTCACCAGTCTGAGATGTGCGGCCGCCGCCGCCCGGTCCCCGCATCGCGGGACCGGGCGGCGGCGGCCTTGTTGCGCAGAGCCCGACCGGTCCGCGTATTTCCGGTGTGCCAAAAAGATGAGACGCCCACTCAACGCCGTTGCGGAGATGGCGTGCGACGGCTCCCGAAGGTGTCCGAATGTGCCGCGGCCTGCACCTTATGTAATTCATATCACCCGCAATGCGGGGCCATCCGGATGAAGTTGAGGGGTCAAGGCCCTCTGAAGTGGTGTGCGGTTCGGAGTTGGGGCAATATCGGTTCCGTTCTTCCAACGGGGAAGGACCGAAACGGAGAAATTCAATGCGTAAGAGCATGAAGTTGGGTGCCGCCTCGACCCTCGCTGCGGTGGCCATTGTCGCCGGCTCTGCCACGGCGGCCAGCGCCAGCGCCGGTCACACGGCGGATGACCCGTACGTCTGCGGCAACACCGAGGCCGAGGCCGACGGCGACGTCTCGGGCGACGGCTCGGTCCCGAACTGCCAGTTCGGTGACATCAACATCTTCAACACCAACACCAACGACCTCGAGTCCGAGAACGACAACGAGAACGTCAACGTCAACGACAACGAGAGCGACGCTGCCGCTGCTGCGACCAGCTCTCTCGACGTGGCGGTTGACCTGGGTGGTCTCCTCACGCCGCCTACTCCGTGACATCTGCGTAACTGACGCAGCTCCCCGAGCTCGGACGGTGACTTCCCGAGCACCGTTCGGCGGTCACGGGCAGCCATTCTCGATTTTCGAGGATTCGTGACTATAGCTGAAAGCGTCTCTCCCTGACCGGCGGATGGGGAAGCATTCTCATCCGCCGCAGGAGGGGCGCTTTCTGTTTCACGGAGTGTCGTCACCATAATCGCCGGACCTCGGGCGATGATGCGAGGAGCACACCGGAGGGGAAATGAGTGACACGATCATTCTGCCGCGTTGTCCGGAAACGGGAAAGGCCTCGTTCCGTACAGAGGGCGAGGCTCGTGCGTGGTTGGTCAGACAGCCGCTACTGGAGCGGATCCCGGACCGAATCTATCAGTGCCCGTGCTGCCGGTACTGGCATTTCACCGGATCGCACCATCTGACGAGCCAGAAAATCAAGTGGCGGCGAAATTACGGCCGGCGTGAGGCCGCTTCCCGGCGCCATCGTGGGAGGAGAGGGAAGAAGTGACGAGCGTGTGGCCGGCCGAACCGCGTCGCGGCTCCTGATCTTCCGGCTACCGCTGCAGGGCCCCTGGTTCATTCCGGTGTGCGACCCACAAGACCTTCACCAGTTCTTCGAGCAGGAAGACGACGAGATTGCGACAGAACCTGAGCAGGGGATTGTTCGTGGCCGCCGCCGCGACGAGCATCCTGCCCCTGTACGGTGTCCCCGCGTTCGCGGACTCCGCGGCCGGGCATGCCTGTGGCAGTTCAAGCGACAAGGTCGCCTCATTGGACCGGTCCTTTGAGAAGCACTGCGACGCCGGCCCCAACCCGCGCGCTGCCCACGAGTTCGGCCCCAGCGAGGGCTACACGCACTTCGGCCGGAGTCACCTCGAAGGCCACGCCGGTGACGAAGGCCGTGCCGGCGACGAAGGCTACGGCGACGAGGCCGGCTACGGGGACGAAGGCTACGGCGAGAAGCCCGGCTACGGCGAGGACGCCGGCTATGGCGACGACGGCTATGGCGAAGAGCCCGGCTACGGCGACGACGGCTATGGCGAAGAGCCCGGCTACGGTGATACTTCGCCGCCGGTCACGACGCCTCCGGCGACACCGCCCCATACCCCCCCGGTGACGACCCCGCCCGCGAGCCCGTCACCGACGAAGCCGCCGGCCCTCGCCGACACCGGCAGCGAGGAGCAGGTGATCGTGGCGTCGGGCCTCGCCGCGATCCTGCTGACAAGCGGAGTCGTCATGTACCGAAGGGGCCGCGGGGGCGCCCACCGGTAATGGCTCCTCATCCCCCGGGTGCCGGACGCACACCGTCCGGCACCCGAGTGCGTCGCCGACCGGGCGCGGGCACACACCGTGCGCGGTGCAGCGGACATCCATACGTGTGATCAGCGGAGCGCACACGACCGAACGGGGCGGCGCGCATTGCGGCTGCTGCCGTGCAGACGAATGAGCAGCCATGGCCACTCAGCGACGGCTCCGCAGCCGATCGTCCGTGTAGGCCGTAAGCCGGTGTCGCCGGAGCGGCCGCCCTGCTGTCGGGTCCGGGATACGCGGTGGGTACCGGGGCGGAGGCGGCTGCCAAGGAGCCGACGACGCCCGCGACGACCCGGGGGCGCGTCGTTCACTTCCCCCGCACCGCCTGCCCGTTCCGACGTGCCCGCCCCGCTCCCGGCCATCGGTGCCTATCTCCATTACGGCCCCGAAGGCGTGCGGCGGTTGGACGGGCTCCGCCGGTGGCTGGGCGGCGCCGAACTGAGGGTGGGGCGCACCTACCTCCCCGGAGACCTCCCTCGGTGGAGCGCTCCCCGGCCTGCCGCCCGCGCAGTCATCCGCGGAGTCATGAGTGTCGGGCCGCGTGCCTGAGGCGAAGCAGGCGCACGGTCCTCGGTGTCGTGCCGACCCCCAGTGGGTCGGTACCACTTTTTGTCCCGGGCGGATTACCTCCGCCCTCGCTCATATGAAATGGGAAATGCCCGGATGCGGTGCGACACGGGCCTTCAATCGGGTGAGTTCCCGCCGAAGGCGAGGGTATTTCCCCTGCCCGGGGTTTCCGTGGTGCCCGGAGCTCGTTGAAGGTGGCGAAGTGATTCCGCTGGTGGCTTCCGCGTTGCCCGGGAAGGGAACACGATGAAGTCCTCGCAGGCCGCCTCCGTGCCCGTCGGTCCCGTCGTGGTCCGCGGTGCCGCCGTGCCCGTCGCGGACCGCGCCAGCAGGTGCGCCACGCCGAAGGGCCTCGTCGGAGCGGTGGAGAGCCCGGCCGGGAACCGGAGCCCGGCGGGCTCGCCGGGTCGCGCCGCCGCTCGGCGGCCGAAAGACCGTGTGAAGGCGGCCGACGGGAGGACCGGGCATTCCGTGCTCCGCCCGTCCGAGTGCGCGAAGGAATTCCTCGCCCGGCCGGGGAAGGCGGTGTGACGGTGGAGTCACTTGCCGGACCGAGCGGCTGCGGCTCTCATCCATCCCGGTTTCCCGTGGATGCGGTCCCGGCCTTTTGCCCAGGCTGTCCGTCCCGTCGTGGACGGGTAAGGAGACAGAGCATTGCCCACAAGCCAGCCACCCCCACTGTCACCGCCGCATCCTGCCGCCCCCACGGCCGTCGGCCACCGGAAGACCACCGGACGGCGCCGGCTGCTCTACGGGCTGTTCGCGTGCGGGTCCCTACTGGCGCTGTCGCCGACGCTGAGGGCGTCCGGGTCAGCCGATCCGGCGCAGCGGGGCTTCGACGTGACCTACGGCGGACGCCGCATCGTCGGCGCCCTGGACCCCGCCGACCTGTTGCCGGGCGACGCCTCCGGAGGGTGGCGCGTCACCGTGGACGGGCAGCCGCTGCATCTGATGCGCCGGGCGGACGGCAGCTGGATGAGCATGATCGACCACTACGGGTCCTACCCGACCCCGCTCGCCGCGGCGCGCGCTGCCGTCGACGAACTGCGCCTCGCCACGGGGCTGGGCGCACCCGGCCACGGTGCTTCGCCGAGTGGGCACAAGGGAACCGAGGGAGGCCACGGCAGTGGTGTACACGCGTAAGGACGTCAGCACGCTGACCAGGACCGAGCGGCGCCGGTTCGTCGCCGCGCTGCTGGAGGTCAAACGCCGCGGCGAGTACGACGAGTTCGTGCGCATCCACATCGACTACTACGTGCCCGACGGCGGGCGCGGACTGCGCGCCGCCCATATGTCGCCCTCGTTCCTGCCCTGGCACCGCATGTTCCTGCTGGAACTGGAGCGCGCGCTGCGCCGGGTGGACGAGTCGGTGACCCTGCCGTACTGGGACTGGACGCGCGACCGCACCCCGACGGCGGCGCCGTGGACCGACGACCTGCTCGGCGGCACCGGCCGGCGCTCCGACCGGCAGGTCATGACCGGCCCCTTCGCCTTCCGGAACGGGCGCTGGCCCATCAGGGTGGGTGTCACCGACGCCGACTACCTCATGCGCGATCTGGGCCGCCCCCGTGATCCGATCGCTCTGCCGACGAAGAAGGACCTGGAGTGGGCCCTCAGCGACCCCGTCTACGACACGGCTCCCTGGGACTCCACGTCCGCGAAGGGGTTCCGCAACAAGCTGGAGGGATGGGGGCCGGGGCGGGGACCCGCCTCGTGGCGCACCCATAACAGGGTCCACCGCTGGGTGGGCGGGCACATGGTGGGTGGCGCGTCCGTCAACGACCCGGTCTTCCTGATGCATCACGCCTTCGTCGACCTTCTCTGGACCCGCTGGCAGCGGCGGCACAAGGGCGCCCGGTATCTCCCGGCGAAACCGCCGGCGCCTGGCAACCCACAGCGCGGCCGGGTCGTCGCCCGGAACGAGAAGATGCCGCCCTGGGGCGTGACGCCTCAATCGATGGAGGACCAGAGCCGCATCTACCGGTACGCGTAGCGCGTACGGGTGAATCGGTGGGTCCGGCATGGATGACGGGCCGTTCCGCCGGACCGTCCGCGTGACCGCGGTTCGGCGGGCCACATGTCCCGCCTGGCGGACCACGAGGGCATACCGCCCGCTCAGGTCGCCGAGTGGGCCGGCAACAGTGTGCCCGTGCTGCCGGCCACCTATGCCCGGTGCATCGGCGGGCAGCTGTCTGACCGGAAACGGCGACTCGAAGCCGCTGGCGATCTGCCGGACACTGTCGAAGATCAGTGCGCTGTTTTCCCCCGGCGCTCGCCGGAAACAGTCCTGGGCGGCGCCGAAAACATCGACACGCATACGGCACGGCGACCCGCAGAATCCCGGCGACAGCCGTACAGCCCCGGAGTCCCGCCCTCGGTCACGGAGGGCGCTCCGGGGCTTTCTGGCGGGTCCCGATATGGCGTCTGACCAGCAAAAATGCCCTCCCGGAGGAGGGCGGGGTATGGGCGCCCCCGGCAGGACTCGAACCTGCGGCCAAGCGCTTAGAAGGCGCCTGCTCTATCCACTGAGCTACGGGGGCCTGGTGTGTTGGCCTCTGTCCTGGGGCCCGGGTGTGGGCTGATCCGTGACGGTGCCGGGGACAAGGATAGGGCTCCCAGGTCCTTGTCCCTGCTGCTTCGCCTCCATGGCTCGATGTGGAGGTTCGGTGAAGCGGTCCTGATAATCGCAGGCAGGTACGAATCGTGCACCTTTTTTGGCGCCTCGCGCCTCGGGTGTTGTGCACTCGTTATGCCTGCGCCCCTCTCGCCCCTTCCGCCCCGAGCGTCCTGTCGGCGCGCAGACGTGCTTATATGCTTCAGAAAGTCCATAAAATTGGGCATTCTTCGCATGTGGTGACCTTGGACGTACGGCCTCAGTTGCTCGACGCGCTATCCACCCTGCGCGACCGTGTCGCCGCCGCGCGCTTTCCTCTGCCCTTGGCGGGGGCCCCGCGCGCGCGTGCCAACCGCGACGAACTGCTCGCACAACTCGACGACTATCTGGTCCCCCGCCTGCGGGAGCCCGAAGCGCCGTTGCTCGCCGTTGTGGGCGGCTCGACCGGAGCCGGCAAGTCCACCCTGGTCAACTCCCTGGTCGGTCGGATGGTCAGCGAGGCGGGGGTGCTGCGGCCGACGACGCGTACGCCCGTACTCGTGTGTCACCCCGAGGACCATCACTGGTTCAGCGGCATGCGTGTACTGCCCAATCTGACCCGCACGTGGGTACCGCAGCAGGAACCGAGCCAGGGTCTCGGTGACGAGCACTGTGCCTCGCTCCGGGACGGCGAGCGCCTCCTGCGCATCGAGACCGCGGAGAGCCTTCCGGTCGGCCTCGCACTGCTGGACGCCCCCGACATCGACTCCCTCGTCGCGCAGAACCGTGTCCTCGCCGCCGAACTCATCTGCGCCGCCGACATCTGGGTGATGGTGACCACGGCCGCCCGGTATGCCGACGCCGTGCCGTGGCATCTGCTGCGCACCGCCAAGGAGAACCGGGCCACCTTCGTCACCGTCCTGGACCGGGTGCCCCATCAGGTGTTGTCCGAGGTCTCCCGGCAGTACGCGGCGTTGCTGACCAAGGCGGGGCTGGGCGACGTACCCCGGTTCACCGTGCCGGAGCTGCCCGAGTCGGCCTGGGGCGGCGGGCTGTTGCCTGCCAGCGCCGTCGCGCCGCTGCTGGCCTGGCTCACGGAGCAGGCGACCGACCCGGCCGCGCGGCAACAGGCCGTGGCCCGCACCGCCCACGGCGTACTCGACTCGTTGCGGACCCGGATGCCCGAACTGGCCAGCGCGGCCGCCCAGCAGTACTCGGCCGCGCTCCGGATCACCGCGGCCGTCGACATGGCGTTCGACGGCGAGCACGCGCGCGTGAGGGGACGGCTGCAGTCCGGGGCCGTGCTCGCGGGCGACGCCCTGAAGCGATGGCGCAGCTATCCCCTCGACTGCACCGCCGGTGAGCTGCTCGACGCGCTCGTGGAGAGCCTCGGGGCCTTGCTGATGTGCGCCGTCACCGCCGCCGACGAGCGCATCCGCGAGGCCTGGCGGCGTGAACCCGCCGCTGTGGAGGCCGGGCTGATGGACCGCCTGTCGGAGCCGGGCAACGCCGAGCACCGCATCGGGATGACCGTAAGACGCTGGCGGCGGGTCCTCGAGGAGTACGCCGAGGAGGAAGTGCGCCTCCTCGACCGGGGTGTCGCGCCGGACCCCGAGGTCATGGCCGCCCTGGTCGCGACGGCCCTGCTGGGTGGACGCCGCGCCCGATCGGCGGGGGAGCGGCTCGCCGAGCGGATCGGGGCACACGGTGCGCTGCGGCTGCGCGATCGCGCCGGGCGGCTGCTCACCGAGTGCCTCAACGGGGTCCTCGACGCCGAGCGTGATCGCCGTCTCGCACCCCTTGAGGCACTGGACGTACACCCCGAGCCGCAGGCAGAACTCATCGCCGCGCTGTCCGTACTGCAGAAGGAGAGGTGACCGCCGTGACTGCCGTCACTGACCACGCGGATCAGGCCGGGGACGGTGTCCCCGACAAGGGCGACGATCAGGAAAACGGCCGCCCGGTGGACGACATGTCCGACAAGCAGCGCCCCAGGGACCACGAAGAACGCTCGGGGGCGGGGAACGACGAGTCGGGAGACATGGACGCGCAGACCCCCTCGGAGGGCTGGGAGCCCGGAGACGCAGGGGGCGCGGGCGCGGCGAGGCGGGCCGATGGGGCCGAACGGGCCGGTGGGCCTGATGGGGCCGATGGGGCTCAGGGGGTGGGTGGGGCCGAGGGCACCGCTGAGGCCGACGGAGTCGGAGGGGAGGAGGCGCGGCAAGGCGTCGTTCGGGGCATGGGTTTCGGCGAGCCGACGAACTCGGAGGGTTCGGAGAGTTCAGAGAGCTCGGAGAGGGTGGGGCGCGCAGGGACCGCGGAGAGCGCAGCTCCGGAGAAGCCCGAGAAGCCCGAGAGGCCGGGGAAGCCCGAGAAGCGGGAGAAGCGGGAGAGGCGCGGAAGCTGGTGGAACAGGGGAAGCCGGGAGGACAGAGGTAGCGGGGAAGGCCGCGGAAAAGGTGCCCAGGCGCATGTGAGGGACGATGACGCCTCCGGTGGGACACCGTCCGGTCGTAGCGCTCCCGGCGCTCCAGGCGCGCCCGCAGTGTCCGGCGGCCGTGCGGAGTCCGAGGACTCCTGGGACGACGGGCTCATCGCCCGGCGGGTGCCCGAGACGGGCGACTCGGAGCGGGTCGCCCCGGTGACGATGGTGGAGCCGGCGGCCTCCACTCCGCAGCCCGTCAGTCCGCTGGCCTACGACGCGGCTCTGCGGTCGCGGTTGGACGCGTTGCGGGAGCTCGTCGGACTGTCGCGCACGCGGCTGGACAGCGGGACGCTCGCCGAGGCGGGGCGGGTGCTGGACGAGGCGGCGGCGCGGCGCAAACTCTCGGGGCAGCACACGGTCGTCGCCATCGCGGGTGCCACCGGCAGCGGCAAGTCGACCCTCTTCAACGCCCTCGCGGGTGTCGCGATCTCGGAGACGGGCGTCCGCAGGCCCACCACGGCGGCGCCCATCGCGTGCAGCTGGAGCGACGGGGCCGCGACCCTCATCGACCGGCTCGGCATTCCGGGGCGCCTGCGGCGGCGTCCGCTGCAGAGTCCGGAGGCCGAAGCGCAGTTGCGCGGGCTCGTCCTGGTCGACCTGCCCGACCACGACTCGGCGGCGGTACAGCACCGGCAGCAGGTCGACCGGATCCTGGGGCTGGTGGACGCGGTCATCTGGGTGGTCGACCCGGAGAAGTACGCCGACGCGATTCTCCATGAGCGCTATCTGCGGCCCCTGGCGGGGCACGCCGAGGTCATGTTCGTGGTGCTCAACCAGCTGGACCGGCTGCCCGGGGAGGCCGCGCACCAGGTGCTCGACGATCTGCGGCGGCTGCTGGACGAGGACGGGATCGCGCTGGGGGAGTACGGCGAACCGGGGGCCACGGTGCTCGCCCTGTCCGCGCTCACCGGGGACGGGGTGGGGGAGCTGCGGGAGGCGCTGGGGCAGTTCGTGGCCGAGCGGGAGGCACCGGCCCGCCGGGTCCGGGCCGATCTCGACGCGGCCGCGGCGCGGCTGCGGCCGGTGTACGCCACCGGGCGGCGCACCGGGCTCAGCGAGCGGGCGCGGAACGAGTTCGCCGCCCGGCTCGCCGACGCGGTGGGCGCCACGGCTGCCGGCGAGGCCGCCGAACGGGCCTGGCTGCGCAACGCCAACCGCGCGTGCGGCACACCGTGGCTACGACTGTGGCGCTGGTACCAGGGCCGGGGCGACCTTTCGACCGGGCGTCACGCCCTGAGGACGCCCGTGGACGAGGAGGCCACCGCGCGGCAGCGCGTCGAACAGGCGGTACGGATGCTGTCCGACCGCGCCGCCTCGGGTCTTCCCGCACCGTGGGCCCAGGCGGTGCGCGAGGCGGCGGCGCGCGGGGCGCAGGGGCTGCCCGAGGCGCTGGACGAACTGGCGGCACGGGTCGGAACGCCCACCGGACGACCGCCGCGACCTGGCTGGTGGCCTGCCGCGGTGCTGGTACAGGCGTCCATGACGCTGCTTCAGGTCCTCGGCGGCCTGTGGCTGCTGGGCCAGATCATCGGTGTCATGTCCCCGAACCTGGGGGTGCCGGCGCTGCTGATGGTGATCGGCATCATCGGCGGTCCACTCGTGGAGTGGGCGTGCACGCTGGCGGCACGGGGGCCGGCCCGGCGCTACGGCCAGGAGGCGGAACGGCGGCTGTGGGAGGCGGCCGCCGGGTGCGGCCGGGCACGGGTGCTGGACCCGGTGGCCGCCGAGCTGCTCCGCTATCGGGAGGTGCGGGAGCAGTACGGCCGGGTGCTGGGAGCGGCGCCGGTGGGGTGAGCTCCCGCCGTCGCAGACATCGTTCACCCGGTGGGGTGGCGGAGTTCTCCACAACTCACGGGTAGTGCACAGCGCTCAGCGGGCCCGGCCCGACGACGGCAGTCTGGATCCGCGGCGATCGCAACGCACCGGCCTCCTCCCACGGAGCGGAGGGGGCGGGGCGGCGCGGTCATCGCGACGGACGTGGTCGTACGGGACGGGCCCGTACGCGTATCCGGCCGGCGTCGGTGCCGGTGTGAGGGAGGGTTCGCGAGATGAACGAGACGATGGTGTGCGTGGTGGGGAACGTGGCGACCCAGCCGGTCTGCCGCGAGTTGTCGACGGGTTCCTCGGCCCGGTTCCGGCTGGCGGTGACCGCGCGGTACTGGGACCGGGAGAAGAGCGAGTGGGCCGACGGCCACACCAACTTCTTCACGGTGTGGGCGCGGCGCACCCTCGCGGCGAACGTGGCGTCGTCCGTGTCGCTGGGCGACCCGGTCGTGGTCCACGGGCGGTTGAAGGTGCGCACCGAGCAGCGGGACGGGCAGAGCTGGGTCTCGGCGGACGTCGACGCGGTGGCCATCGGCCACGATCTGTCGCGGGGCACCTCGGCGTTCCGGCGGGCGTCCAGGGGGGACACGCCGGCGCAGGCCCCGTCCCGTCCGGAGCCGAACTGGGAGACACCGCCTCCCGGCCGTCAGTTCGACGCGGAGGCCGAACTGCGTCCGGAGCCGGCCGGAGTGACGTGACATCACCTCACGGGTGACCGCCAGAGTGACCTGTCATCACTTCACGGGTGCCGTCACCGCAGCACGGGTGACATGGCATCAGGGCGGGTCCGTCCGGTTCTCTGAACTCGCCCTGGTCGAACTGCGGCTTATCGGCGGGTCCGTTGTGAACCCTCCGGACCTAAACCTCATCGATTTGTCGATATGTCCTGTCCGTGAGCTGTGTGGGCGATAACGATTCCGATTCGGATCGGTTGTCCGTCCATACGACCGGGAAGAGCGGTGCGCCGCATCCCTAGGATGCCGGGCATAGCTCACGGGGCTTCTGATTCTGCTGGTGGGACCACAACCCCCCACGTCAACGGGTCCTGCTCGAAGGGAAATTCTGTGGTTTCTTCGTTCTCGGCGCCGTTCTCCGTGTCGTCCGGGTGGTCCGTGTGCAGACGAGGGGCGGCCCGTCTCGCCGCCGTGTCGCTCGCGTCCTGCCTTGCCGTCACGGGTGCGATCGTCACCGCGGGCGCGGCCGTCGCCGACGAGGAGACGGTGCAGAGCCCGGGCGGAGCGACGGCCACCATAGGCGGCCTGAAGACGTACGGGACGGCCGTGATCCGCACCGACGGTGAGGAACAGCAGCTGCCCGCGGGCCTCTTCGAGATGTTCGTCGACGGCGGCGGCACTCTGCAGACCTACTGCGTCGACGTCCAGAACCCGACGCAGAAGGACGCAAAGTACCGGGAGACGGCCTGGAGCGGCACCTCCCTGGGGCACAACAAGAACGCCGGCAGAATCAACTGGATCCTGCAGAACTCCTACCCGCAGGTGAACGACCTCGCGGCCCTCGCCGGCAAGGCGGGCGCCAAGGGGCTCACCGAGCAGGACGCGGCGGCCGGTACCCAGGTGGCGATCTGGCGGTACTCCGACGGGGCCGAGGTGACGGCACTCGACCCGGAAGCCGAGAAGCTTGCGGACTACCTGGAGAAGAACGCCCGGAACCTCGCCGAGCCGGCGGCCTCGCTGACCCTCGACCCGCCGGCGGTCTCCGGCCGGGCGGGCGAACGGCTCGGGCCGGTCAAGGTGCGCACCAACGCCGACGGGGTGACGGTGACCCCGCCGTCGGACGCCACCGCGGCCGGGGTGAAGGTCGTCGACGCGGACGGCGAGGCCGTGACCTCGGCGCGTGACGGCAGCGAGCTGTACTTCGAGGTGCCCGAGGACAGCGAGGACGGTTCGGCCGAGCTGTCCGTCGAGGCCTCCACCACCGTGCCGGTCGGCCGTGCCTTCGCCTCCGAGACCCGAAGCCAGACCCAGATCCTCGCCGGCTCCAGCGCGTCCACGGTCTCCGCGACGGCCACGGCGACCTGGGCCACGGCCGGTGCGATACCCGCACTGTCCGCCGAGAAGAACTGCGCCGAGGGCGGCCTCGACCTCACCGTGGCCAACCCCGGGGACGAGCCCTTCACCTTCGAGCTGATGGGGATCGAGTACGGCATCGAGGCGGGCGAGACCCGGACGGTGACGATCCCGCTCCAGGAGGACCAGGCCTACGACTTCACGATCAAGGGAGCGAACGGCCTCGCGAAGCAGTTCCGCGGCGTCCTCGACTGCCGGACGGAGACCGAGGCCGGCGCGGCCGGCGAGTCCGTGCAGACGCTGAGCGAGCCGAGCCCCGCCACGGTGGGCGGCAACACCGTCAGCGACTCCGACGGCGACCTCGCCGAGACCGGCAGCTCCGGCGCCACCCCGGTGATCGGGGGTCTCGCCATCTCCCTGGTCGTGGTCGGCGGCGCCGTGATGATCGTCCTGCGCAAGCGGGAGCAGGAGAAGCAGTAGTCCGGACGAAGAAGAGTTCCTTGGCAACTCAACAGCGAGTGACCGCGCGGTGACATCCGCGAGCGACCCGGCCCCGGTACGCCCCTCTGGCGCCGGGGCCGCGCCACTCTTTCCGGGGGCTCACCATCCGGTTTCCGTCGAGGGCTGGCCGTGCGGCAAGATGGGTGGTACTGCCCACTGCCAGATTTCAAGTTGCCGGACGGTTTCTCTTGGCTGAGTTCATTTACACCATGCGCAAGACGCGCAAGGCGCACGGCGACAAGGTGATCCTTGACGACGTATCGCTGAGCTTCCTGCCCGGCGCGAAGATCGGTGTGGTCGGTCCGAACGGTGCGGGTAAGTCCACCGTCCTCAAGATCATGGCCGGCCTGGAGCAGCCGTCGAACGGTGACGCGTTCCTCTCTCCCGGGTACACCGTCGGCATCCTCCTCCAGGAGCCGCCGCTGAACGAGTCGAAGACGGTCCTGGAGAACGTCCAGGAGGGCGTCGCCGAGATCAAGGGCAAGCTCGACCGGTTCAACGAGATCGCCGAGCAGATGGCCACCGACTACTCGGACGCGCTCCTCGAGGAGATGGGCAAGCTCCAGGAGGAGCTGGACCACGCCGAGGCCTGGGACCTGGACGCCCAGCTGGAGCAGGCGATGGACGCCCTCGGCTGCCCTCCCGGCGACTGGGCCGTCACCAAGCTCTCCGGCGGTGAGAAGCGCCGCGTCGCCCTCTGCAAGCTGCTGCTGGAGGCCCCCGACCTGCTGCTCCTCGACGAGCCCACCAACCACCTCGACGCCGAGTCGGTGAACTGGCTGGAGCAGCACCTCGCCCAGTACAAGGGCACCGTCGTGGCCATCACCCACGACCGGTACTTCCTGGACAACGTGGCCGGCTGGATCCTGGAGCTCGACCGCGGCCGTGCCATCGGCTACGAGGGCAACTACTCGACGTACCTGGAGACCAAGCAGTCCCGCCTCAAGGTGGAGGGCCAGAAGGACGCCAAGCGCGCCAAGCGCCTCAAGGAGGAGCTGGAGTGGGTCCGCTCCAACGCCAAGGGGCGCCAGGCCAAGTCCAAGGCCCGTCTGGCCCGCTACGAGGAGATGGCCGCCGAGGCCGAGAAGATGCGGAAGCTGGACTTCGAGGAGATCCAGATCCCGCCGGGCCCCCGTCTGGGCAACGTGGTCGTCGAGGTCAACAACCTCAGCAAGGCCTTCGGTGAGAAGGTCCTGATCGACGATCTGTCCTTCACGCTGCCGCGCAACGGCATCGTGGGCGTCATCGGCCCGAACGGCGCGGGCAAGACCACCCTGTTCAAGATGATCCAGGGCCTGGAGCAGCCGGACTCCGGCTCCATCAAGGTCGGCGAGACCGTCAAGATCTCCTACGTCGACCAGAGCCGCGAGAACATCGACCCCAAGAAGACGCTGTGGGCCGTCGTCTCCGACGAACTGGACTACATCAACGTCGGCCAGGTCGAGATGCCCTCCCGCGCCTATGTCTCCGCGTTCGGCTTCAAGGGCCCCGACCAGCAGAAGCCGGCCGGTGTCCTCTCCGGTGGTGAGCGCAACCGCCTGAACCTGGCGCTCACCCTGAAGCAGGGCGGCAACCTCCTGCTCCTCGACGAGCCGACCAACGACCTCGACGTCGAGACCCTGTCGTCCCTGGAGAACGCGCTCCTCGAGTTCCCCGGCTGCGCCGTGGTCGTCTCCCACGACCGCTGGTTCCTCGACCGCGTGGCGACGCACATCCTCGCCTACGAGGGCGACTCCAAGTGGTTCTGGTTCGAGGGCAACTTCGAGTCGTACGAGAAGAACAAGATCGAGCGTCTCGGCCCGGACGCCGCCCGTCCGCACCGTGCCACCTACAAGAAGCTGACTCGGGGCTGATCTTGCGGCACATCTACCGCTGCCCACTGCGCTGGGCGGACATGGACGCGTACGGCCACGTCAACAACGTGGTCTTCCTCCGCTACCTGGAGGAGGCCCGTATCGACTTCCTGTTCCGCCCGGAGAAGGACTTCAAGCAGGGGTCCGTGGTGGCACGCCATGAGATCGACTACCGGCGGCAGCTCGTCCACCGGCACAAGCCGGTGGACATCGAGCTGTGGATCACGGAGATAAGAGCGGCATCCTTCACGATCAGCTACGAGGTCAAGGACCCCGAGCAGGTCTACGTCACGGCCTCCACGGTGATAGTGCCGTTCGACTTCGAGGCCCAGCGGCCCCGTCGGCTCACGGCGGAGGAACGCGAGTTCCTGGAGGAGTACCGGGACGACGCCGAGGAGGGGGCCGTCGCCGCATGACGGTGCTCCACCTCGCCGACGAGGGGGAGGCGGCGGACCTCGCGGCCTTCCTCTCCCGGCTGCTCCACTACGACCGCGGTGCCGCGGTGCGTCTCCAGGCCGCCGGCACCGCACTCGCCGTCTTCGGCAGGCCGCCGTCCTTCGAGGTGCTGGCGATCCGGGCGGTACGGCTGGCGAAGCCGTACGAGAACGGGTTGGACGTCACGCTCGACGTGACCGTGTCGGCCGGTGAACTGCTGGAGTCGATCGACGAGTCGGCGGCCACCGCTCACGTGCCCGCCGCCGTCACCGGGCCGCCCTGGGCGGGGGTGCTGCCCCCGCGCGGCGGCTGGCGCCGTGAGCCGGGGCTGCCCGCCCAGGACGCGGTACGGGCCAGGGTCGCCGAGGCCGTCGCCGAGTTCCGCTCCCGCACGCGGGAGCTGGGGCCAGAGCAGCGCACCCGGGCCGAACTGGACAGGATCGGCAGGGAGATCTGGTCCCGGCCGATCGGGGACACCGCCCTGCCCGTCCGGGCCGCGCACGCCGCCCAGTCGCTCGGCTTCCTGCGGCCTGCGAAGGGACGGCCGGCCGAGGAGCAGGAGCCGGTGCTGTTCTCGTCGGGCGCGTGGCTGCGCCTGCGCACGCCGTACGGGTCGATCGCCGTACGGCGCGCGGGACTCGGCGCGCTGGAGGTCAGCGTCCGCTGACCCCCCGCTCAAGGGCTCAGTCGGGAGCGTTCACCATCGAGGCCGCCGCGTACGTCAGGTAGTTCCACAGCGTGTGCGCGTGTTCCTCGGAGAGGTTCAGTTCGTCGACCGCGACGCGCATGTGCTTCAGCCAGGCGTCGTGCGCGGCCCGGTCGACGGTGAACGGGGCGTGGCGCATCCGCAGACGGGGATGGCCGCGGTTCTCGCTGTAGGTGGTGGGGCCGCCCCAGTACTGGATCAGGAACAGCACCAGGCGCTCCTCCGCCGGGCCCAGATCCTCCTCGGGATACATGGGCCGCAGGATCGGGTCCTCGGCGACCCCCTCGTAGAAGCGGCGCACGAGGCGCCGGAAGGTCTCCTCGCCACCGACCTGTTCGTAGAAGGTCTGCTCCTGCAGCGTGCCGCGCCGAATCTCTTTCACGTGTCCCATGGTCTCAGACAGGGGGACGGAGGACTCAAGGCTTAGGACCATGGAGATTCCGGGGCCTGAGGGCACCGCGCCCGGCCCTGCGGCGCCTTCCGGGTGACAGACACAGGCGGGGACCGGTGGATTCCGGACCCGTGTGCTGTGACACTCGCCTCCGGGGGCGTCCGGCAGCACAGTGGAGACATGGGCACGCACGCTGTGGACCACGACTTGGAACGCATCGCCGCGGAGGCGCGGTCGGCGCTGGTGCGCGAGATCGACCGGAGCGGGGCCTGGGACGCCGACCCGGTCTGGCGGGAAGCGTTCGAGGCGGTCCCGCGGCATCTCTTCGTCCCGTACTACTACGTCGGAGTCGTGGGCGGCTTCGAGCGGCTGTGGGGCGAGGAGCGCGACCCGAGGCGGCGCGAGCGATGGGTGCGGGGCGCGTACGCGGACGCCCCGCTGGCCACTCGGGTACGGGACGGGAAGCTGATCTCCTCCAGCAGCCAGCCCTCATTGATGGCGCAGATGCTGGCCGAGCTGGAGGTGGCGGACGGCCACCGGGTCCTGGAGATCGGCGCGGGGACCGGCTACAACGCCGCTCTGCTCGCGCACCGGCTGGGCGACGACCTGGTCACCACCGTCGACCTGGACGCCGACATCACGGAGGCGGCGCGAACCCATCTGCACGCCGCCGGGTACCACCCGGCCGTCGTCACCGGGGACGGGGCGCGTGGGGTGCCCGAACATGCCCCGTACGACCGGATCATCGCGACCTGCACGCTCCACTCGATCCCGCGCGCCTGGCTCGCCCAGTGCGTGCCCGGTGGACGCATCCTGACCCCGATGGCGACGGGACTGGTGGGGCTGCGTGTGGCGGACGCCGAGCACGCGGAGGGGCGGTTCCTGCACACGGCGGCGTACTTCGTGCCGTTGCGCGGCAGCGGGGAGCCGGAGGGCGTGCACCCGCATCTGGGCGGGCTGCCGCGGCAGGCCCGGGACCACGAGCTCTTCCGGTTCCTGCTGACCCTGACGGAGGGCAGCCTCGACCCGCACGAGGCGCTCGCACTGTGGCAGCGCGAGGGCATGCCGTCGCGCGAGCGCTACGGGATCACCGTCAGCGGAGACCGGGAATGGACCTGGCTGGACGACCCGGAGGGGCCGTACGCCTGGCCTCTGCGGTGAGCACCCGGACCGGGCCGGCGGTGCCCCGGGCGGTCGAACGGCGCCGGTCGAACGGGGGGCCGGTCGACCGGGGCCGGCCGAACAGGTCGGCCGGCCCCGGTCATCCCGTCCTCGCTGTTCAGCCCCGGCGGATCGTGATCGTCGTCCACGCGCCCACGTGGACCCGGTCGCCGTCCTGGAGCGGGACCGGCACGAAGGGCTGGATGGGCTCCTCGGAGCCGTTGACCGTCGTTCCGTTGGTGGAGTTCTGGTCGACGACCGCCCAGGTGCCGTCCGGCTGCTGCACCAGCATCGCGTGCTGGTGCGAGACACCCGGGTCCTCCGGCGGCACGGACAGATCGATGTCGGGGGTGTCGCCGGTGGAGTGCCGGCGGCGGCCGATGGTGATCTGGTTGCCGGTGAGGGTGCGCCGCTGCTCGGGGGAGTACGCGGGCAGGTTCAGACCGGCGGCCTCGGGGCCCGAGCGCTGCATCATCGCCATGAAGTACTCGCGGTCCGGACCGATGGTCGCGCTCCAGGTCGCCGGTGCCTGCGGGTACGAGGTGCCGGGCGGGGCCTGGGTGACGGCGGGCTGCGGGTAGCCGTAGCCGCCGGGGCGCGCTCCCGCACCGCCGGGGCCGCCGGGACCCGAAGGCCCGCCCGGGCCGCGGGAGCCGCCTGGGCCGGCCGAGGAGGGCGGGGAGATCACCCAGTCGTCGTCGCCTCCGAAGGAGGGGCCACCCGACTGCGGATGCCCACCGGGACGACCCGGGCCGCCCGGCCCACCGGGACCGCCAGGGCCACCGGGACCGCCCGGCTGAGGGCGTCCGGTCTCCTGCGGGAAGGCGGGGGGAGCCGGGGGGCCCTGCTGCTGGAACGCCTGGGGTGCCCCACCGGCACCGGGGCCGCCACCGGGGCCGGGCCCACCCGGACCACCGGGACCACGGCCGCCTGGGCCGCCGAAGCCTCCTGGCCCCGTGAGACCGGGGCCCCCGGGGCTGCTCAGACCGGGACCACCCGGTCCACCCGGTCCACCCGGGGTCGGCCCGGGCGGCGGCGGAACCGGCCGTGAGGGGGCGCCGCCGAAGGCCGAAGGGCCGGGACGCGACGGGTCGCCGCCGAACGCGGAGGGGCCGGGCTGTCCGGGCTGACCCGAAGGCCCGCCACCGAAGCCGGACGGGCCGCCCGGCCGAGCGGGACCACCGGGTTCCGAGGAACCGCCGGGGCCGCCGGGCCCACCGGGGCGGCCAGGACCACCACCCGGTCCACCAGGCCTTCCCGGCCCCGGCTCGGAGCCGTACGGCGGGCCCGGGGGGATGGGCTCGGCGGGACGGTTCATCTGCGAGGGGCGCGAGCTCTGGTAGTCGTACGCGTCACCGCCGCCGTAGGAGGGCGGGGGCGGCTGCTGGAAGCGGAGCGCCGGGTTCCCGCCCGGGCCCTGGCCGGGACCACCGGGACCGGGACCACCGGGACCGGAGCCGCCAGGGCCCGGTCCACCGGGCCCGGGGCCGGGTGCCGACGGGCGCGGCGCGGCCGGTGTGTACGTGGTCGCCGTGTTGGTCAGGAAGTTCCACCGGCACTCCTCGCAGAAGGGCGCGCCGCCCTCGCGGGGCGTGCGGCACTGCGGGCAGAGTTCCGGCTCGGCGAGGTGCGGGCGTCCGGGACCGCCAGGGCCGCCCGCGCCCGGAGGCGGGGGAGGCGAGCCGGGCGGCGGGTATCCGTAACCGGCGCCCGGGGGCGGCGGTGGCGGCGGCGGGGGCACGGCACCGGCCATACGGTGACCGCAGACCTCGCACCAGTCGTCGGAACCCGACTGGTGTCCGTTCGGGCAGGTCGGCATGTCGGCGCTTCCCCCTCTCCTTTCCGGCCCTCGGGCCGGGTCCTGTGGCCGCAACGGGCCGGTATGGCCGATGGTGTCCGGACCCCCGGGTGGGGAACCAGGCGCTCTCGCAGCGGTACTACTCGGTATTCCGGTACTTCTCGGCTGTCTCTTCTACTACTTCTTTACACGAACAGTCTTTGTGGACCGGGTCTCGAGCGTCATCTCGTCGGCCTCCGTGACCTTCGCCTTCAGTCGCACAGTACCTGTCGCCGCGTCGACCACGTCCACCACCTTCGCAAGCAGTTTCGCAGTATCCGCGTTCCCCGACGCGCTCGCGAGCTGGACAGCCCGCCCCAGCTTGGCCGTCGCTCCGTCGATATCACCCGCTTTGCGGGCGTCCAGACCCTGTTGGATGACTTGTGCCAGTTCGGCCTGGCCGGTGTAGTGGGCGACCTGGGGGTTGATCGAGGTGGACGCGGCCATGTCGTCGGTCCACACGGCCTTCACCAGACCCTGGGCGCCGAGGTTCTGCGCGCCGCCGTCGGGCTGCGGAACGACCAGCGACACACGGGCCGCGAGCATCTCCTGCCCGAGGGACGCGGCCGGGACCTCGACGCACACGTGGTAGTCACGGGACTCGTCCCCCCACGAGCCGGTCGGATAGTCGCCGGCGCGCGGGCCGGCTTCGGCGCGACGGTCCGTCAGGTCCACGACGGTGGGGGCGACTTGCTTCACGAACCTGATCTGCGTGCCGACCGGCGTCCACAGCCGGAGGGCGACGTCCGCGACCTCCTTGCCCATGGTCGCCTCCATGATCTGGGTGAAGTCCGCGGACAGGGCGGCCGGGTCGGCGACGATGTCGGCGGTGCCGAGGAGGGCCGAGGCGATCGCGGTGACCTCCTTGACCTCCCAGTCGGTGCCCACTCCACGCGCGTCACAGGTGAACCGTCCGGCACAGGCGTCCAGCGCGGCCCGCAGATCCTCGGGAGACTCGTGCTCGTTGCGGCCGTCGGTGAGCAGGATGCCGTGGCGTATCTCGACGTCGGCGGAGGCAAGCAGACGGTCGGCGAGCTTCAGCCAGGTGCCGATCGCGGTCCCGCCGCCCGCGCTGAGCCTGCGCAGCGCCTGCTTGGCCTGGTCCCGGGTGGCGGGCTCGGCGACGGCGAGCCGCCCGCCGCCGGGGTAGACCTCACGGGCCACATGGGTGCCGTCGATCACCGCGAAGTGGACTCCGTCGCGCAGGGTGTCGATCGCGGCGGCCGTGGCGTCGCGGGCGTTGCGCATCTTGGTCGGGGGGTAGTCCATCGACCCCGAGCAGTCGACCATGATCGCCACAGCGGCGGACGGGCCCTGGCCGGGCGTGTAGAGGTGCGGCGCGGTGACCGCGTTGCCGACGGTGCCGCCGCCCGTCGCGCTCACGGTCACGATCGCGTTGACCTCGCGGCCGCCCTCCGGCAGGTACTCGTTCTGGTACACGTCCACCGAGAACTGCGGCACGTTCGACTTCGAGAAATTGGCCATGCCTACTCTGATCCCCCTAGCGGCCCCACAGCACGTGGGGTGATGACTGTGCGTGCCTGTGCACGGACCGGTCCCCTCCGGTCCGCCGGCCGTTCCCGTCCGGCCGCCGAGGCGCCCGCGAGTCCCCGCCCCGCGAGCGTCCTCAGGCCGATCCTGCCCCCTGGGACGGGGCCGGGAACGGCAGGACGGCCACTGTTACGTTGTCGTGGCCACCACCGTCCAGGGCCCGGCCGACCAGGACCTGTGCGCAGTGCAGTGGGCGCCGGGCCGCGTCGAGGGGGACGGCCTCGGCCATCTCCTCGGCGGCCTCCGCGTAGTTCCACAGCCCGTCGGTGCACACCACCACCACACCCGGCCGGTCGGGCTTGAAGGAAGCGGTGTGCGGCTCCAGTTCGTAGGCGTCCGCGCCGAGCCAGCCCGTGATCGCGTGGGCGCGCTCGTCGGCGTAGGCCTCGGCCTCGTTCATCAGCCCCGCCGCCACCATCTGCGCGGCCCACGAGTCGTCCTCGGTGAGCCTGGCCGAGGGAGCCCCGCGGTCCACCGGCACCCAGTAGGCGCGACTGTCGCCGACCCAGCCGACGACGAGCAGATTCGCAGTCACGACGGAGCCGACGATGGTGCACGCCGGCGCGTTCTGGTGCGGGGCGTGTTCCTCGGCCGTCTCCGGTTCCTCGGCGAGGGCGTTCACCGCCTTGGACGCGGCGACGATCGCGTCGTGCATCGCCTGCTGCGGGTGCGTGCCGCGCGGCAGGGACTCCAGCAGCGTCTCGTTGGCGGCGCGGGCCGCGGCGAGCGAGGCGTCGTCGGGGCGGGTCGCGGAGGACACACCGTCGCAGACGATCGCGACGACCGCGGGGGAACCGTCGGGCAGCGCGGTCGTGGAGACGGCGAACGCGTCCTCGTTGCGGTGGTGGCGCAGCCCCCGGTCGCTGACCGCGGCGACCGCGCCCAGTTCCTGCTCCATGTGGTCGCGTTCACGCGGCTGGGCGTGCCCGCAGTTCTCGCAGTAGCCGTCCCGGTCGACATGGCCCGCGCGGCAGGCCACGCACAGCTTCATGCCGGCCGGCGGGGTGGCGAGGTCGGTGGCGCGGGGGTCCGGCGGCAGGGGCGCGGCCAGCGGGTACTCGTCGGGCTCGCTGGGCCGGTCGAAACGTACGCCGCGGCCGGGGCCGGACAGTTCGCCGCCGCCGGAGTCGGTGCCCGGGATGTCGGTGGGGCGGACCACCGGCGGGGGCGTGTCGGAGCCGGGCTCGGACGCGACGGGCCAGGCCACGGACGCGGCCCCGTCCGGCACGTCGCCGGCCGTCCCGTTCATCGTGAGCGTCGGGTGGTCCTCCGGCGGTGCCGGCACCGCCGAGAGGTCATGGCCGCACGCACCGCAGAAGCGGTCGTCCGAAGCGAGGGGCCACTCGCAGATCGGGCACTTCGTCAGCGCGGTCGGCTGGGGCATCTGCGACATGAACTACACCCACGTCCGGGGGCGGTAACGGTTGGCACGTTCCACCAGGTCGATCCTCTCCTCGCCGCCTTGCGCGAGCCGGGCCAGCGTGCGGTACGCCCGCTCCAGTCCGAAGCGGAGGCCACGCTCGTCCAGTGCGCTGCCGAGCAGCGTCCGCTCGCCGCCGGCCGGGGGTACGGAACCCTGGCTACCGGAGAGTACCCAGTCCAGGGCGCAGCCGAGGACCTCTGTGGACAACTGCTCGCGGCGCACCGCGTCCAGACCGTACCCGCCGAGCGCCTCGACCTGGCCCGCGGCGGCGGTCAGGTCGTCCAGGAACGGCGCGCCCGGGGCGGCCCCGGACGCGGGCGCCGGCTCCGTACGGTGTCTCAGCCGCGCCCGGACGGCGGCGACCCGGGCGGCGGTGTAGTGGATGGACGCCTCCGGCACGGACTCCAGGACGAGCACCGCGTTCTGCCGGTCCCCGGCGGTCAGCCGCACCCGGGCGAGCCCGAACGCGGCGCTGACGAAGCCGGGGTCGGTCGTCCACACCAGCCGGTAGTACTCGGCGGCGTTGTCGAGCTGTCCGAGGACCTCCGCGCACAGGCCCAGGGCCAGCTTGGGGGCCGGCTCGCCCGGGAAGGCGTCGTAGATCGCGTCGAAGGACAGCGCGGCGTTCTCGTGGTCGCCGGTCGCGAGCGCGGCCACGCCCCGGTACCAGACCACCCGCCAGTCGTCGGGGTGGTCCCGCTCCAGGGCGTCCAGCGTGGCCAGCGCGATGGTGAACTCGCCCATCTCCAGGCGGGCCCGCAGCTCGCGCAGCCGCAGCTCCAGCGAGCCGGTGGGCGCCGCGTGCAGCGCCGTGATCAGCTCGCTCGGGGCGGAGGTCATGAGGCCGGCCAGGAACCCGGCGTTCGGGTCCCCCGGGTCCACCCGCGGGACGGGCAGCGCGAGTGCCGCGGCGGCGGTGTCCAGGGGCTTGGTGAGCCGTGTGGAGGCGGGCAGGTGCGGGCCGGCGGTGAGTAGGGCAGGCGTACCGGAGGCGGAACCTCCGTTCCCCGCGGCCGCCCTGCTCGGCCTCGGGACCCTCCCCGACGGCACCGGCCGCGTCCCCAGGCGGGACACGTCCCCGTCCAGCGTCGCGAACAACTCCGTGTCCGTGACCTTCACTTCCGGGCCGAAGAGCGTCGACAGCGCCGGGCGGGCGCGGCCCGTCTGGAGGGACACGACCTCCCGGAGCACACCCGTGAGCTGCTCCGACATCTCCTGCGCGGAGGCGAACCGGCGGGCCGGGTCGGGGTCGGTGGCCCGGACCAGCAGCCGGTAGAAGGACTCGTACTGGCGGAAGACCTCGATGGTGTCCGGGTCGGGCAGGGAGTCCACGAAGACGTTCGTGTAGCCCTGGAAGTCGAAGGTCAGCACCGCGAGCGTACGGGCGACCGTGTAGAGGTCGGAGGCCACGGACGGGCCGACGTCGGCGACCTCGGGCGCCTGGTAGCCGACCGTGCCGTAGATGGCCGACTCGTCGTCGTCCATCCGGCGTACCGCGCCCATGTCGATCAGCTTCAGCTGGTCCTCGGTCTGGATCGCGTTGTCGACCTTGAAGTCGCAGTACAGCAGGTTGCGGCTGTGGAGGTGGCCGAGGGCCTCCAGCGCCTCGATGCCGTACGCGCAGGCCTGCTCGACCGGCAGCGGATCGCGGCGCCCGTCCGGGGTGCGGCGGCCGTTGGCGATCTCCTTCAGCGACTTGCCGCCGACGTACTCCATGACGATGTACCCGTCCAGCGAGCCGGTGCGCTGGTCGAGGTGCTCGACGAAGTTGTAGATGCGGACGATGTTGGAGTGCTCGATCTCGGCGAGGAAGCGCCGCTCGGAGATCGCGGCGGCCATCGCGTCCTGGTCCCCGGTGTCGAGCAGACCCTTCAGCACGACCCAGCGGTCCGACACCGCGCGGTCTATGGCCAGATAGATCCAGCCCAGACCGCCGTGCGCGAGACAGCCCACGACCTCGTACTGGCCGCGCACGATGTCACCGGCGTGCAGCTTCGGCACGAACGAGTACGGGTGGCCGCACTTGGTGCAGAAACCCTCCGTGCGTCCCGGCCGGTCGCCGCGGGCCCGCCCCACCGGCGCACCGCAGTCCGAACGCGAGCAGAACCGCTTCCGCTCCGGGACCTCGGCGGTCTCCAGGACCATCGAGCGCGGGTCCGGGCGCGGTACGTCCGGCACCTGGACGAGACCCACCCCGAGCCGGGCCCGCCCCGAGGAACTCGTGGTCTTCCCCGAGCTGCGCACCGACACCGAGCGGCCCGTCGACGCGCCCGACAGCGCGCGCGAGAGCCGGCCCGAGACCGAACGCCGCGACTGCGCGGAGCGCGCGGACGACCGCGAGGAACGCGAACTGGAACCCGAGCCGCGCGAGCCCCGGCCCCCGGTGATGCCGGTGGCCGGGGAGGAGACCATGCCGCCGGCCGAGACGACCGGCGCCAGACCGCAGGTGTCGCAGTACAGCTCGCCGCCGCCCATGTCCTCGTACGACCCCGAGCAACCGGGCCGCTGGCACGACTGCTGCTGACCCTCTCCGCCTGGCTGACTCACGCTTCCTCCCCTGCCCGGTCCTGGGGCTCCGGCCGGCCGGCCACCGGCGCGCCCAGCAGCTCCGCCACCGCGTGCTGGTAGCGCAGCACCGCCTGCTCGGCGACGCGCAGGTCGCAGGGCGCGCTCCACAGCATGCGACGCGCCGCGTCGTACCGTTCCACCAGCAGCGAGTCCTCCGCGAGGCCGTGCCGGGCGACCTTCGCCTTGTACGCGTCGAGCCGCCCGCGCAGCTCGGCGCGGACCGCCAGCGGCGCGGTCACCGCGGTCAACGACTCGCGGGCCCGCAGCAGTTCGTCGTCCGCCTTCTGCTCCAGGGACTCCAGGAGCGGGGACAGACGGTGCCACTGCCCGTGTCTGCGGTACTCGGCCGCCAGCGCCAACTGCTCCTGGAGCACCGTCGGCGGACCGCTCACCACGGGCACCTCCGTCGCCGCGATCTTCGCCAGTACCTCACCGCGTGCGCTGCGCGCCTCGGCGAGCGTACGGTCCGCGCGGCTCAGCACGTCCCGGAGTTTCACCAGCCGCGCCTCCGCGTCCTGCCGGACCGTCAGTACGGCCTCGATCTCCCGCCGTACGTCGTCCAGGGCGCGCGCCTCACGGTCGTACGTCGAGGTGTCCGGGCGGCCGCCGCCGGGAGCAGAACTCCCCGGTGCCGGCAGCCAGTAGGCCAGTGGGTCGGAGATGACCTCCTCGCGCAGCCTGGTCAGGGTGCGGGTGATCCGCTCCAGGTCGTCGCCCGCCGGGTGCTCGCCGGGGCGTACGCCCACGGAGTGCGCGAGTTGGCGGGTGCGCTGGAGCTCGGCGGCCAGTAAATCGATCCGGGCGGGCAGCGCGGACCACACCGCGTCCGCGGCGACGACCATGTCCAGCGACGACGCGTACAGGCCGTTCATCCGGTCCACCAGAGCGGACAGGGAGAACTGCTCGCTGAGCCGGCCGTTTCCCCGGAGCGCCGGCGCGTTCGCCATGGCGGTCGTGGAGCCCGCGACGGTCACGGCCTCCCCGCGCAGCAGCTCCGTCAGCTCCACCAGGTCCTCACGGCTGGACCAGCGGCGGCGCGAACGGATCTCGCGGGCGCTGCGCAGCGCGTCCGAGTACGCGTCGAAGTACGCCCACAGCAGGGTGATCGACGCCTCCGTGGACTCCCAGCGCTCCTTGGTGACACCGGTCAGCTCTGCGCCCTCGAGCAGTCTGCGGCCCGCGTGGTCCTGGAGGGCGAGGAGCGAGGTCTCGATGGCCTCGTGCTCAGCGCCGAGCCGCGCCAGCGCACGGTCCACCTCGTCCCGGTCCATCACCGGCCCGGTGGATCCCGCGACGCCCATCGATCACCTCTCGCTGCTGTCGGTGTCGGTCAACTTGCCTTGTCAGTCCCGGTACTTCTGGCCGGCCGGTGGACGGGACCCCGTCGAGTCGTCGCCCAGGGTCGCGGACAGCCAGTCGTCGTACGACTTCTGCCAGCCGTCCTTGAGGTAGTCCTCCAGAACCTGGTTGACCCGGCGTACCAGATCCTCCGCCTCGAGATTCATCGCCACGCCGTAGTACTCCGTGGTGAACGGCGTGCCCATCAGCTTGACCGTCGGGTCCTGCGCCGCCTGGCTCGCGGCGAGCGCCCCGTCGGTCACCACCGCGTCGACCTCGCCGAGCTGGAGCCTCACCAGACAGTCGAGCTGGTTGGGCGGGTTGACGGAGGTGATGTCGGCGGACGCGACGAGCCTGCCCGAGTCCTGGTCGGCCTTCAGGGTCTCCAGCGCGGTGGAGCCGCTGGCCGAGCAGATCCTCTTGTCCGCCAGCGTCTTGTCATAGCCCTTGACGGTCGAGGACTTGGGGACCAGGACCTGCTGGCCGGTCCTGAAGTACGGCTGGGAGAAGGCGACGTCCTTCATCCGGTCGCAGCTGATCGTCATGGTGCGGACCACCATGTCGACCTGCCCGTCCTGGATCGCCTTGACACGCTGGTTGGTGGGGATCGCGCGGAAGCGCACCTTCGTCTCGTCGCCGAGGATCTCCTCGGCGATGCGGTGCGCGATGTCGATGTCGAAGCCCTCCAACTCGGCCTTGCCCTCGACGTTGTTCGGGTCGCGGTAGCCCCAGCGGTAGCTGTTCTGGTCGACGCCGACCGTGATGAAGCCGTTCTTCTTGATCCTGGTGATCGTGCGGCCGGACTCGTCCGACGAGGGCCTGAGGCTGCGGTTCTGGGGGTCGCGCTTGACCTTGCAGTCGTCCGCCCGGGCCTGTTCGCCGTGGGCGACGCCCTGGCCGCCGGTGCCGGCCGGGCCGCCGGCGCGGGTCCCGCTCACCGGCAGCACCAGGGCGAAGATCACGGTCAGGGCACAGAGGACCGCCATCGCGCCCACGCCGCCCCAGCCCCTGAGGCCTGCCCGCAGGCGTCGTACCGCTTCCATCGCTCCTCCTTCCACCGTGTCCCCTCCCGTCGGTCTCACCGGTACTCCGAGAGCCTGCGCCCGATGCCCAGCACCGCGCCCGCCGCGCCGAGCACGGCCAGGACGGCGGCGCCGACGGGGAGCCCGGTCATCGCGTCCAGACCTCCCCTGGCCGCCTGCTCGAACTCCCTCTTCTCATGCCCGAGTGCCGTGTTCAGGTTGTCGTCGACCTTGTCGAAGCACTCACCCGTCGGCTTGTCGCCCGCCTCGCAGTCGGGTGTCGCCGTGCCGCCGATCACCTGGTCGAGGGCGCACTGGTACTTGCCCTCCTCGTCGGCCGTGCGGGCGCTGCCGTGGCGGTCCTGCCACACCTCCATGTTGGCGACGGCGGCCTTCACGGGCTGTGCGCCCTTGTCGTCGTCGGCGAGCCTCCCGGCGGCGGCCAGCCGTGACGCGAGCGCCTTCATCTCCACCGTGAACCTGTGGTCGAACTTGTCGACGACGACACCCTTCTCGGTCTCCTCGGTCTCCGCGCCCCGGCTGATCAGCGTCAGGTTCTCGTTGCCGCGGGCCTTGAGGGAGGCGATACGCGCGTCGTTCAGCACGGTCAGGGACCGTACGCCGTGGTCGTAGGAGTCGTGGAGGCCGGAGCGGGCGAGGGTGTGGCCGGCGACCAGCCACAGCAGGACGACCGTGGATGCGGCCGTCGCCGCGACCAGACCGTGGTTCAGCACCCGGTTGGTGTGCCGGTAGTTGCGGCGCTGCGCCCAGACGAGGGCGCCGAGGGCGACGGCGCCGAGGGCGATCGCGGCCCACGGGTACGACGTCGCGTCGGCGTAGTCGTCGCGCAGCCGCCGGTTCTCGTTGTCGTAGATCTTCTGGGCCTTCGGCAGCATCCGGTCCTGCATGATGCTGTTCGCGTACCGCAGATACGCGCCGCCCAGCGGGTAACCCAGCCGGTTGTTGGCGCGGGCCCGCTCGATCAGGCCCTTGTACTTCGGCAGCAGGGCGTTCAGTTCGGCGACACGCTTCGCCGACTCGGAGCCCGGCTCCGAGGCCGCGGCGGCGGTGGCGAGGCCGTCGGCGGCCTCCCCGATCTCCCGTTCGTATCTGGCGCGCGACTCCGGTGTCTCCTGGCCGCCCGCGAGGAATCCGCTGGAGGCCGCCGTGTTGGCGTCGGCGAGGGAGCTGTACACGCCGGCGGCGGCGGAGCTGAGGGGCTGGCTGCTCGTCAGTACGTCATCGGCGGCCGTCGCGCGGTCGTTCATCTGCCAGGCGGTGACGGAGCCGAACGCGACGACCAGCAGGGCGAGTACGGCGCCGATGATGCGCAGCCTGCCGGGTTCGGTCGTCGCGGCGGCGCGCAGCCGGTCGAGACCCTCGGCGAACGCCGTGCGGCGGGGCGGGCCGCCGTCCGGCACGGGGGACGGCAGCGGGGACCTGGACGCGGGTGCGGCCTGCGGCGGCACGGAGGGGCTCGGACCCGGGCCCGCGGGCGGTGCCGGCGGCGGCGCGCTGCCCTTCGGCGTGTATGTCACCCGACCTCCCCCTGGTCATCCGTCCATCACTTCCGCCCGGGACACGGGCAGAGGTGCACGGCCGCAAGTATCGCCGCCGGGACCGACATCCGCACAGGCCCTGACTCGATCTTGTTCCCCGATCGTGTCTTGGATGCTGCGCCGGGCGAAATCCTGCGTGACGGAAGGCTTCCCGCACCACCCCCCGCACATGAATACGCCTGCCGGATGGGTTCGGTTCCCGCAGGGTTCGAACGTGTTCGGGGAGGGGTGCGGGGGCGGACCACGGCGGTGGAGCGGTGACTCAAGGGGGCTTGGGCGCGGCGCCTCACCGGCCTTCGAAGTGGGCCCGCACGCGCGCGTGCACCTCTTCCTCCGCGCCCAGCCGGTCCAGGCCGAGCAGCGCGGCGCCCAGAACCGGTGCGGCCGTGACCACGTGGGGGACCGCCTTGGGGGCGGCGGCGGAGAGCAGGTCGCGCACCCGGGCGTCGAGGCGGGGATGGCGGGCGGCGAGGACGCCCCCGCCGAGGAGGACGGGGGTCTGCTCGGCCAGGAGGTCCAGGCGGGTGAGTGCCACCGTGGCCATGGAGACCACCTCCTCGGCCAGCCGGTCGACCAGGGAGCCGGCGACCGGGTCGCCGGCCGTGGCCGTGGCGAAGAGGACCGGGGTCAGTTCGTGGCGGCGGCGGTTCGGGATGCGCCCCAGATGGAGGGCCTCGATCAGGGCGTACACGGACTCCAGACCGAAGTGCGCCGGCAGGGTCACCGCCAGCGCGGTCGGGCAGCCCCGGCCGTCCTCGGCTCGGGCCGCGTGCCACATCGCCTCCTCTGCCAGGCCCCAACCGCCGCCCCAGTCACCGGAGATGCGGCCGAGCGCGGGAAAGCGGGCGGTGCGGCCGTCGGGGCGCATGCCGACGCAGTTGATGCCGGCGCCGCACACCACGGCCACGCCCCGCGGCTCGGCCACACCGGCCCGCAGGATGGCGAACGTGTCGTTGCGGACCTCCACGGACGCGCCCCACGCACGCGCGTGCAGCGCGGCCGCCAGCCGCTCCTCCTCGACGGGGAAGTCCGCGTTGGCGAGGCAGGCCGACACATGGCCGACCGCCGTGACCCCGGCCGCGGCGAACGCCTCCCGCACCACCTCCGCGAGGGCGTCCACAGCCGCGGTCACCCCCACGGCCGGCGGCTGGAACCCGCCCCCGTGCGCCGTCGCCAGCACCTCCCCGCCGGACCCGATCACCGCGACATCGGTCTTGCTGTTGCCGGCGTCGACGGCCAGCACACCGGCCCGCCCCCGGCCGCGGGCCACGCCGCCGACCGCGCTCGCGACAGCGCCCGGGCCCGCGTCCGCCCCGCCCCCCGCTCCTCCGTCGCTCACGCCCACGCGAGGTGCTCCCTGTTGTGCGCGATCAGCCGGTCGGTGAGGGTGTCGGCGTAGGCGTACTGGCCGATCAGGGGGTGGGCCAGCAGCGCGCGGAAGACACGGTCGCGGCCGCCGAGCAGGGCCGCGTCGAGGGCCAGGTCCTCGTACGCGGTCACGTTCGCCATCAGGCCGGCGAACAGCGGGTCCACGGGCGGGACGGGCAGTGGGGCGACGCCCATCGGGCCCACGGCCGCCTGGACCTCGATCACCGCGTCGGCGGGGAGGAAGGGCAGCGTCCCGGAGTTGTACGTGTTCACCACCTGGTACGGGCTGCCGCTCCCGCCCAGCAGGCCCGCCGCCAGGTCCACCGCGGCCTCCGAGTAGTACGCGCCGCCGCGCTTCGCGAGCAGCGCCGGCTTCTCGTCGAGGGCCGGGTCGGCGTACATGCCGAGCAACCGGCGCTCCATGTCCGCTACTTCGGCGGCGCGCGACGGCTTCGTGCGCAGCTCCCGCACGACCTCGTCGTGGGCGTAGTAGTAGCGCAGGTAGTAGGAGGGGACGACGCCGAGGCGGTCGAGGAGGGGGCGGGGGAGGCGGAGGTCGGCGGCGATGGCGTCGCCGTGGTCGCTCAGCAGCTTCGGGAGGACGTCCTCGCCCGAGGGCCCGCCGAGCCGTACACCGGTCTCCCAGGTGAGGTGGTTGAGGCCCACGTGGTCCAGACGGACGGCGGCCGGGGCGACGCCCAGGTACGCGGCGAACTTCCGCTGGAGTCCGATCGCCACGTTGCACAGTCCGACCGCCCTGTGCCCGGCGCGGAGCAGGGCGCGGGTCACGATGCCCACGGGGTTGGTGAAGTCGATGATCCAGGCGGCCGGGTTGGTGCGGCGGACCCGTTCGGCGATGTCCAGGACGACCGGGACCGTGCGCAGCGCCTTGGCGAGGCCGCCGGCGCCGGTGGTCTCCTGGCCGACGCAACCGCACTCCAGCGGCCAGGTCTCGTCCCGTTCGCGGGCGGCCTGCCCGCCCACCCGGAGCTGGAGCAGGACGGCGTCGGCGCCCTCCACCCCCCGGTCCAGGTCGGCGGTCGTCACGATCCGGCCGCCGTGCCCCTGACGGGCGAAGATCCGGCGGGCCAGGCCGCCCACCAGCTCCAGGCGCTCCTCGGCCGGGTCGACGAGCACCAGCTCCTCGATCGGCAGGGTGTCCCGGAGCCGGGCGAACCCGTCCACGAGTTCGGGTGTGTAGGTCGACCCTCCGCCGACCACAGTGAGCTTCATATGCGTATCAACCCTTTACTCCGGTCAGGGTGACGCCCTCGACGAACGCCTTCTGGGCGAAGAAGAACACGAGGATCACGGGGGCCATGACCAGGACGGTCGCGGCCATGGTCAGGTTCCAGTCGGTGTGGTGCGCGCCCTTGAAGGACTCCAGGCCGTAGGACAGGGTCCAGGCGGCGGGGTTCTCGGAGGCGTAGATCTGCGGGCCGAAGTAGTCGTTCCAGGCGTAGAAGAACTGGAAGAGGGCCACGGCCGCGATGCCCGGTCTGGCCATCGGCAGGACGACCCGCAGCAGGGTCCGCAGCTCGCCGCAGCCGTCCACCCGGGCCGCGTCCAGGTACTCGTTCGGGATTGTCGTCAGGAACTGCCGCAGCAGGAAGATGGAGAACGCGTCCCCGAACGCCATCGGGATGATCAGCGGCCAGAGCGACCCCGACAGGTCGAGCTGCCTGGCCCAGAACAGGTACATGGGGATCACGACCACCTGCGGCGGCAGCATCATCATCGAGATGACCAGCATCAGCGCCAGACCGCGGCCCCGGAAGCGGAACTTGGCGAGCGCGTACGCCACGGGGACGGACGACACGACGGTGAGGACGGTGCCGAGGCCCGCGTAGACCAGGGTGTTCCGCCACAAGGTCAGAAAGCCGGGGGTGCCGAGGACCTGCCGGTAGTTGCCCCACTCCCAGGTGTCCGGGACGAGATCCCGGGTGAGCGCCTGCTGGTCGCTCATCAGCGACGTCAGGACGACGAACACGAAGGGCAGGGTGAAGAAGAGCGCGGCGGCGACGCCGAGCGAGTGCACGGCGATCCACTCCAGCATCGCCCGGCGGCGGGCCCCGCGTTCGCTCCCGGTGCCCTGGGACCTGGTCGTGGACGCGTCCACGCGGACGGGCTTGTCGAGTACCCGGGACATCAGTCGGCCGCTCCGATCAGTCCGCCCCGGCGCCGCATCAGCAGCGCGGTGAACGCTATGGACAGCGCGAACAGCACCAGCGCGACCACACAGGCGGCGCCGTAGTCGAAGCGCTGGAACCCGAGGTTGTAGACGAGCTGGGGCAGGGTCAGCGTCGACTTGTCGGGGTAACCCGGCTCGAACTGCTGCCCGGAGCCGCCGATGATCCCGGAGGCCACCTTCCCGGCCACCAGCGGCTGCGTGTAGTACTGCATGGTCTGGATCACGCCCGTGACCACGGCGAACATCACGATCGGCGAGATGTTCGGCAGCGTCACGTACCGGAACCGCTGCCACGCCGAGGTCCCGTCCAGCTCGGCGGCCTCGTACTGCTCCTTCGGCACGTCGAGCAGGGCGGCCATGAAGACGACCATGAGGTCGCCGACCCCCCACAGCGCGAGCGCGGTGAGCGCCGGCTTGGACCAGGCGGGGTCGGTGAACCAGCCCGGCGTCGGCAGCCCGAGCCCGTCGAGAAGGGAGTTGACCGGCCCCGTGCCCGGGTTGAGCAGGAAGACGAAGGCCAGCGTCGCCGCGACCGGCGGAGCGAGGTAGGGCAGATAGAAGAGGGTCCGGAAGACGCCCGTGGCGGTCCTGATCCTCGTGATGAGGAGGCCGACGCCGAGGCCGAACACCACCCGGCAGGTCACCATCACCAGCACCAGCCAGAGCGTGTTGCGCAGGGCCGGCCAGAAGAGGGGGTAGTCCGCGAAGACGTAGGCCCAGTTGCCCGGGCCGCGGAAGACGGGCGTCCCGAAACCGTCGTACCTCATCAGCGAGAAGTACACGGTGGACACCAGCGGATAGGCGAAGAAGACACCGAACCCGATCAGCCAAGGTGACAGGAAGGCCACCGTCCGAAGCGCCGACCTGCGGTGCTTCGCGCGGAGCGTGCGTGTGGACGCGTGCGGGGTGTGCGCGGGGGTGCGGCGGGGCGTGTGGGCGGGCGTGTGCGTGGCCATCGGAGGCTACTTCGCCTGCTCGATGTCGGTGTCGATCTGCTCGGCGGTCTTCTCCAGCCCCTCCTGGAGGTCCTTCACCTTGCCGGACTCGTACCGGTAGCCGAAGTCCTGCAGCGTGGTCTGGTACGTCGAGCCGTTGACGGAGGCCGGCGGCGTGTTCGACTCCGGGTGCCGGGCGATGTCCAGGAACGTCCTGAAGCCCGGGTCCGCCTTCAGCTCCGGCGACTTCAGCGCCGCGTAGGTGGAGGGCACGTTGTGGATGGCGTTGGCGAAGGAGACCACGGCCTCGGTGTCCGTCGTCAGGTACTTCACCAGCTCCCAGGCCGCGTTCTGCCTCCGGCTCTGCGGGGCGATGCCGATGATCGTGCCGGAGAGGAAGCCCTTGCCGTACTCGTCGACCTCGTCGTCCGCCACCGGCAGGGGCGCGGTGCCGATCTCGAAGTCCACCCCGGCGGCCTCGGCCATTCCGAGCCGCCACTCACCGTCCAGCTGCATGGCCACCTGCCCGGTCTGGAAGGGGTGCTTGGCGCCCCACTCGTCGCCGAAGGTGTTGCGGTACTTCTCCAGCTTCGCGAAGCCGCCCAGCGAGTCCACCAGGCTCTTCTGGTACGTGAACATCTCCGCGAACGCCGGGTCCCTGGCGATGTTCGACTTGCCGTCCGCGTCGAAGTAGGCGTGGTCCCACTGGGACATGTAGTGGTCCACGACCGTCTCGTAGCCGTGGTAGTTCGGCATGAAACCGAGCTGCGCGTAGCCGTCGCCCTCGGGCCTGGTCAGCTTCTTGGCGACCTTCGCGAACTCCGACCAGGTCTTCGGCGGCGACGTGATGCCCGCCTTCTCGAACGCGTCCTTGTTGTAGTAGAGCCCGTAGGCGTCACCCAGCAGCGGCAGGGCGCACCGGGTGCCCTCGAACTGCGTGTAGTCCAGCATCGGTTTCGGGATGATCTTGTCGAGGTCGAGCTTCGACTTCTCGATGAACGGCTTCAGATCGAGGAACGCGCCGGACGAGCAGAACTTGCCGACGTTGGACGTGGTGAACGACGACACCACGTCCGGCCCGTTCGAACCGCCCGCCCGCAGCGCCTGGTTGAGCTTGTCGTCGTTGATGTTCCCGACGACCTTGACGGTGATGTTCGGGTGCGCCTTCTCGAACCGGTCCACGTTCTGCTGGATCGCCTTGACCTCGGCGGGCGCGCTCCAGCCGTGCCAGAAGGTGATCGTCGTCCTGGCGTCGGGGTCGTCGTTCGCGCCGGCCGGGGACTGCCCGGTGCAGGCGGTGGCGAGCAGGGCGAGGGAGGCGGAGGTGGCGAGAGCGATCGCCGCGTTCTTGGATATTCCGGGCATGGAGGGGCCTCCTGAGGAAGGAGTGGGCGAGGGGAAGGGAGGTGGGAGAGAGGGGAAGGGAAGGGAGGAGCGGGCCGGGAGTCCCTGCGGGGACGCGGGCTGTGAGGGGGCGCGGGGCTGCGGGGATGTGCGGCCCCGCCGCACGGTGCGACCGGCGGCGAGCCCTCAGCCGTCGGACGGCCTCGGGGTCGGCCCGTGGCTGTCGGGGGCCTCGGGGCCGGCCGGTAGCTGTCGGGTGGCCTCGGGGGCCGGTGTATTCAGCGGAGCGTCAACGTGTCGAAGACCTCGTCCCGAGTGGTGGCGAGCGCACTCTCCAACGCCCCCCGCAGCACGGGACGTTCGAGCACGTCACCGAGGACGAGCCGCGGCCGGGACGCGGCGAGTTCGCCCAGCTCGCCCTGGACGAGGGCGCGCAGGCGCTCCCCGCCGGAGGTGAGCGCCGAGCCGCTCAGGACGATCAGCTCGGGGTCGAGCACGGACACCACTGAGGCCAGCCCGGTCGCGACGCGTGTCGCGTACGTGGCCAGAAGCCGCCGGTGCGGACCGGAGTCCACGTCGGCGGCCCGTCCCACGAGTTCCGCCGCGACCTCGGCGTACGACCCGTCCGGCACCGGCGTGATGCCCAGCTCCCGGGCGAGCCGGGGGATGACCTGCGAACCGGCGAGCTCCTGGAAGCCCCCGCTGTTCGCCTTGGTGACATGGCGGACCAGCGGCACTCCGGGAACGGGCAGGAAGCCCACCTCCCCGGCACCGCCGGTGAACCCGCGGTGCAGCCGTCCGCCGAGGACGACCGCCGCGCCGATGCCGCCCTCGTTCCACAGCAGGACGAAGTCGTCGTGGCCCCTGGCCGCGCCCAGCCGTTGTTCGGCGAGTGCGACGAGGTTGACGTCGTTCTCGTACTCCACCGGCATCGGGAGCGCGGCGGCGATGTCGTCGAGCAGTGCGGGGGAGTGCCAGCCCGGCAGGTGCGAGGCGTAGCGCAGCCGACCGGTGGTGGGGTCGAACGCGCCGGGCGTGCCGATGACCAGGCGGCGCACGTCGGATCGCACGAGCCCGGCGGCCTTGACCGCCCCGTCGAGCGCGGCGGTGACCTGGCGTACGACGGGCTCGGCCGGGCGCCGTCCGGGGGTGGGGACGGCGTGCTCGCTCACCGTGCGGCCGGTGATGTCGGCGACGGCGGCGAGGACGCGCTCGGGGGTGACGTCGAGGCCGGCGGCGTACGCGGCGGTCGGGTTGACCGCGTACAGCTGGGCGCTGGGTCCGGGCCGGCCCGCGCCGGAGGCGCTGTCGCCGGGGCCGTCGGTGCCGGTGGCGATGACCAGCCCGGCGGCCTCCAGTCGGGCGAGGAGCTGCGAGGCGGTGGGCTTCGACAGCCCGGTGAGCCTGCCGATCCGGGTCCGCGACAGTGGCCCGTGCTCCAGCAGCAGGTCGAGCGCGGCGCGGTCGTTCATGGCGCGCAGTACGCGAGGGGTTCCAGCCATGGGGAGCGTCACCGCCGAACTATTAGGAAGGTTTCCTATCGGATGTCAGGAAGATAGGACTAGACCAGGGGGGAGTCAATGGGGGCCGGAAGAAAAAGGGCCCCCGGGCAACGGAGTCGTTGCTGCCCGGGGGCGGTGCCCGCGACGCGGGACGGGGGTTACCGCACGTCGACGTAGTCGCCGGCGGACGTCTTGGCCGCGGTCGTCGACGTGCCCGCGAACGTGTAGCGGTAGGAGCCGTCCTTCGCGGCCCTGACCGTGGTGGACAGGGCGCCACCGGTGCCGGAGGTCACCGTCTTCACGTCGGTGTAGGCGGTCGCGCCCTTCGCCTTGAACTGGAGCGTCACCTTCTGGTCCCGGTAGCCCGTGTAGCTTCCGGTCTCCCAGTTCGCGCGGGTCAGGGCTCCCTTGACGGTCAGGGTCCCGCCCTTGGCGACCGGCTCCGGGGCGGCGTTCACGGTGAGCCTGGCGGCGCGCTGGAGCTTGGCGGTGCCGAGGTTGCCCCAGACGTCGAAGCCGTTCTCGAAGCTGATGTGGTCGTCGGAGTCGTCCTCGTCGACGGACGTGTGGCCGTAGACGGCGGCGACCTTCCAGGTGGTGGCGTCCGCGGCGCTCATCAGGCTCTCGCGCGGGTCGATGGTGACCTTGGTCGCGCAGGACTGCGTCACCGTGGTCTCCGTCGTCGCCGTGGTGGTGCAGACGGGCTGCTTCGCGGAGCCGTCCAGCCCGTTCGCGGGGCTCGCGAGCCGGCCCCGGTACAGGGCGATGCCCAGGAAGTTCTTCTCGTAGTCGATGACGAGGTCCGACGGGCGGGTGAAGCTGTACGCGACCGGGACGGTCACCGTGTCCTGCGTGCCGACCACGATCGGCTTGCCGTTGTTCACCGTGACGGCGCCGAAGCTCAGGTCCGGCGAGTCGGCCAGGGCGGCGGGCGCGGCGAGGCCGGTGAGAGCCAGGGCGCCGGAAACGACGGCACCTATGGCGAGCTTTCGCATGAATTCCCCACAATCGGAGCGGACCCCCGGGCGTTGCGCTCCAGAACAAGGGTCCGCCGTTGGGGTGACACTAAACGATCACCGATACGTGGGGAATGCGGGATACCTGTGAAGACGGGGGTGGAACGCCCGGTCAGGCGGACGCGGACGCGGACGCGGGCGTTCCGGAAGGGGTGGCGGCATCCGCGCGCCGGACGCCCCTCGGCCGGCTGTCCGGCGGGGGCGTCCGGCGATGCGAAGGCCCGGACCGTCAGGCGGAGATGCCGTCGATCCGGGCCAGAGCGTCGTCCGCGCCGTACGGCTGGAGGTAGGGCAGCCAGCGCGGGTCCCTGTGGCCGGTCCCGATGATGCGCCAGGCCAGGCCGGTGGGCGGAGCCGGTTTGTGGCGCAGCCGCCAGCCGATCTCGACGAGATGGCGGTCGGCCTTGACGTGATTGCAGCGACGGCATGACGCGACGACGTTGTCCCAGACGTGCTTGCCCCCGCGGCTGCGCGGGATGACGTGGTCGACGCTGGTTGCGACGCCACCGCAGTACATGCACCGGCCCCCGTCACGCGCGAACAGCGCCCGACGGGTCAGAGGAACGGGCCCCCGATAGGGGACCCGGACGAATCGCTTGAGCCGGACCACGCTGGGTGCGGGGACTGTGACGGTCGCGCTGTGCATGAAGGCGCCGGATTCCTCCAAGGAGACGGCCTTGTTCTCCAGGACGAGGACGAGCGCGCGGCGGAGCGGTACGACGCCGAGCGGCTCGTACGACGCGTTGAGGACCAGGACATGCGGCACGGATGCCTCCTTGTACGCCGGCGGCGCGTGGCTCGCGCCGTGGACGATCCGTAGTCAGTCTCCCCTCCGGCCTGGTGGAAGCGCCACCATGTCCCGGTAACGGGCTGGGAGTGTTTTCGACCACACGTGGATTCATCCCCCGCTGCGTGCGCCCTTCACTCCCTGGTGAGCGCCCTGTCTCCCTCGAACGTCGCTACGACCTCCACACAATGCCCCGTTAGTGTGGTGGGTCTGCCCCTCCGGTGACCTATCCGTGACCTGATTGATCTTGACCGCCGTACCGGGGGGCGGATAACGCACCTGGAGGTACCCGCCGTGTCGCCCGTTTCGTCCCTGCCCCTCCTACCGGCCGCCGCATCGCCGTCGCCGTCCCCCTCGGAGACGCCGACGACCCCCGCGGTGCCCACCCTGGAGGACGCTCAGGAGAGCGCGACCAACGCCGCCAGCTGGGTGGAGGAGAACTGGTCCACATGGCTGGCCATCGGTCTGCGCGTGCTGCTGATCGTGGTGATAGCGGCGGTGCTGAGAGTGGTGGTCCGGCGGGCGATCACCAAGCTCATCGACCGGATGAACCGCTCCGTGCCGACCGCCGAGGGCTCCACCCTCGGCGGGCTGCTGGTCAACGTCGAGCGCCGCCGCCAGCGCTCCCAGGCCATCGGTTCGGTGCTGCGCTCGGTGGCGTCCTTCCTGATCCTGGGCACCGCCGCCCTGATGGTGCTCGCCACCTTCGAGATCAACCTCGCCCCGCTGCTGGCCTCCGCCGGTGTCGCGGGCGTCGCGATCGGTTTCGGTGCCCGCAACCTGGTCACGGACTTCCTCTCCGGCGTCTTCATGATCCTGGAGGACCAGTACGGCGTCGGCGACACCGTCGACGCGGGCGTCGCGTCGGGCGAGGTCATCGAGGTCGGCCTGCGCGTCACCAAGCTCCGCGGCGACAACGGCGAGATCTGGTACGTCCGCAACGGCGAGGTCAAGCGCATCGGCAACCTCTCCCAGGGCTGGGCCACCGCCGGCGTCGACGTCACGGTCCGCGCCGACGAGGACCTCGACCGGGTCCGCCGCACCCTCATGGAGGTCGGCGAGGCGATGAGCAAGGAAGAGCCCTGGAACGAGCTGCTGTGGGGCCCGATCGAGGTCCTCGGCCTGGACGACGTGCTTCTGGAGTCGATGGTCGTCCGCGTCTCCGCCAAGACCATGCCGGGCAAGGCCCTCACCATCGAGCGCGAGCTGCGCTGGCGCATCAAGAAGGCCTTCGACGCCGCCGACATCCGCATCGTCGGCGGCATACCCGCACAGCCGGACGGCCCGGCCGACGATCCTGCGGCCGCCGTCTCGCCCCCGTCGGTGTACGCCAACTCGGCCTCTCCCCAGTCGGAGCGGGCCACGCCGATCACGCCGTCGGGAGTGCCGACGAAGTAGGCGCACGACGCGCCGCGGTCGCCCGGCGGCCCGCGCCCGCTCGTGTACGACAGTGGGGGCGCCCGGAGAAATCCGGGCGCCCCCACTGCTTTGCCACGCCCCGGGGGGACCCCCGTACCTCCCAGGGCGTGAGCGGGCGACGGGACCGCATCGACGGCCGCCCCTCGCACGGTCTCCGCCGCGGCCTCTGCCGCTACGCGTACCGCAGCTCGCCCGGCCGCACCGACCGGCGCAGCAGGGGCAGCGACGTGGCCGCCGCCAGCAGGCAGGCGCCGAACACCACGACGGGGACGAGCAGCGCGCCGAACGGCAGGACCGAGGCGCCGCCCATGACGATGGCGTAGGCGAAGGCGATGCCCGTGCCGCCGACCCCGGCCACCAGCAGCGACGGCACCAGCGGCAGTGCCGTCTCCAGGAGCACCGCGCGCCCCAGCACCTCGTACGGCACCCCGGCGGCGACCTGGGCGGCGAGACCCCGGCGCCGGGTGGCGAGCGACTCGGCGGTGCCCACGGCCAGCGCGAGCAAGGTGATGGCGAAGCCGAGGACGATCGCGGCGGCGGTGAGGTTCAGGCCGGTGATGTAGAAATCGTCCCGCTCCGACAGATACTCGTACTTCTCGATGTGCGCGAGCAGCGCCGCGCGCACCCCGACGAACCCGCTGCCGACGACGGTCCCCATCATCACCGCCGCCTGGGTGCGGGCCGCCGACCAGGGGTCCTGGCGGAGCCGCTCGGCGGCGATCAGCACCGCCGGGTTCCCGGTGCGGCCGGAGAGCACCTTGCCGGTGAGCTTCGAGACCCCGCCCGACAGCAGCACCGCGCCCGCGCCCACCGTCAGCAGCGCACCGAACAACGTCAGCGGTGCCGACTTGAAGGTGTCCTCCGGCATGTCCATGTAGGTGAAGGCGACGGCGGCCAGCGCCACGAGCACCAGAAGTGCCATCGCCCCCAGGAACACCCACTGCGGGCCCCGGCCCGTGCTCGGCCCCACCCGCCGGACCCAGCCCAGCGGGGAGGCCACCACACGGCGCAGCGCCAGCACGCTCACCAGTGCGCCCACGACGGGCACGCCCAGCGAGACCAGGACGATCCCCGCCCAGGCGAGGGCGGAAGGGCTCCGCCACTCGCGCAGCAGCGCCAGCACGAAGAAGACGGTGACGACCAGCGAGCCGATCAGACAGGCGATCCCGGTCTCCAGCGCCGCGATCCGGCGCACCTGCCCCGCCGACGCCCCGGCCAGCCGCAGCCCCGCCAGCCGCCGGTCCCGGTGCACGGCGCCCACGCGGGCACACTGGCCGAGGAATCCGAGCACCGGGACCAGCAGGAGCAGCAGCGTCAGGATCACTCCGGAACGCTCGCCGGGGTTGTTCAGCAGCCCCTCGGTCACCGGAACCCGGTAGCGCCCCTGGAGGGAGGCCAGCACGGCCGCCGCCAGCCCGAGACCCGTCGCCAGCGCGGCTCCGAGCGCCGTCAGGGTCACCCGCCACCACTCCCGGCGGTCCGAGCCCCGCGTCAGCAGGACGGCGAGGCGGACGTCGTTCGCGAGGGCCTTCAACGCGACACCCCCAGCGGCGCCCCGGCCTCGGAGACCACGACGCCGTCCTCCAGCGTGACCTCGCGGTCCGCGTACGCCGCGGTCTGCGCGTCGTGCGTGATCAGCAGCACCGACGTACCCGCCTCCCGGGCCGTGTGCACCAGCGCGGCCATCACCTGCTCGCTCGCCAGCGAGTCCAGCGCCCCGGTGGGCTCGTCCGCGAACACCACCCTCGGCCCCGTCACCAGGGCCCGTGCCAGCGACACCCGCTGGGCCTGGCCGCCGCTCAGCTCGCCGGGCCGCTGCTCCTCCTGGCCGCGTACACCGAACCGCTCCAGCCACTCACCGGCCCGCGCCCGCGCCTCGCCGCGGGCGGTGCCGGCCAGGAGCAGCGGCAGCGCCACGTTGTCCACGGCGGTCAGCTCCGGGATCAGCTGCCCGAACTGGAAGACGATCCCGAAGTCCGTCCGGCGCAGCTCGCTGAGCTGCTTCTCCGGGAGCCGGTCCAGCCGCTTCCCCGCGTACGCCACCGAGCCCTCGTCCGGCCGGGCGATCCCCGCCAGGCAGTGCAGCAACGTGGACTTGCCGCTTCCGCTGGTCCCCGTGACGGCGAGGATCTCGCCCTCACGCAGTTCCAGCGAGGCGCCCCGCAGGGCCTGCGTCCTGCCGTGCGCCTTGACGAGGCCGCGGGCCGCGAGGAGCGGCACCGGGCCCGGGTTGTTCTCGCTCATGCCGGATCGACCTCCGCGGTCAGGTTGGTGAGCCGGGCCGCGGTGGTGTTCATCCAGCGGAGATCGGCGTCGAGATGGTTGAGGGCGTAGTCCGCCGAGAGCACGCTCGCGAGGTCGGCCGACGGCGCGGTCTTCACAGCGGTCAGCTCGCGCATCCGTTCCATGTGGGCGGTGCGCTGCGCCCGGAGATACGCGGCCGGGTCGCCGTCGGCGAGGATCGACACGACGAGCTTGGCGAAGATCTCGTTCGTCACGAACGGCACGGGCGGCGCGATCTCACCGGCCCACCTGGCCAGCTCGCGCGCCCCCTCGCCAGTCGAGCGGTACACGGTCCGCTCCGGGCCGCTGTCCGCCTCCGTGCCGTCGACCTCGGCGAGGCCGTCGCGGACCAGCCGCTGGAGGGTCGTGTAGACCTGGCCGTAGGCCAGCGGACGAGCCTGCGGGAAGCGTTCGTCGTGCCGTCGCTTCAGGTCGTAGCCATGGCTCGGCCCCCTGGCGAGCAGCCCCAACAGGATGTGACGGGTGCTCATGGAGATCAGTATGCACTGAGTACATGTACTGAGTGAATAGTGGGCCGGACGGGGCCCCGCACTAGGGCGTTCGGCGTGACCCCGGCCACGATGTCCGCCCACCCACGTCTGCGACGGCCTCCACTGGGTAGGGCTGGAGTACCCCGGACCCGCACATCCACCGTCGTACGACGACAAGGAGGCCCGCCGTGGCCGCACCGGTACACCTTCCGACCCAGGCCCGCTCCAAACGCATCCACGAGCCCCACCGTCTCGTCGAACCCCATGTCTGCGTGTTCAGCGCGGAGGGCCCCTGCGCCGAGGCGCCGCTGACCAGCGAGCCGCCCCTGCCGAACGCCGAGCCGCTGACCAGCGAGCCGCCCCTCGCGGACGCGGCACCCCTCACCAGCGAACCAACGTCCAACGGCGCCGCATCGGGGGTCTAGATGCCACCACGCCCGGCCGACCCGGGAGAAGAACCACCAGCGTCCGGCGCCCTCGCGGAACCGTCGGACACGGCCCCGCTGGCGCGGCTCGCCGCGTCTTACGGGGTCGCCACCTCCTACCGCCCCTCCCCGGACCGCACGGTCGCCGCCTCGGACGGCGCGGTCGTCGCCGCCCTCGCGGCGCTGGACGTGGACGCGAGCACACCCGAGGCCGTCGAAGCGGCCCTCGCGGACCGCGACCGGTGGCTGGCCGCCCGCCTGCTGCCGCCGACGCTGGTGCACTGGGGCGGCGGCGAGCCCCCCGCCGCCCTGACCGCCCTCCCGGACGGCACCCGGCTGCGCGTCGAGACCGAGCAGGGCGAACGCGTCGAGATCGAACAGGAGCACGTGCGGACCGCCGTCCAGGATCTGCGGCCCGGTGTGCACGCCCTGCACGCCACCGCCCCGGACGGCCGCGCCGCCGAGGCCCACCTCGTCGTCGCGCCGCCCCGGCTCCCCGCCCCGCCCGGCCGCGCCCACGGCCTCCTCGTACAGCTCTACTCCCTGCTCTCCCGGCGCAGCTGGGGCATGGGCGACCTCGGTGACCTCGCCGAACTCACGGCCTGGGCCGGACGCGCCCTCGGCGCCGGATTCATCCAGGTCAACCCGCTGCACGCGGCCGTGCCCGGCGCCCCCACCGACCCCTCCCCGTACCGCCCCTCCTCCCGCCGCTACCCCGACCCGGTCCATCTGCGCGTCGAGGACATCCCGGAGTACCCGTACGCCCTCGCCGCCGACGACGGCGACCTCCTCCGCACGCTGCCGGAGCGGGCGGCACGGCTGCGCGAGTCCGTGCTCGACCTAGGCGAGCTGATCGACCGCGACGCCGTGTGGGAGCTCAAGCGGGAGGCGCTGGAGCGGGTGCGCGCCGTCCCGCTCGGCCCCGGTCGGCTGGCCGCCTACTGGGACTTCCTCGCCGAGGAGGGCGAGGCACTGGAGGACCACGCCACCTGGTGCGCGCTCGCGGAGGTGTACGGCTCCGACTGGCACCGGTGGCCGGCGGGCCTGCGCGACCCGCGCTCCGCCGAGACCGCCCGGGCCCGCGCCGAGCTCATGGACCGCGTCGACTTCCACACCCGGCTCGCCTGGCTCACCGACGCCCAGCTCGGCACCGCGCAGCGCTCCGCGCGCGACGCCGGCATGCCGATCGGCCTGGTGCACGACCTCGCGGTCGGCGTCCACCCCGGCGGGGCCGACGCCTGGGCCCAGCAGCGGTACGTCGCGGCCGGCATGTCCATCGGCGCGCCCCCCGACGCGTTCAACTCCCGTGGCCAGGACTGGGGCCTGCCGCCCTGGCGCCCCGACCGCCTCGCCGAGTCGGGCTACGCCCCCTACCGCCGCCTTCTGCGCGCCCTCCTGCGCCACGCGGGCGCCCTGCGCATCGACCACGTCATGGGCCTGTTCCGGCTGTGGTGGGTCCCGCAGGGCCGACCGCCGACGGAGGGCACGTACGTCCGCTACGACGCCGACGCCATGCTCGCGATCCTGGTGCTGGAGGCGGCGCGCGCCGGCGCGCTGGTGATCGGAGAGGACCTCGGCACCGTCGAGCCGGGCGTACGGGAGGCGCTCGACGAGCGGGGTGTGCTGGGCACGTCGGTGCTGTGGTTCGAGCGGGACTGGGAGGGCGGCGGGCGCCCGCTCCCGCCCGAGCGGTGGCGGGCGAACTGCCTGGCCACGGCCACCACGCACGACCTGCCGCCGACCGCGTCCCGGCTCACCGGGGAGCACGTGGACCTCCGCCACCGGCTCGGCCTGCTGACCCGCCCCCTGGCGGAGGAGCGGGCCGAGGCCGCCGCCGACGCGAGCGAGTGGCTGGCGGTCCTGAGGAGGCTGGGCCTGCTGAACGGGGCGAGCGGGGGCCTGTCCGCGGTCTCCGAGGAGGCCGAGATCCGGGCCGTCCACCGGTTCCTGCTGCGGACCCCGGCCCGGATGATCGGCCTCTGGCTCCCCGATGCGGTCGGGGACCGGCGGCCGCAGAACCTGCCCGGCACGTGGGACCAGTATCCGAACTGGCGTCTGCCGATCGCCGACGCGGCGGGCCGGCCGGTGACCCTGGAGGACCTCGCGGGGTCACCTCGGCTGCATGCGCTGGTGGAGGTGTTGCGGGGCGCGTAGGGGAGGGGGCTGGGGCACCCAGGAGCTCGGGGGTGCGCCTCTCGTCGGCGGGTGCGGGTGCGTCGTGGCTTCTCGCGCAGTTCCCCGCGCCCCTGAAGGGCTGGGCCTGCGGCCCGCCCTTCATCGAAAAGCACTACCCGCACCCGAAAGCCCGGCCCCCACCGCAACCGCACCCCCGGCCGCGCACACCTCACCCGCGTTAGATACGTTGGCCCCGTGGACAAGAAGAACGCCCTGCGCGCCGGCGCCCTGGCCGCCGGTACGACGCTGATGATGCTGCTCATGTCGTCCCCCGCGCTCGCGCTGACGCCCGACGACGGAGACGACCCGGGTCCGGGCCTCAGTGTGATCGAGACGCTCGGCCTCTTCGTCGTGGCGCCGATCGTGCTGTTCGCGGTCATCGCCGGCCTGGTGATGGTCCTGGACCGGTCGACGGACCGCGAGCCCAAGGCCAAGGCGAAGGCCTGACCGCCCCCCGCTGACGGCGTTCCGCCGAGGGCGCCCTCCGCACACCGGTGCGCCGAGGGTGCCCTCGTCGTGTCTCCGGGCGGCCCCGTCGCTCAGGACCCCGTGGCCACGACCAGCCGCCGCAGCAGGTCGGACAGTTGACCGGCCTGTTCCTCGTCCAGGTGGGAGAGCGCCTCCGCCTGGACGGCGAGCCCCGCCGCCACCGCCTGGTCGACCAGGCGCAGGCCCTCGTCCGTGAGGGTGACCTGCAAGGCGCGGCGGTCGTGCGGGTCGGGTGAACGGCGCAGCAGACCCGCCCGTTCGAGTTTGTCGAGGCGTCCGGTCATCCCGCCGGTGGTGAGCATCAGGGTCCCCGAGAGCTGCCGGGGCGAGAGGGTGTACGGCTCGCCGGACCGGCGCAGCGTCGCGAGCACGTCGAACTCACCGCGCGAGATGCCGAACCGCGCGTACGCCTTGTCCATGCGGTCCCCCAGCGTGCGCGACAGCCGGTAGACGCGCCCGAAGACCTCCATCGCGGTGGTGTCGAGGTCGGGGCGCACGACCGCCCACTGGTCGACGATCGCGTCGACCGGGTCGCGCGGGGACATCTCGGGCTCGGGGCGCACAGTCATGGGCCGAGTATCGGATGCGAGCCGGTCGGTCGCAAGAAAGTGGCTTGACGGAAAGTTGCTTAGCGCTAAGCTAATCGCAAGCAAGGTAATGCTGGCGATGCTTCCCGTCGCCGTGTGGCCTCGACCGTCCCCCACCCAGCCGAGCGCGAAGGGCGTGTCCCATGACAGCGAAGCGTCTTCCCCTCATAGCCCTGACCGCCCTCGCACCCATCTCCTGGGGCACGACCTACGCGGTCACCACGGAGTTCCTGCCGGCCGACCGGCCCCTGTTCACGGGGCTGATGCGGGCGCTCCCCGCCGGGCTGCTGCTCCTCGCGCTGTCCCGGACACTGCCGCGCGGCGCCTGGTGGGGGAAGGCGGCGGTGCTGGGCGCGCTGAACATCGGCGCCTTCTTCCCGCTGCTGTTCCTCTCGGCGTACCGGCTGCCGGGCGGTATGGCGGCGGTGGTCGGGTCGGTGGGGCCGCTGCTCGTCGCCGGCCTCGCGGCCCTGCTGCTGGGCGAGCGGCCGACCGCGCGGACCCTGCTCACCGGGATCGCCGCGGCGCTCGGCGTCAGTCTGGTCGTGCTGAAGGCGGCCGGGGCGCTCGACCCGGTCGGCGTGATCGCGGCGCTCGGCTCGACCGCCTCCATGTCCGCGGGAGTGGTCCTCACCAAGCGGTGGGGCCGCCCCGAGGGGGTGGGGCCGCTCGCCCTCACCGGCTGGCAGCTGACCGCCGGCGGCCTGCTCATCGCGCCGATCGCCCTCCTCGTGGAGGGCGCGCCGCCCGCGCTGGACGGCCGCGCGATCGGCGGCTACCTCTACCTCGCCCTCGCCAACACCGCCGTCTCCTACTGGCTCTGGTTCCGCGGCATCGGCCGGCTCTCCGCCACTCAGGTCACCTTCCTCGGCCCCCTCTCCCCGCTGACCGCCGCCGTCATCGGCTGGGCCGCCCTCGGCCAGGCCCTCACCCCCCTCCAGCTCCTCGGGATGGCCATCGCCTTCGCCGCGACCGTCGTCGGCCAGCTCCGGCCGGGTACGGACCGGCGACCGGCGAAGCCCGAGGAGCCCGGAGACCACCCGGCCCCCCTGGCGCGCGACACCGCCCGCACGGCCTGACGGGGCCCGGCGCACGACAGGGGCGCCCGGTGGAGACCACCGGGCGCCCCTGTTCCCGTACGACGGGCCGCGCGACGTGTCGCCGGGGAGCGCGTCCCCGCCGGTTACTCCGCCGAGGCCGCCGCCGCGTCCGCGGCCTGGGCCCTCAGGGCACGCTCGACGCCCGAGCGGGCCTCGGAGACCAGGCGCCGCAGGGCCGCGTTGGGCTCGGCCGAGGTGAGCCAGGCGTCCGTCCTGCGGAGCGTCTCGTCCGAGACCTGGACCGTCGGGTAGAGGCCGATGGCGACCTGCTGGGCGATCTCGTGCGAGCGGGACTCCCAGATGTCCTTGACGACCTCGAAGTACTTGTCCGTGTACGGGGCGAGCAGCTCGCGCTGGTCCGTCTGGACGAAGCCGCCGATGACCGCCTCCTGGAGGGCGTTCGGAAGCTTGTCCGACTCGATGACCTGGGACCAGGCCTCGGCCTTGGCCTCCGGGGTCGGACGGGAGGCGCGGGCCGCGGCCGCGTGTCGTTCACCGGCCGCGGTCTTGTCGCGCTCGTACTCGCCGGCGATCTCCGTCTCGTCGTAGCGGCCCACCGCCGCGAGCCGCTGGACGAACGACCAGCGCAGCTCGGTGTCGACGGCCAGCCCCTCGATCGTCTGCGTCCCCTCCAGCAGCGCCTCCAGGAGGTCCAGCTGCTCGGGGGTGCGGGCGGTCGCGGCGAACGCGCGGGCCCAGGCGAGCTGGTGGTCGGAGGCCGGCTCCGCGGCCCGCAGATGGGCGAGGGTCGCGTCCGTCCAGCGGGTCAGCAGCGCCTCACGGCCCGCGGGGTCCGCGTACAGGTCGATCGCCAGCTTCACCTGGCGGTGCAGCGACTGGACGACACCGATGTCCGACTCCTTGCCGATGCCGGACAGGACCAGGGAGAGGTAGTCGCGGGCGGCCAGCTCGGCGTCGCGGGTCATGTCCCAGGCCGAGGCCCAGCACAGGGCGCGGGGGAGGGAGGACGCGAAGTCGCCCAGGTGCTCGGTGACGAAGGCGAGGGACTGCTCGTCCAGGCGCACCTTGGCGTACGACAGGTCGTCGTCGTTGAGGAGGACGACCGCCGGGCGGCGCTTGCCCACCAGCTGCGGCACGGCCGTCAGTTCGCCGTCCACGTCCAGCTCGACCCGCTCGTCGCGGACCAGCTTGCCGCCGGCCTCGTCGAGTTCGTACAGGCCGACCGCGATGCGGTGCGGCCGCAGCGTCGGCTCGCCCTTCGCGCCGGCCGGCAGCGCGGGGGCCTCCTGGCGGATCGCGAAGGAGGTGATGACGCCGTCCTCGTCCGTCTCGACCTCCGGGCGGAGGATGTTGATGCCGGCCGTCTCCAGCCACTGCTTCGACCAGGTCTTGAGATCGCGGCCGGAGGTCTCCTCCAGGGCGCCGAGCAGGTCCGACAGACGCGTGTTGCCGTAGGCGTGGCTCTTGAAGTACGCCTGCACGCCCCGGAAGAACTCCTCCTCGCCGACGTACGCGACGAGCTGCTTCAGCACGGACGCGCCCTTGGCGTACGTGATGCCGTCGAAGTTGACGAGGACGTCGTCCAGGTCGCGGATCTCCGCCATGATCGGGTGCGTGGACGGCAGCTGGTCCTGCCGGTACGCCCAGGTCTTCATGGAGTTGGCGAAGGACGTCCAGGCCTGCGGCCAGCGCGACTCGGGGTGGGCCGCCTGGCAGGCGATCGACGTGTACGTGGCGAACGACTCGTTCAGCCACAGGTCGTTCCACCACTCCATCGTCACGAGGTCGCCGAACCACATGTGGGCCAGCTCGTGCAGGATGGTCTCGGCGCGCATCTCGTACGCCGCGTCCGTCACCTTCGACCGGAACACGTACTGGTCGCGGATGGTGACCGCGCCCGCGTTCTCCATCGCGCCCGCGTTGAACTCCGGTACGAACAGCTGGTCGTACTTCTTGAACGGGTACGCGTAGTCGAACTTCTCCTGGAACCACTCGAAGCCCTGCCGGGTCACGTCGAAGATGTGGTCCGAGTCGAGGTACTCGGCCAGCGACGGCCGGCAGTAGATGCCCAGCGGCACGCTCTGCCCGTCCTTCTCGTACACGCTGTGCACCGAGTGGTACGGGCCGACGATCAGCGCCGTGATGTACGTGGAGATACGGGGCGTCGGCTCGAAGACCCAGACGTCGTCCTTGGGCTCCGGCGTCGGCGAGTTGGAGATGACGGTCCAGCCGCTCGGCGCCTTCACGGTGAACTGGAAGGTGGCCTTCAGGTCCGGCTGCTCGAAGCTCGCGAACACCCGGCGGGCGTCCGGGACCTCGAACTGGGTGTACAGGTACGCCTGGTCGTCGACCGGGTCGACGAACCGGTGCAGACCCTCACCCGTGTTCGTGTACGCGCAGTCCGCCGCGACCCGCAGGATGTTGCGCCCTTCGAGCAGGCCGGGCAGCGTGATCCGGGAGTCCGCGAAGACCTCCGCCGGGTCGAGCGCCTCGCCGTTCAGGGTCACCTCGTGGACCGTCGGAGCCACCAGGTCGATGAAGGTCTCCGTGCCGCCCCGGGCGACGTCGAAGCGCACCGTGGTCACGGACCGGTAGGTGCCTCCCCCACTCTCGGCTTCGCTCGAGCGGGAGGTGCCCCCACCCTGCGCGCCGGTGAGGTCGAGTTCGATCTCGTACGAGTCAACGCTGAGCAGCTCCGCCCGCTGCTGAGCCTCTTCGCGGGTCAGGTTTGTGCCAGGCACGCGGTCATCTCCTCGTTATGTGTGGGTTCGGTCATCCTTCCACGGCACGGGGAGTTGGGCGACGACCAGGTTCACCGGCACCACCAGGTCCGGAAACCGCCGGTCGTCCGGCGCGGCACGCACCACGCTGAGGGGCATGACGACCCACATCGCGCGCCCCCTGGACGCCCTCACCCTGCGGCAGCTGCGGACGGCGGACGACGCCGGCCGGCCCCCGACAGCCGTCACCGACACCGCGGGCGGCGCCCCGCTGCGCTGCTGTCTGCGGCACGGCCGGCCGGGTGAGCCGATCGCTCTCGTGTCCTACGCGCCGCTGCGCCGCTGGGCCGCCGCCACCGGCGTCGACCCGGGCGCCTACGACGAGCAGGGCCCCGTGTTCATCCACGCCGAGGAGTGCCCCGGACCGGCCGGCGACGACCGGCTGCCGTTCACGAACAGCCACCGCGTCCTCCGCCGCTACGCCGCCGACGGCCGCATCCTCGGCGGACGGCTCGTCGAGGAGCCCGCGGACCATGCGACGGCCCTCACCGAGGCCTTCGCGGACCCCGAGGTTGCCCTCGTCCACGTCCGGGCCGTCGAGTACGGCTGCTTCCTGTACGAGGTGCGGCGGCCCTGAGCGCGGGTGCCGTGCCGGGAACACGACCGCGCCGGATCGGCCGGACCCCGCCCGTGCCGGACCCCGCGCCCGGCACGCGACGGGGCGGTCACTCCCCGTGGAGTGACCGCCCCGTCGGCGTGGAGGCACGGCCCGCCCGGCGGCGGGCGCGGCCGGGTGGCTGCCGTGTCAGCCCTTCAGCTCCGCCGCCACCAGCTCGGCGATCTGGACGGCGTTCAGCGCGGCGCCCTTGCGCAGGTTGTCGTTGGAGACGAAGAGGGCCAGGCCGTGCTCGACGGTCTCGTCGGCGCGGATGCGGCCCACGTAGGAGGGGTCCTGGCCGGCGGCCTGGAGGGGGGTCGGGATGTCGGAGAGGGCGACCCCCGGCGCGCCGGCGAGCAGCTCGGTCGCGCGCTCCACGGAGATCGGACGCGCGAAGCGGGCGTTGACCTGGAGGGAGTGCCCGGAGAACACCGGGACGCGGACGCAGGTGCCGGAGACCTTGAGACCGGGGATCTCCAGGATCTTGCGGGACTCGTGGCGGAGCTTCTGCTCCTCGTCGGTCTCGTTCAGGCCGTCGTCGACGACGGAGCCGGCGAGCGGGACCACGTTGAAGGCGATGGGGCGCTGGTAGACCTGCGGCTCGGGGAAGTCGACCGCCGCGCCGTCGTGGGTCAGCTTGTCCGCGTCGGCGACGACCTTCTGGACCTGGCCGTGCAGCTCGGCGACGCCCGCGAGACCGGAGCCGGACACCGCCTGGTAGGTGGCGACCACCAGCGCCTCCAGGCCCGCCTCCTCGTGCAGCGGACGCAGGACCGGCATCGCGGCCATCGTCGTGCAGTTCGGGTTGGCGATGATGCCCTTGGGGCGGTCGGCGATCGCGTGCGGGTTCACCTCGGAGACCACCAGCGGCACCTCGGGGTCGCGGCGCCACGCGGAGGAGTTGTCGATGACGACCGCGCCCTGGGAGGCCACCTTCTCGGCCAGCGCGCGGGAGGTCGCGCCACCGGCGGAGAAGAGCACGATGTCGAGGCCGGAGTAGTCGGCGGTCGCCGCGTCCTCCACGGTCACCCCGTCGATGACCGAACCGGCCGAGCGGGCGGAGGCGAACAGCCGCAGCTCGTCCGTCGGGAAGTTCCGCTCCGTGAGGATCCTGCGCATGACCGTGCCGACCTGACCGGTGGCTCCGACGATTCCGACCCTCACGGTGACTCCTTTTACGTGGCTTGTCTGTGTCTGCAGCATGACCGAGGCATTTCCATCATGCGGTGAGCCCCGGTCCGCCTGTCCAATCCTTTGACCGCGCCGCTCGCACCATGGGACACCGGGGACGGCGACACCGTATCCGGTTCTTTGGTCGCCACCCCGTCTGAGCTGGAGATATTCGCCCTGCGGGGGCTCGGCGCCGCAAGCTGTGCTGCCTTCCCCCTGCCCGCCCGCCCCGCACGCACGCGAAGGTGTGACGTACGCCTCTGCGGCGCGGGGGGAAGTCGGGACACGCTCCGAACGTTTCGGCCCGCCCCGGCGTCGTAGGGGAAACGCGGGAGGGGAGGGGTGGCTGTGCTGCGCAGGAAGACGCGCCGCGTCCAGGAGGTGGACGATCCGCTGCGGGTGGCCGGCGGCCGGTCGGCCACGGGGGCCACGGGCGGCGGGGGTGAACCGCCGGCCGCCGTCGCGGGCCCGGCGGCAGCGGGGGACACGGGGGCGGATCCGCTGGACGCGGCCCAGGAGCGGCGGGTGCGCGCGGTGCTCGCGCTCGGCGGGGTGCCGCAGTCGGACCTGCCGGACGGGGTGCAGCAGGTGCGGCTGCGGCTGCTGGAACGGGCCGCGAGCGGCCGTGAGGCACCGCGGGACGTGTCCGCGTGGGCCGCGGTGGTCGCCTCCAACCTGGCGATGGACTGGCACCGTGCCAAGCGCCGCCAGGAGCGCCTCGGCGAGCGCCTGGCCTCGCTGCGTCAGCTGGAGCACCCCTCCGGCGAGGACTCCAGCGTGCTCTCGCTCGCCGTCACCCGCGGCCTGGACGAGCTGCCCGACGCCCAGCGTCAGGTTCTCGTCCTGCGTTTCTACGCCGACCTGCCGGTACGGGACATCGCCGACGAGCTCGGCGTCCCCGAGGGCACGGTCAAGAGCAGGCTCCACTCAGCGGTCCGCGCCCTGCGCGCCCGCCTGCACGAGGACGAGGTGGTGTGACATGGCCGCCCGGGACAACAACCGGCACGACACCGAACCCGACGACGTCATGTTCGAGGATCTCGCGTTCGAGGGCGTCTCGGCCGAGGGCGTCGATGCCGGGGGAGCCGATGCCCAGGGAGCCGTGTTCGAAGGCACCGAGTACGGCGGTGTGGACGCCCTGATGGCCGCGCTCCTCGACGAGCCGCTGCCGGAGGAGGCGCTCGCCGACGGCGAGTTCATGGCCGCCCGGCGGGCGGCGGCCGCCGATGTGGCGCTGCTGCGCGAGCAGCTGGGACTGATCGGCGACGCCCTGGCCGGGCCCGAAACCGGTGCGGGCACCCGGGAGGCGGAGACCGGCGCGCCGCCGGGGCGACCCGTGGCCGCGCGGCCGGGGGACGCGGCCGGTGCCGAGACGGTCGCCGGGCGGCAGCCCGAGCCCGAGACGGCCCCCGTCGCGCCGGTGAGGCCCCTGCCGACGTGGCCGGCCCGCCCCCGGAGGCACCGCCGGGCCCTGACCGTCGCCTTCGGCGCCCTCGCCGCCGCGGCCGCCGCGACCGTCGCCGTGGGCCTGGGCGCCGTCGTCGTCCAGTCGGGTGCCGGGAACTCGTCGGACGAGTCCAGCAGCGCCGCCGGCCAGAAGGACAGCGGCCTGCACGACGCCCCGCAGAGCGGGGGCAACAGCGACAGCGACGGCAAGGTCAGCCGCCAGGGCTACGTCTCCTGCGCCCGCCTCATCGTGGAGGGCACCGTCGTCTCCGTCGAACCCGTCCCCGGCACCGAGCGGGACCGCGTCACCCTCGACGTCGACCGCTACTACAAGCCGGACAAGGGCGGGAAGGAGATCGTCTTCCCCATGTACCAGGACGCCGACCCCGCTCTGAGGGAGGGCGACCGCGTCCTCGTCGGCATCCCGCGCGACGGCGCCGAACCGGACCTGTGGACCACGGACCCGGCCGACATCGCCCGGGACCGGGCCTGGATCGAGGACGCGCTGCCGGGTGCGCAGGGCGTGACATGTGAGTGAGGGCGCGCACGAATACGGCCCGCCGGACAACCGGCGGGCCGTATTCCGGCGGGCCTGAGCGGCGACGGCACCGCCGGGCACCCCGGACCGGATCCTCCGGATCCCGGGGTGCCTTCCAGCCTGGTGTACGACGAGGGGGACCGGCGGGCCGGTCAGTCCTGGTCGTCCCAGGTCCAGGTCTCCTTGTGGCCGGGAACGACCACCCCGGGCTGCACGCCGCCGCCCTTGGCCGACTTGGCCGGCACGACGACCTCCGTCACGGCGTCGTCCGCGGCCAGCCGCGTGCCCGCCGGGGCGTCCACGGCGGTGCCGAGGACGAGGGCCGCCGCGGCGGAACCCAGACCGAGGAGGGCGAGGACACCGATGCGCCGGGAGCGCGTCGAGGAATGCACAACCGTTCCTCTTTCGTGAGGGGCTACAGGTGAGGGCTCTGTGAAGAGCCATGACCGATCATGGTTGATCGGAGTCCGAAACGCAGGTGCTCACGATGGCCGCTTGCGGCCATGGCAGGACGGGGCCACCACGTCGGCGATTAGAGCCCTTCCGGCGTATCCCGTGGCGTCGCGGTGCCCGGTCCGCCCTCTCGCCGGCGCTACAGCCAGCCCCGCCGTACCGCCTCCGCGCCCGCCTCGAACCGGCTCTGCGCGTCCAACCGCTTCATGAGGTCGGACATCAGCCGTCTGATCGTACGCACGGACAGCCCCAGCTTGCGGGCGATCCCCTGGTCGGTCATCCCCTCGGACAGCAGCTTCAGCAGCACCCGGTCGCGTTCGCTCGCCCCGTCGCCCACCGCGGCCGGGGCCTCCGCGCCCAGGGGCACGCCCTGCGCCCAGACCAGCTCGAACAGCTCGGCGAGGGCCTGCACGACGCCCTGGTAGCGGACGACGAGCGCGCCCTGGCGGCTGTCCTCGGCGTTCACCGGCACGACCGCGACCTCACGATCGCAGATGATCATCCGCATCGGAAGGGCGGGCACGGTGCGCACCTGTCCGCCCATGGAGGTGAGCCAGGTCGCGTAGTCCGAGGTGGGCTGGTCGTTGCGGACGCTGTCGAGGTAGACGGAGCGCATCCGCACGCCCCGGTCGAAGGACTCCTGGTCCAGGGGGCGGGCCGACTCCAGGCCGGCCGCGCTCACGGCGCCGCCCGGTGTGAAGGTACAGACCTCCTGCACCGCGTCCCGTGACAGCTGCTCCAGCCGGGCGCGGACCGCGTTCACGCCGACCAGATGCTCGGCGCCCCCGGTGTGCCGCAGCCCCAACGCGGCGTACTCCTTGGTGAATTCGGCCACCACCGCCTGATGCCGTGACAGATGCGCCCGCTGGGAGTCGAGTTCGGCCTCACGGCGGCGCAGCGCCGGCCCGAGGATCGTCTCGGGGTTCATCGGCAGGAACGTCGTGTCCGTGACCGGGCTCAGCAGGGAGAGGTCCGCGAGCCGGTCCACGGCCGCCCGCACCTCGTCCTCGGTGAGGCCGGTGTGCCGCTGGACGTCGTGGAGGGTCCAGGCCGGGTTGGTGAGCAGACTCCGGTAGACGCGGACGGCCTCGGTGTCCGCTTCCAGGAATTCGTCCAGCACGGTCGGCCCTTTCGCCCTCCTCACCCCCTCATCCCCCGGAGTGGAATCCTAGTTCGATCCATGCCGATTTCGCGGTGGATCTGGGGTCTTGTGGCGAAGGCTACAGGGCAGGCACGACGGTGCCATGGCGCTTTGCGGCCATGCTTCGCCCCTGGCGTTCCGGTGGGGACCCGGCCGAAGATCAAGGGGCGCAACGCACTGATGTGCGGCGGCCCGTCCAACGGGGGGACGGGCCGTCGCGCCGAGCGCCCCCCCGTCGCCAGGGGCGGGTGCCACGTGGGGAGCACCCGCCCCCTCTCCGCATCCGTTGAGTAACGTCTCCTCATGCGCGAGGACTTGAGGGTGGCGGCCTACGCCGTGTGCGTACGGGACGGACAGATGCTGCTGGCCCGCTGGGTCGCCCGGGACGGCACCAGGAGCTGGACCCTCCCCGGCGGCGGCATGGACCACGGTGAGGACCCCTACGACACCGTCATCCGCGAGGCCGACGAGGAAACCGGCTACACCGTCGAGCCGACCGCCCTCCTCGGCGTCGACTCCGTCACCGAGGACCGCTCCCGGCGCCTGGGCTCCCGCGCCGCCTTCCACAGTCTCCGCCTCGTCTACGAGGCCCGCGTGACGGGCGGCACCCTGCGCCACGAGACCAACGGCTCGACGGACATGGCCGCGTGGCACCCCCTGGAGGAGGTCCCGAACCTGGACCGGGTCGGTCTGGTGGACGTGGGCCTGACCCTGTGGCAGGAGCGCCCGCCCAACGGCCACTTGGAACCGCCGGTCGCCTTCTAAGGGTCGTCCCGTAATCCCGGGCGTCGCGCGCCCGCCGGGGAATTACGGGACAACCCTTAGTTGCGCGGGGAGCCGCCCGACGAGACACGACGCACCTGGAGGCACCCGACCAGGCGAGCCCGCGCGGCGAATACATGCCCTACCCCCTCACATGAACGAGGAGTGACCACTTCCCCTCGGTTGCCCTTACCTTCGGCAACCCCCGACGAACACCCGGCGCTCGCGAAGATCCACGTACGGTGATCGGCGCCGCCCGTTGCCACCTCGTTAACGTCCAGGTCACCCCGGCTGCCAAGCATTCAGTACGAGCGGGAACCCCACTCCGGCCCCCACCGCGGAGCGGCCCCGCGACCACTGCCGACGCGTTCGCACTCGGGGAGACCGCGCCATGTCGCGCATACGCTCAGTCGCTGCCGCCGCCACCAACCCTGACCGCCGCGCCTTTCTCGCCGCCACCGGCGCGGTCGGCCTCTCGGCGGGCATCGGGATCGCCCTGCGGCCGGAGACGGACGCCCACGCCGCCGCTGCCGCCGAGAACGCCACCGAGGTCCCCCTGGCGAACCTCTCCAACCGAAAGGCCCCGGCCGCCCCGCTCGCGCCGTACACACGGGGCACCACCCTCGCCTCGGTCGCGGCGCCGCGCAACGCCTCCGGATACCGCCGGCTCGGCGACGGACCCGCCTGGAAGCGGGTCGTGCGCTCCGACCTCGCGACGCCCAAGTCCGGCCGGGAGAAGCGCCGTACGGCTCTCGCTTCCTTCGTCCAGTTCACCGATCTGCATGTCGTCGACGTGCAGCACCCGCTGCGCTACGAGTATCTGCGGGCCCAGACCGCCAGCGCCTGGCGTCCGCAGGAGGCCCTCTCCGTGGCCGGGGCGGTCTCGCTGGTCGAGCGGGTCAACTCGCTGCGGGGCGCCCCCGTCACCGGCTCGCCGCTGCACTTCGTGATGACGACCGGCGACAACACCGACAACAACTCCAGGACGGAACTGGACTGGTTCCTGAAGGTGATGAGCGGTGGCCGTGTCACCCCCAACTCCGGTGACCCGCGCCGCTACGAGGGCGTCCAGGACAGCGGCCTCAAGCTGTACTGGCAGCCGGACTCCACCCTTCGCGACGCCGACAAGAAGCTCGGCTTCCCCCGTCTGAACGGCTTCCTCGCCGCCGCGATCCGTGAGGTCAACAGCCCCGGCCTGAACGTCCCCTGGTATTCCACGGTCGGCAACCACGATTCACTCCCCGGCGGCTGCTACGCGCCCGGCGACTCCTTCTTCGCCGACTTCGCGGTCGGCGGCAGGAAGCTGATGACCCTGGACGAGCAGGTCGGCAAGGCCCTCTGGGACAACGTGAGGAGCGGCGGCGACCCTCGCGGAGCCGACTGGAAGGCCGTGCTCAAGTCCCAGGCGAAGAGGATGCGTTCGGTCACCCCGGACGAGGGGCGGGCACCCTTCACGCCCCTGGAGTACCTGAAGGCCCACCTCGACCCGGCCCGCACCGGCGCCGGGCCCGTCGGTCACGGCTACTCGCAGGCCAACCTCGACGCCCGCACCCAGTACTACGTCTTCCGGATCGCCGACGACGTCATCGGAATCAGCCTCGACTCCACCGATCCCGGCGGCCACTACGAGGGCTCGCTCGGCACGGCCCAACTGAAGTGGCTGGAACGGACGCTGAAGGAGCACGGCAGGAAGGGCACCTACGCCGTGGTCTTCAGCCACCACACCAGCAGGACCATGCGCAACCTCCGCAAGGACCCCTCCCGCCCGAAGGAGGCCCGGCACGGCGGCGACGAGGTGCTGGCCCTCCTGGGCCGCCACCGCAACGTCCTGGCCTGGGTCAACGGCCACAGCCACCGCAACCGCATCACCCCGCACCGGTACGCCGGCGGCGGCTCGTTCTGGGAGATCTCGACCGCCTCCCACATCGACTTCCCCCAGCTGGCGCGGGTGATCGAGCTGGTGGACAACAAGGACGGCACGATCTCCCTGTTCACGACCCTGATCGAGTCGGCCGCCCCGCACTCCACCAGCTTCACGGACCTCAGCCAGACCGGGCTGGCGGCCCTGTACCGCGAGCTGTCGTTCAACGCGCCGGGCCGCCGTGACACCCTCACCGGAACCCCAGGTGACCGCAATGCCGAGCTGGTACTCCGGAAGGGCTGAAATCCGCTCAACGCGAGTGCGGCTGTCAACCCCGGCCGGATCGCCGTGGTCCTCCTCCGTGACCGGATGATCTTCTCGGACACAGGGGGAACGATGACAGTACGTACGGGTCTGGTGGCGGCGACCGCGGTGGTCGCGGCGGTGGCGCTCGCCGCCCCGGTGGCGGCGGCCGAGCCCGCCTCCGCGAGAGGCGGCCACGGCGCGACCCGCGCGGCGATGGACGCCAATGTGAAGGACGGCGTCGTGGGCATCGCCCTCCAGGCGAAGGACGCCCACGGCGTGTGGAAGGCGACGGCGGGCGTGGGCGACCTGAGGACGGGCCGGCCGCGCAGTGCCCAGGACCGCTTCCGCGCGGGCAGCATCACGAAGACCTTCGTGGCGACGGTCCTGCTCCAGTTGGAAGCCGAGGGCAGGCTGTCCCTGGACGACAAGGTGGACAGGTGGCTGCCCGGCCTGGTCCGCGGCAACGGCCACGACGGCCGCCGGGTGACGGTCCGGCAGCTCCTCAACCACACCAGCGGGATCTTCGACTACACATCCGACGAGCGGTTGCGCCGGGACGCCTTCCTCGCGGAGGGCTTCCTCAAGAACCGCTACCGCACCTGGACGCCTCGGCAGCTGATCGCCGTCGCCATGAAGCACAAACCGGACTTCGCGCCCGGGACGTCGTGGAACTACTCCAACACCAACTACCTGCTCGCCGGACTGGTGATCGAGAAGGTGACGGGCAACCCGTACGGCGACGAGGTCCGCGACCGCATCATCCAACCCCTCGGTCTGCGCGGCACGAAGGTGCCCGGCACCGCCCCCACCCTGCCGGGGCCGCACAGCCGCGCCTACTCCAAGCTCGCCGAGACCGCGGACGGCAGGACGTACGACGTCACGAAGCTCAACCCCTCCGTGGCGGGGGCCGCCGGTGAACTGGTGTCCAACCCCGCCGACCTGAACCGCTTCTACTCGGCGCTGCTGCGTGGCCGGCTGCTGCCGAAGAAGCAGCTCGACGCGATGAAGACGACGACCTCCGTCGAGGGACTCGGCGGGTACGGCCTGGGCCTCATCGAGCACAAGCTCTCCTGCGGCGTGCGACTGTGGGGCCACAGCGGCGGCATCCACGGCTCCCTCTCCGAGTCCGTCACCACCCCCGACGGCCGGCACTCCCTCACCTTCAACCTGAACAGCGACTGGACGGGGAACAGCGAGGCGATCGTGGAGGCGGAGTTCTGCGGCAAGTAGGCCGCCGGGCACGGCAGGGGGCATGCGCGGGGCCCCGGACACAAGGAAGGGCCGCCGTGAGCGGCGGCCCTTCCTCTCCCCTCCTGCGGACCCGCCCCGGTGTGGGCGGGGTCCCGGATTACCGGGGAAGCACCACCACGTACGCGGCCGGATCGCGGTCGGACGACGCCATCAGCGCGGTGCGGACGACCGCCGCCTGCTGCTCCAGGGCGTCGTTCAGCCTGCGGGGAGTGATGTGGACGACGGTGATGCCGAGCCGTTCCAGCGTCTCGCGCTTGCGGGCGTACTCGGACCGGAGCGCGTCGTCCTCCTGCCGCGGGGTCCGTGTGTCCAGCTCCACCGCGACGGCCTGTTCCGGCCAGTACGCGTCGAGTCCGCCGAGGTGCGGACCGCCGGGGAGCCGGAGGTCCACGTTCCAGACCGGGTCGGGCAGGCCGAACTCCCTGACCATCAGGTACAGATCGTCCTCCGCGATCGCCCGTCCCTCGGCGAGCAGCGAGTCCACCGCTTCCACGACATGGGGACGGTCAAGCAGCCGCGCCTGCGTCAGCTCCCGCACGACCGCCGCCGGCTCCGCGTGGCCACCGCGTACCGCCTCCGTCAGCAGTCGGCGTACGGAGTCCGCGTCGGCCAGTTCAGCCACCGCGTCGGCCAGGGCGCGCGGGACGGGGGCCACGGGCAGACCGGTCACGTACGACGGGGCCGGTACGGTCGCGGTGCGGATGACGCGGGCGCAACCGACGGTGCGCAGCCGGCGCAGGCGCGAGACCAGGACGTCGATGGTGTCCAGGGACAGCAGCGGGGGCGTGGACGAGAAACCGTGCAGCGTCAGGGCCGCGAGGCCCGTGATCACGGCGTCCGGGTAGCGGGGTGTCGCGCGGGGGCCCTCGGCGTTCGGCTGCGCCGGGACGCCGGTGGCCGCCTCGCGGAACGGGGTGCGGGCCGCGTACGACAGGACGGCGTGCAGCCGCTCCTCGGAGGTGGGCGGGCCGGGGTGCAGCAGATAGACGCCGGGCAGGAGCTGCTGCCAGGGACCACCTTGCCGGCACTGCTCGTTCGTCTCGGCCGGGGTGACACCCTGCGCGCGCAACTGCGCGGCTGTCAGTACGCGGCGGTGCACGTCCGTGAGCCGGCGGAGGGCGCGGGAGGAGAGCGGGGTGTTGTGGTTCATGACCGGAGGTTCCCGCGCTGTCAGCGCCTCTGAACCCCTGTTACAGAGCTGTCGACAAATCCGGACAACCCTGCACTAAAGGACATGTGTTCGACTGTCGATAGTCGCTGGTCCACCCGCTGATCGGAAAAGGTTACGGCTCCGACTACCCGAATTTCGTAACGCGGAATCAGGGGAGTGGAGTTGACGCCGATGAATTCGGAGACACGGCGTCGTACGGCGACGGCGGACGGCATGTGGCTGCCCGGCCGGGGGCGAGTTCGGGTGCGGCGGCATCCCGCAAGCGCCGGTGGGGGCACCCGGCCCCGCCCTGCGGCGGCAGCCGGGTGCGAGACACCGAGGCGGTGCGGCGGCGGTTACCCCGCGGTCCCCGTCCCCGCCTCCGCATCGCACGCCTGCGCCCGCAGTGCCCGCGCGAGGTCGTCGCGGGCCTCCACCACCAGTCGGCGCAGCGCGGGCGCCGCTCCCTCGTGGGCGGCGAGCCAGGCGTCCGTGGCCTCCAGGGTCGCCGGGGAGTCCTGCAGTGACGGGAACAGCCCCCGCACCACATCCATCCCGATCTGGATGGACCGCTCGGCCCACACCCGCTCGATCACCTCGAAGTACCGCTCCGCGTAGGGCGCCACCAGCTCCCGCTGCGACGGCCGCGCGAACCCCGCGATGGTCGCCTCCACCAGCGCGTTCGACAGCACGTCCGACTCCACCACCGACGCCCACGCCTGAGCCTTCACCGCGGCCGACGGCCGCGCCGCCAGGCACCGCACCTGGTGCCGCTTGCCGGACGCCGTGTCATCCCGGGCCAGCTCCGCCGCGAGGATCCCCTCACCGGCCACCCCGTAGGTCGCGAGCGGCTCCAGGAGCGCCCACCGCAGCTCCTGGTCGACCTCCAGCCCGTCGACCTTCTCGGTCCCGGCGAGCAGCCCCTGGAGCACCCCGAGGTCGGGTTCGCCGGACGCCACCGCCGCGAAGAACCGCGCCCAGGTCAGCTGGTGCTGGCTGCCGGGCTCGGCGGCCCGCAGCTCCCGCAGGGCACCCTCCGCCAGCAGCCGGGCGCCGGTCTCCCGCCACTCGGGCGCCGCGTAGAAGGTGAGGGCCGAGTTCGCCCAGGCGTGCAGCATCTGCAGGACGCCGATGTCGGACTCCCGGCCGGCGAACCGCAGCACCAGGTCGACGAAGTCCCGCGCCGGGAGCAGCGCGTCCCGGGTGAGGTTCCACAGGGCCGACCAGCACAGCGCGCGCGCCAGCGGGTCGGAGATGTCACCGAGCCCGGCCCGCAGCGTGTCCAGCGACCCCGCGTCGAAGCGGATCTTGCAGTACGTGAGGTCGTCGTCGTTGACCAGCACCAGCTCCGGCGCCTCGGCCCCGGCCAGCTCGGTCACGACCGTGCGCGCCCCGTCGACGTCCGCCTCGGCCCGCGCGTACCGCTCCAGCGCTCCGTCGCCGCCGCGCCGGTACAGCCCGATCGCCACCCGGTGCGGCCGCAGCTCCGGGTGGGACTCTGCGGCCTCCTGCACCACGGCCAGCTCGTCGATCCTGCCCTCGGCGTCGAGCAGCACCTGCGGTGTGAGGGAGTTCACCCCGGCCGTCTCCAGCCAGGCCCGCGACCAGGCCGCCATGTCCCGGCCGCTGGTCTCCTCCAGGACCGACAGCAGGTCACCGAGCCGGGTGTTGCCGTACGCGTTGCGCTTGAAGTAGCGGCGGGCGCCCTCCAGGAACGCCTCGCGCCCCACGTACGCCACCAGCTGCTTCAGGACGGACGCGCCCTTGGCGTAGGTGATGCCGTCGAAGTTGAGCTTGGCGTCCTCCAGGTCACGGATGTCCGCCGTGACGGGGTGGGTGGAGGGCAGCTGGTCGGCGCGGTACGCCCAGGACTTGCGGTTGTTGGCGAAGGTGACCCAGCCGTTGGTGAAGCGGGTGGCCTCGACCATCGAGAAGGAGCCCATGAAGTCCGCGAAGGACTCCTTCAGCCACAGGTCGTCCCACCACACCATGGTCACGAGGTCGCCGAACCACATGTGCGCCATCTCGTGCAGGATGACGTTGGCCCGCCGCTCGTACGACGCCCGGGTCACCTTCCCGCGGAAGATGAACTCCTCGCGGAAGGTGACGAGCCCGGGGTTCTCCATCGCGCCGAGGTTGTACTCGGGCACGAACGCCTGGTCGTACTTCCCGAACGGGTACGGGTAGTCGAAGTGGTCGTGGAAGAAGTCCAGACCCTGCTTGGTGATCGCGAAGACGTCGTCGGAGTCGAAGTAGGGGGCGAGGCCCTTGCGGCACATCGCGCCGAGGGGGATCTCCAGCCGTGTACCGTCCGCGAGGACCCGCTCGTAGGAGTCGGTGACGTAGTGGTACGGGCCGGCGACCACGGCGGTGATGTAGGTCGAGATCGGCTTGGTCTCCGCGAAGCGCCACACCCCGTCGGTCCGCTCGCCGACCCCGTTGCTCCACACCACCCAGTCCTCGGGCGCCCGCACCTCGAAGCGGAACGGGGCCTTGAGGTCCGGCTGCTCGAAGCCCGCGAAGACCCGGCGGGAGTCGGCGGGCTCGTACTGCGTGTAGAGGTAGACCTCGCCGTCCTCCGGGTCGACGAAGCGGTGCATGCCCTCGCCGGTGCGCGAGTAGGCGCACTGGGCGTCGACCACCAGCTCGTTCTCGGCGGCCAGGTCGTCCAGGACGATCCGGGAGCCGTCGAAGACCTCGCTGGGGTCGAGGTCCTTGCCGTTGAGGGAGACCGACGTCACACTCGGCGCGACCAGGTCGGCGAAGCTGGTGGCGCCGGGGTCGGCGCACCGGAAGCGGATGGTCGTCACCGAGCGGAAGGTCCGCGGTTCGTCACCCCGGTCGCCGACGGCGGACCGCAGGTCGAGGGAGACCTCGTAGCCGTCGACGGACAGCAGCGCGGCCCGCTCCTGGGCCTCGTCGCGGGACAGATTCTCACCGGGCACGGGCGGCACTCCCTCGGGGGTGGTGTTCAGTATGCGGACAGGGCCGATCCTGCCATGTGCTCCTGACGCCCGGCAGCCGGGAATGAGGCGAGCGGTCGCCGGTGTTGCGGGTTGTTGCGCTGTAAACCGACCACCGCACCTTGCTCTTTCCGAGGAGAACCATGTCCGAGCAGACCTCCGGCAAGACTCCCGTCGACTTCTGGTTCGACCCCCTGTGCCCCTGGGCGTGGATGACCTCGCGTTGGGTCCTGGAGGTGGAGAAGGTGCGGGACATCGAGGTGCGCTGGCATCTGATGAGCCTCGCGGTCCTCAACGAGAACAAGCTGGACGAACTCCCCGAGGAATACCGCGAGCTGCTGGAGACCAAGGCCTGGGGCCCGGTCCGCGTGGTCATAGCCGCCCAGGAGGAGCACGGCGCCGAGGTCCTCGGCGACCTCTACACGGCGATCGGCACGCGCGCCCACAACCAGGGCGAGGGCGCCGGCAAGGAGGTCGTCGCCGCGGCGCTGAAGGAGGTCGGGCTGCCCGACTCCCTGATGGACCACTGGGACTCCACCCCGTACGAGCCGCAGCTGCGCGCCTCCCACAAGGAGGGCATCGAGAAGGTCGGCCAGGACGTCGGCACGCCCGTCATCGCGGTCCCCGGCCCCGACGGCCGGCAGATCGCCTTCTTCGGCCCGGTCGTCACCCCCGCCCCGCAGGGCGAGGAGGCCGCCAAGCTCTGGGACGGCACCCTCCTCGTCGCCTCGGTCCCGGGTTTCTACGAGATCAAGCGCACCCGCACCAAGGGCCCCGACTTCAGCAACCTGGTCTGACCGGACCGGACCGGACCTGCCCCCGACCCGACCGCGGCCGGGGGGGCAGGGCCGCCTTCACCGCGCCAGGTGCTTGGCATACAGGGCGGTCAGCCGGGGCAGCCGGCGCTCCGTCTCCGCCCAGTCACCGAAGTCGTAGTCCCAGGACGGGTCCAGCTCCGGGTAGCGGATGCGGAAGCTGTCAGGGGGCAGGTCCTCGCCGGTGGCCTCGCGGTGGGCGTCCCAGGCGATCCCGAGCGTGCTCTCGCACTCGACCTCGGTCCACTCCTCGGCCGCCCGCCGGATGACGGGCAGCTCGGCGAGGGAGTCGGGGTCGGCGACGGCACGCTCGAAGACCGCGCGGCCCTGGAGCACGAGCCAGCCCCGGAAGTAGTCGAAGCCGTCGTCCGAGCAACCGCCGTTGATCGTGTACGCCGCGGCCCACAGGGGAGCGCGGTACGACGCGCCCAGCAGGTCCCACAGGATCTGCTGCGCGGCCACGATCTCGGCGGCCGGCCGGGCCGCCAGCAGCGCGGCGGCCCGCTCGGCGACGGCCTCGGCGCCGTCCGGCCCCTCGGGGGCGACTGCCGTGCGGCGCGCCTCGTCGACGATGCTCCAGAACTCGTTCACGTCCATGGGGTGAAGAGTGACAGCGGGGTCTGACAACGCGCCCTGACCTGCGGCTCATTCCAGACGGCTCACTCCGTACGGCTCACTCCAGGTCGTCGGGCAGGCGCTTGGTCAGCCTGAAGTGCTTCTCGTTGCCGTGGGTGCGCAGGTTGAGACAGACCCTGCCGTCGGGGCGGTTGTTGACGCACTTGTAGTAGTTGTCCGGGACCCGGTTGCCCAGCTGTCCCTGGAGCCAGTCGCGTTCCTTGGGGGTCAGCGGCTCGTGCGGTTCCTCGGAGCGGCAGGTCTGGCAGGTCAGTCGTCTCGGCGTCGCCATCCCCCAAGAATTGCGCTGAAACCGCCTTTAACGGAAGAGCCTGCGCCGAAAGACCCCCCGAAGCAGGAGGTCCCCCGCGAGTCACGTCCTCGCGGGGGACCTCCCTTCCTCCGCCTGCCCGGTGAACGGTGAGAAGACGATCACGAGCAGGAGACCGGGAACCCCGTCTCAGGGGGCCAGCAGCAACACGTCCGCGCGGGACTTCGCGGCGGCGTACCGCCTGGCCACGTCCTGCCAGTTGACGACCTGCCACATCGCCTCGATGAAGTCGACCTTCTGGTTCCGGTACTGCAGGTAGAAGGCGTGCTCCCAGGCGTCGAAGACGAGGATCGGCGTCGACCCCTGCCCGACGTTGCCCTGGTGGTCGTAGACCTGCTCGACGATCAGCCGCCCGCTCAGCGGCTCGTACGCCAGCACACCCCAGCCCGAGCCCTGCGTCGTCGCCGCCGCCTTCGACAGCTGCGCTTTGAAGGCGGCGAACGACCCGAACGACTCGGTGATCGCGTCAGCCAGCTCGCCCACCCCGTCCACGGCCAGCGGCTCGCCGCCGCCGTCACCCGTCATGTTCTGCCAGTAGACGGAGTGCAGGATGTGCCCGGAGAGATGGAAGGCCAGATTCTTCTCCAGGCCGTTGATCGCCGCCCACGACTCCTTGTCCCGCGCCTCCGCCAGCTGCTCCAGCGTGTCGTTGGCCCCCTTCACGTACGCCGCGTGGTGCTTGTCGTGGTGCAGCTCGATGATCTCCGGGCTGATCACGGGCGCGAGCGCCGCGTAGTCGTACGGCAGTTCAGGAAGCGTGTAGACGGGCATGGCGGGTCCCCTCCGACCTCTTATTGCAATTTACTTGCAACTGCACGCTAACAGCAAGAGGATGGTGTCGCGTGCCCGGGCACGCGAAAGGGCCCTCGCACCGGACCGTCCGTCCTCCGTGCGAGGGCCCTGCGTCGGCGAGGGCGCGTCAGCGGTCTGCGCGCGCCCGCTGCCACCCGTACCCCACGGCCGCCAGCACCGCCGTCATCCCGCCCGACCCGTACAACTGCACCCGGGTCTCCGGCTCCCGTGCCATGAGGACGAACACCGCCGCCATTCCGGCCAGCGCCACCCACGTCAGCCAGGGGAACGCCCACATGCGGACGACGAGCCGCTCGGGGGCCTCGCGTTCGATGCGGCGGCGCAGCAGCAACTGCGAGACGGCGATGAGGATCCAGACGACGAGGATCACCGCGCCGATCATGTTCAGCAGCCAGGCGAAGACGTCGTCGGGCCGCCAGTAGCTCAGCACGACGCAGAGGAAACCGAAGACGCTGGAGGCCAGCACCGCGACCCGGGGGACCCCGCCCGAGACCCGGCCGAGGAACCTCGGACCCTGCCCGCGCTCCACCAGGGAGTACGCGATGCGCGAGGAGCCGTAGATGTTGGCGTTCATCGCGCTCAGCAGCGCCACGAACACCACCACGTTCATCAGTTGTCCGGCGCCGGGGATGCCGATGTGGTCGAGGGCGGCGACGTACGGGCCCTTCTCGACGACCGCCTTCGAGTCCCACGGGACCAGCGTCACGATGACGGCCATGGAGCCGATGTAGAAGACGGCGATGCGCCACATCGCCGTGCGGACGGCGGTCGCGACGCCCTTCACGGGGTTCTCCGACTCGGCCGCCGCGATCGTCACGGTCTCCAGACCGCCGTACGCGAAGATCGAGGCCAGCAGGCCGACGACGAGGCCGTCCGTGCCGTTGGGCAGCAGGCCGCCCTCGCCGGTGAGGTTGGCGAGGCCGGGCGTGTCGCCGCCGGGGAGGACCCCGGCCACGGCCAGCACGCCGAGCACCAGGAACAGGGTGATCGCGCCGACCTTCAGGGCGGCGAACCAGAACTCGAACTCGCCGAAGTTCTTCACGGCCGCCAGGTTGGTGCCGAGGAACACCAGCATGAACAGCGCGACCCAGGCCCACTCGGGCGTCCCGGGCAGCCACCCGGTCACGATCTTCGCGGCGCCGATGCCCTCCAGGCCGACGGCGGTGCACAGCAGCACCCAGAACGACCAGCCGGCGGTGAAGCCCGCCCACGGGCCGACGGCGCGTTCGGCGTGTGCCGAGAAGGAGCCCGACGAGGGATACGCGGCGGACATCTCGCCGAGCATCCGCATCACCAGCATCACGAGGAGCCCGGAGAGGGCGTACGCGAGGACGATCGACGGACCGGCGGCGGCGATTCCCGCCCCGGAACCGACGAAGAGCCCCGCGCCGATCACCCCGCCGAGGGCGATCATCGACAAGTGGCGCTGTTTGAGGCCGTGGGACAGGGAGGCGTCCTGCTCCTGTGGAGCCTTGACGGTGCTGCTGGGCATGGGCGCGGCTCGTCCAATGCGTGAGAGGGCAAAAACGCCCACAGTCTGGACAGCCCCTCCGTGCGCACGAAGGGGCCGTCCGCTATCCGGACGCGTCCGGCACGCAGGGTGGTCAGGCGGCTACGGAGGCGGCCGCCGGGGTGTAGTGCGCCGCGTCCCCCTCGATGGAGTGGCTCTCCTTCCCCTCGACGCCCACCGGCACGTCATCGGCGACGGTCACCCGGTGCAGCCGGCGCGGCAGACCGTCGTAGTTGTCGATGGCGTAGTGCTGGGTGATGCGGTTGTCGAAGATGACGAGCTGGTTCTCCGACCAGCGGTGGCGCAGGACGTTCTCCGGGCGGGTGACGTACGCCTGGAACAGGTCGAGGAGTTTGCGGGACTCGCCCGGCGGCGGTCCGACGATCCGCTGCGCGAACCCGCCGATGAACAGCCCGCGTTCGCCGGATGGGGGTCCCCCCGCTTCGAGCGAAGCCGAGAAGTGGGGGAGGGTGGACGCGGACGATCGGGTGGACCGTGCGGTACTTGACGGACGTGAACTGGGCGCGGGCGGCGGCCCGCTGCTCGTCGACGGCCTCCTCGGGCACCGCGCGGTGTGCCAGTGGTTGGCGGCGCGGCCCCGCTCGCTGTCGACGGGCAGGACGTTCGGGGTGCCGTCGACGGACGGCACGGTCGGATGGGCGGTGGTGATGTCGCCGAAGTGGCGGACGAACGCCTGCTGGCTCTCGTCGTCGAGGTTCACCACGTCGAACACCAGGGCCTTGTGGACGTTGAGGGCCTCCCGGAGCGCGGTGACCGTCCCGTCGTCGAGCGGCCGGGCGATGTCCACCCCGGCCACCTTGGCGCCGATGTTCCCGCTGATCTTGCGGATCTGGAGGTCGGACATGTGCGGGTCCTTTCAGACGAGGGCGGTTTCCCGGGCGGGGCCGGCGTACTGGTTGGCGGGGCGCGGGAGGCCGTAGCGCTCCCGCAGGGTCTGGCGCGGCCCGTCCTCGTACTCCGTGCGGAGCAGACCGCGGGCGCGCAGGATCGGGACGACGTGGTCGACGAAGGCGTCCAGGCCGGACGGCAGGACCGCGGGCATGATGTTGAAGCCGTCGGCGGCGCCCCGCGTGAACCAGGTCTCGATCTCGTCGGCGACCTGCTCGGGCGTCCCGGCGAAGGTCAGATGGCCGCGCCCGCCACCGAGCCGCCCGATCAGCTGCCGTACGGTGAGCCGCTCGCGCCGGGCCAGTTCGACGACGAGCGTGTAGCGGCTCTTGGCGCCCTCGACGGCGCTCTCCGGCGGCAGACCGTCCGGCAGGAGCGAGTCCAACTCCAGAGTCCCGGGGTCCAGTTGGAGCAGCGCCTCCAGACGGCCCACCCCGTGCGCGTACACGATGTGGTCCTCCAGCACCTGCTCGTTCGCCAGCGCCTCGGCTTCGGTGGAGCCGAGCACCGGCACGATGCCGGGCAGCACCTTGATGTGATCCGGGTCGCGGCCGGCCGCCGCGGTACGGGCCTTGAGGTCGGCGTAGAAGCCCTGCGCGTCCTCGATCGTCTGCTGGGCGGTGAACACCGCCTCCGCGTACCGGGCCGCGAACTCCTTGCCGTCCTCGCTGGACCCGGCCTGCACGAGCAGCGGGTAGCCCTGCGGGGAGCGCGGCACGTTGAGGGCGCCCTCGACGCTGAAGTACGTCCCCTTGTGCCGGGGCGGATGGATCTTGGCGTCGTCGCCCCAGACGCCGGCCGCCTTGTCGGCGACGATGGCGTCGTCCTCCCAGCTGTCCCACAGCTTCAGCGCCACATCGAGGAACTCGGCCGCCCGGGCGTACCGCTGGGCGTGGGCGGGCTCGGCGTCCAGGCCGAAGTTGCGGGCCGCCTCGGCACCCGCGGTGGTGACGATGTTCCAGCCCGCCCGGCCCCGGCTGATGATGTCGAGGGAGGCGAACTTGCGGGCCAGGTTGTAGGGGGAGTTGTAGGAGGTCGACGCGGTGGCGATCAGACCGATGTGCTCGGTCGCCGTCGCCAGGGCCGTCAGCAGGGTGAGCGGCTCCAGTGCCCCGGCGGGACGCTGCGCGAGGTTTCCCCACAGCTGGGGGCTGTCGGCGAGGAAGAGCGAGTCGAAGGTGCCGCGCTCGGCGGTCCTCGCGAGCCGGACGTAGTGGTCCAGTTCGACATGCGCGTACGGGTCGCTCTCGGGCAGCCGCCACGACGCCTCGTGGTGGCCGGTGTTCATCAGGAACGCGTTCAGGTGAAGCTGTCTGGTGGTCATCGGTGGTCCTTCGACGTCACTGGGTGGTCCTCCGCGGTCGCTTTCCGGTCCTCGGCGGTCCCTGTCGGGTTCGTGGCGCTCGCCGCCCGGTCCTCGGCGGCCGCCACTGGTCCATGGCGGGCGGCCGGCCGGTCCTCCGCGCTCACCGGCCGGCCTCCGTGGACCCGTCCGGGCTCTCGGTCACCCCGAGCGCGGCCAGCAGCCGCTCCCGGTACTCGCCCAGCAGCGGATCGCGGTACGAGCGCGGATGCGGGCGGTCGATGGCCAGGTCGAGGCCGATCCGGCCGTGCTCCAGCACCAGCACCCGGTCGGCGAGCACGATCGCCTCGTCGACGTCGTGGGTGACGAGCAGGACGGAGGGGCGGTGGCGCTCCCACAGCTCCCGCAGCAGGGCGTGCATCCTGATCCGGGTCAGCGCGTCCAGCGCGCCGAACGGCTCGTCGGCCAGCAGCAGTTCCGGCTCCCGGACGAGGGAGCGGGCGAGCGCGGCACGCTGGGCCTCACCGCCGGACAGCTCGTTGGGCCAGGCGCGCTCCCTGCCCTTCAGGCCCACCTCGGCGAGGGCGGCCCGCCCCTTCTCCTCGCCCTCGGTGCCCAGCAGCACGTTGTCCAGCACCCGCCGCCAGGGCAGCAGCCGGGAGTCCTGGAACACCACCGACACCCGCTGCGGCGCGGTGAGCCCGCCGCTGCCCGTCACCTCGTGGTCGAGGCCCGCGACCGCCCGCAGCAGGGTGCTCTTGCCGGAGCCGCTGTGCCCGAGCAGGGCCACGAACTGCCCGGCGGGGATGTCGAGGTCGATACCGTCGAGGACCGCCCGCCCGTCGAACGACCGGGTCAGTCCCCGCAGCCGAACGGCGCTCCGCTCGGCCGTGGCGGTCGCCGCCGCGCCGGTGGTCGTCAGCTGCTCAGTGTGCGTCGCCATGACAGCACCCTCCGTTCGATGAGACGGACCGCGCTGTCGGAGACCAGGCCGAAGATCCCGTAGACGACCAGGCCGACGAGGATGACGTCGCTCTGGCCGTAGTTCTGGGCCTGGAACATCATGTAGCCGAGTCCGTTGGTGGCGTTGATCTGCTCCAGCACGACCAGGCCCAGCCAGGAGCCGGTCACCCCGAGCCGCAGTCCGACGAAGAAGCCGGGCAGCGCGCCGGGGACGACGATCTCCCGGACGAACCGGAGCCGCGACAGGCCCTGCACCTCGGCGAGTTCCACGAAGCGGCTGTCGATGCCGGCCAGCGCGGCATGCGTGTTCAGATAGATCGGGATGTAGACGACGATGGCGATGATCGCGATCTTGAAGGTCTCGCCGATGCCCAGCCAGAGGATGAACAGCGGGATCAGGCCGAGGGTCGGAATCGCCCGGTTCAGCTGCACCGTCCCGTCGATCAGCGCCTCGCCCACCCGGCTGAGCCCCGAGGCCAGGGCGAGTGCGATCCCGGCGGTCAGCCCGATCGCGAACCCGGCCCCGGCCCGTCGCAGCGAGGTCAGGACGTCGGTGGGCAGGGTCCCGTCGGTCCACAGGCGGACACCGGTCTCCAGCACGGTCCACGGGGCGGGGATCGCCGCCGGGTCCAGCTGCCCGGCGGCGGAGGCCGCAGCCCACAGGGCGAGGAAGAGGAACGGGCCGACGAGCCGGGAGGCGGGCAGCCGCCTGCCGGGGGAGAGCCGGCGACGCCTGCGGACCTGGGCCGCCTCCGCGACGGGGACGGGCGGGCCGACCGCGTCGGGCGCGGCGACCGTGTCCTGCGCGGTCACCTCGTCCGCCGTGGCCCCGGCCGTGTCGGCCGAACCCGCCGCGTTCGCCCTCTTCGCCGTACTCGCCGTACTCGCCGTACTCGTGGTGGACGTGGTGTTCGTGGTGGTCGTTGTTCTCGTGGCGCTGGTGGTCATGGCCGTCACCTCCGGTACTCCGCGGGCACGGACTTCGCCGCGATGGCTTCGAAGCGGCGGTCGAAGAGCGTGCCGACGTCGAACTTCTTCACGAAGCCGCCCTCCGCGAGCAGATCCGCCGTCTCCTGCTCCCACCTGATGGCCTCGTCCCAACGGGGCGGGAAAAGCGGCTTGTTCGCCAGATCGCTGATCGACTCGGCCTGGGCTGCGGTCAGGTTCTGCGTCTTGACGTAGAACTCCTCGTTCCAGATCTCCGGGTGCTCGTACTGCCAGACGGCGCCCTTCGCCCAGTAGGGGATGTACGCGGCAACCGCCGCGGCCTTCGCCGAGTCGGCCAGCACGGACGTCGGCGCCCACAGCAGGTTGAGCAGGTCCACCACGTCGGTCGTGATGGTGCGGGCGCCCTTCGCCCCGTACTGCTGGAGATAGGCGGGCGCCTGCTGGTTGCCGAGCGGCGCGATGTCCACCTGGCCGGACTGGAGGGCCGTCAGGAACTGGTTGCTGGTCAGCGGGACGAGCTTCACGTCGTCGTACGCGATCCCCGCCTTCTTCAACGCCCGCAGCAGGACGACACCCTGCGCCTGACCCTGGGAGAAGGCGAGCTTCCTGCCCTTGAATTCCTTGACGGAGCCGATGTCGCTGCCGGGCTTGGTGGCGAAGAGATAGTTCGGCTTGCGGGTGATGTTGATCGCGACAATCTTCGCGTCGTAACCCTGGTAATGCGCCTGGATCGGCGGAATTCCCGCGTTGTTGGCGACATCCAGGGAACCCGAGCGGAAGGCGTTGATGACATCGGGGCCGGCCCCGATGTTCGCCCAACTGCTCACCTTGAAAGGCAGATCGTCCAGCCCCGCCAGTTTCAGTTGCAGCTGCTGCTGGTCCTGGAACGAGGCGATCTTCAGGCGGGTGCCCGGGGGGACCTTGGTCGCCAGCGGCGTGTCCGCGGCGGCGTCGGCGGTCGCCGCGCTGCTGTCGGCGCAGCCGCTCAGCCCGACGGCGGCGGCGCCGACGCCGAGCAGGGAGGTGAGGAAGAGGCGCCGGTCGAGACCGGGCAGGGCGGAGGAAGGCATGGGAGGACCCCCTGGGGTTCACAGGAAAAGTGCGATGCCGGAACGCACACGGAAAATCACGGCGAGGGGACGCCGGAAAGGAAGAACTCACTGCGGGAGAAGGCCGGAGAAGAGGGCGTCCACACAGGAGGAAGAACGCGCCCGGGGCGCGTCAACGTGTCAGCAACAGAGGGTGCGACAGGTCGTGAGAAGCATGGAAATGATGTTCCCGGTCCCGCGTCATGGCTGTCAACATTCGGAGTTTCTGAATTAATTCACCGGGACGCGGCGGCCAGCGGATCGCGATAGAGCACGTCCAGCGCCACCGCGCCGCCCGCCGTGGCCGGCACGGCGTTCGGGAAGCTCGTCGGCCGTACGTCCGCCGCCCGGTCGTGCGCGACCGCGCCCCGCAGCGCGGCGAGACAGTCCTCGCGGGCGACGACCCCGATCTCGGTGACGACGACGGTCTCCGGGTTCAGCACGTCGAGCAGCAACCCCACGGCGCGCCCCACCGACCGAGCCCGCTCCACCAGCAGCCGTACGGCCACCGGGTCGCCGCCGGCGGCCGCGTCCACCACATGCGTCGGGTTCACCCCGGTGATGACGCCCGCCTGCCGGGCCCGCCGGCACAGCGTCCGCTCGCTCAACTCCGCCTGGAGGCAGCCGGTCCGCCCGCAGTCGCAGGGCTCCGTGCCGCCGGGCAGCGGCAGATGGGCGATCGCCCCGGACTGGGAGCGCGGACCGTGGTGCACCTCGTCGTTGGTCGCGAACGCCGCGTCCACCACGTTCCCGGCGAACAGGTGCAGCACGCTCCGGCTGCCCCGGGCCCGCCCGAAGAGCCGCTCCGCGCCGACCAACGCCCGCGCGTGCCCGTCCACATGAACCGGCAGCCCCGTGCGGGCACCGAGCACCTCCCGCACCGGCACCTCGCGCCAGCCGAGCATCGGATGCTCCACCACGGTCCCGGTCTCCCGGTCCACCCAGCCGCCGGCCGCGAACCCGACCCCGAGGGCCCGGCGCCCCGGCAGGTCCGCCGAGAGCGCCGCGATCCCCTCGGCGGCGCGTGCCAGCACCACGGCCGGATCGGTGGTGCCCGCGTGCTTCATCTCCCGCTGGGCCAGCACCCGTCCGCGCAGATCGAGCAGCGCGACCGTGGTGTAGGGCACCGCCACATGCACCCCGGCCACCGCGAACCGCGAGCCGTCCAGGTCGAGCGGTACGTGCGGGCGCCCGGACCCCTTGGACTGCCGGGGCGGTTCGGCCTCGCGGATGAGACCCAGCCGCGCCAGCCCGGCGCAGTGGTCGGTCACCGAGGCCGGCGACAGCCCCGTCACCCGCGCGATGGTGCTGCGCGCCACCGGTCCGTGCTCCAGCACGGACCGCAGTACGACGCTGGCACTGGTCCGCCGCCGGTCGCTGTCGGCGGCGCGGGGCACGGGAGAGGAACGGGAGGGAGCGGGGGAGGGAGCAGGGGAGCGACGGGGAACGGAAAGGGGAAGAGTGGGTGCTGCCGCGGTACTGGGCATCGCGATCATCCTCGGGTACGGGTCCGACACTGCGCCGTCGTGAGAGGGGAGGCGCGCCGGAGCCGCCTCACCCGGGGCGGCGACAGGTGGCCGTGCCCACGCGTCGCAGGTCGACGTAGCGACGCGACGAGAAGTACCGGGCCTGGGCAACCATGCGCTCGAAGCTAGCAAAACGGCCAACCTCTGCCCAGACGGCGACCGACGGGCGAGACGGCACCTGTCCATCCCCACCACCCGATTGGTGAAACCCTACAGATCCGACGGGTCCTGCAAGCGTGGCGAAAGCCACTCCACCTCGTGACCGGCGTCACGCCGCGCCCGGTGTAACCCAAGGTCATTGTCGAAAGCCCACCACGCGGTCGTTCCCTCCTTTGTGGACGGCTGACGGTGTCCTGTTCATGACCGCTGGGATAGCGTCACCGTGTTCGATGCCACGTACACCCTTCTTCACCCTCAACCCTCGCGGAGTCCCCATGAGTACGGCCGTCGCCCCCGCCCGCACCGGTCAGGTCCTCGCCGACCTGCTTCCCGCCTCCCGTGTACGGGACATCGCGCTGGTGGCCGGCGGCGCCGCCCTCACCGGACTCGCCGCGCAGATCGCCGTGCCCGTGCCGGGCTCCCCGGTCCCGGTGACCGGCCAGACCTTCGCCGCGCTGCTCGTGGGCACCGCGCTCGGCGCCGGCCGCGGTGTGGCCTCCCTCGCCCTGTACGCGCTCGCCGGTCTCCTCGGTGTCCCGTGGTTCGCGAACGGCACCTCCGGCGTCGGCGTCTCCTTCGGCTACATCCTCGGCATGATCCTCGCCTCCGCCGCCGTGGGTGCCCTCGCCCGCCGGGGTGCCGACCGCTCCGTGCCGCGCATGGCCGGCACGATGCTCGTGGGCGAGGCCATCATCTACGCCGTCGGCGTCCCCTACCTCGCCGCCACCGCCGACATCACCCTGACCACCGCCGTCGCGGTCGGCCTCACCCCGTTCCTGATCGGCGACGCCCTCAAGGCCGCGCTGGCGATGGGCGCGCTGCCCACCGCGTGGAAGCTGCTCGGCAAGTGACGTCGTGACCCCCGGCGGGGGCGTCGCTCACGCCGTGACGCCACCGCCCCAGAAGAGGCTCGCCGGGTCGTACTCCGACTTCACCGTGGCGAGCCTCTCGCGCGTCTCCGCGTCGTGCAGCCCGTCCGGGCGATCGCCCGCCCCGAACGCGAAGTTGACCGTGCGCCCGAGCGTCCAGGGGCTCAGCAGCGCGAACGCCGGGTCGAGGATCGTCCGGGCCTTCTCCCGCCCGGCCATCGCCACCAGCCGCATCAGGAACCTCCCGTCCCGGTACGGCACCGCGTTGGGCGCGCCCTTCGCGAGCGCCCCGCCCAGATGGTTGACCTGCGCGACGCACATCGCGTCCGCCCCCGGCCCGGTACGCCCCAGCACCCGTGCCACGGCGTCGACATCCAGCTCGCTCAGCACCGCGCTGTCCCCGTGGTTGACGTGCGGCACATCCGGGTCGTTGTGGATGGTGTGGCTCTCGCCGTACGGCATCTCCCGCAGTGTGTCCGCGCACACGGGCCCCGCCTTCCGCAGCGGAGCGACCAGCCGGTCCCCGTCGCCGCCGGTGTGGGCCACCCGGACCGAGATCACATACCGTCCCCGCAGCCGCTCCGGCAGCCCGGGCGCGTCCGGGTACGCAACCGCCGCCCACGACGAGGTCAGCGAGTCCGGCACGGTCCGCGTCCAGCGTTCGTACGCCCGCAGCACCGCCGCCGGGTCGACCTCGCGCCCGTCGAAGGAGAGCGAGCCGCCGTAGAGCCGGGCCACCGGTACGAGCCCGATCTCCATCCCGGTGACGATCCCCAGCCTGTGGCCGCCGCCGAGCAGCGCCCAGTACAGCCCGGGCTCCGACTCGGGAGCGACCCGTCGTGCCCGGCCCTCCGCGGTCACGACGTCGAGCGCGCGCACATGATCCGCCGCGTACCCGAACTCCCGGGCCAGGATGCCCAGTCCGCCGCCCAGGGTGTAGCCCACGGCGCCCACCCCCGGCGACGAGCCGTTGAGCGGGGCGAGGCCGTGAGGCCCGGCCGCCGCGACGACCTGCCCCCAGCGGACTCCCGCCCCGACATGGGCGGTTCGCGTCACCGGGTCGACGCTCACGCCGTCCATCCGCCGGGTCGTGATCAGCATGCCGCCCTCGTACGGCCCCGGCGTCCCGTGCCCGGTCGCCTGCACCTCCACGGGCAGCCCCGCTCCGGCCGCGTACGTCACGGCCGCCACCACGTCGGCGGTCGAGGACGCCCCGACGACCACGTCCGGCCGCCGGGCGAACCCGGTCTGGAATCCGGCGACCTCCTCCTCGTAGCCGGCGTCACCGGGCACCAGCACCAGCCGGCCCGCCGCCTTCAGTTCTCGCACGTTCAAGGGTCTCCTCCGCCGTGGGTCGCTCCTGCGGCGGAGACTGTGCCCGGATTACATGACACCTTCCGTCAGGTTTTCGGGCCCCGGACGCAGACGGTGCCTCCGTGGCCGAGGGCGGACGCACCGCGGAGGCACTCCGCGGACACGGCGAACCACCCAGGGGCCGGGTGAGGCGCACCGCCGGTCATCTGCCGACGCGTCACACCTCCCGCCGTGCGCCCCGGTGGTTCCACCACAGGCCCGTCGCACCGGCCGAGATCAGCGCGGCGCCGACCATGCCGAACGGCAGGACCCGGTCGGCGGGACCGGTCTGCGGCAACTGCTCGGGCCTGTCGTCCTTGCCGTCCCCGCCGTCCCCGGCGCCTCCGTCACCGCCGCCCGGCGTGACCGGGCTGTTGTCGGTGCCGAGAAGCAGCGGAGTGGCCGGCTCGTTGGGCGACTGGTTCGTCGTGCCGAACGGCACCGGTCCCTGCTGCCAGAACGTCTTCGAGCCGTCGGCGTTCTGCACCGGCAGACAGATGTTTCCCCTCTTCTTCAGGTCGTACGTGGCGTCGATCGCATAAGTCTTCGACTTTCCGGCCGCCAGATCGTCGATCGCGCAGGCGAAACCACTGTTGGCCCCGTCGGGAAGATCGCCCGTCGTGATTTCCGTGCAGCCTTCGACATTCTTGACCGTCAGACCGTCGAAACCGACCACGAGCAGGCGGATTTTCCCGCTCGCCTTGCTTCCCTCGTTCTTCACGACCCCGGTGATCTCCGTTTCCTGGGAGCTGTTGTCGACCTTGATCTCCTTGGACAGCAGTGTCGACAGCTTCACGCCCGCCGGTGCCGCGTCGACTGCCTTTCCGCCGTGATCACTCAGTCCCCCCTCGTCATCCGCCGAGGCCGTGAAGCCGAGGACCATCACCGACGAGAACGCCGCGGTGAGCAGCGACCCCGCGACGGCCGTCCTGTGCGTCCTGGCCGTCCCACGACGAGAACTCATGTTCCATCCCCCTTGCGTCCCCCTGGCCGTGCCTGAATTCACGGCCATTGAAGAGGTACCACAAGATTTCTCGCCACTATGCTGGAGCGGCGAGAAGTGTGACCAATGCGCGACTTTTCGGTTCGGCTGTTGCGGATGTGGGCACGTGTCGTTCGAAGGGGGGCATGGGGGTGCCGGGAATATCGAGGGGCGGTGAGCCGGGATTTGTGGTGGCCGGCCGTTATACGCTGGTCGAAAGCATTGGCCAGGGCGGAATGGGGCGGGTGTGGCGCGCCGCCGACGAAATGCTCGACCGACAGGTAGCGGTCAAGGAAATGCGTATCGACGGCCTCGACCCGGAGGACAGCCGCACCCGACGCGAGCGGACCCTGCGGGAGGCCAGGGCCACGGCCCGCATCGACCACCCCCATGTCGTCCGCGTCTACGACGTCGTCGACGAGGGCGAGCGGCTCTGGATCGTCATGGAACTGGTCGACGGACGCTCCCTGGAGCGGCTGGTGTCCGAGGACGGCCCCCTGGACGTGCGCGAGACGGCCCGCATCGGCCTCGAACTCGTCGACGCGCTGGGGCAGGTGCACGCGCAGGGCGTGCTGCACCGCGACATCAAACCGGCCAACGTCCTCGTCCGGCGCGCGGGTGGCCGCCGCGTCGTCCTCACCGACTTCGGCATCGCCGCCATCCAGGACACCGAAGCCCTCACCATGGCCGGCATGCTCGTCGGTTCCCCCGACTACATGGCCCCCGAGCGGATCTCCGGCCGCCCCCAGGGCCCGCCCTCCGACCTCTGGTCCCTGGGCGCCACCCTCTGCGCCGCCCTCGGCGGCTGCTCCCCCTTCTCCCGCGCCACGACCCTCGCCACCTTGCACGCCGTCCTCTACGAGGAGCCCGAACTCCCGGCCTCGGCAGGAGACCTGCGCGAAGTCCTCGCCGCCCTCCTGGAAAAGGAACCGGGCCTACGCCCCGGCCTGGCCGAACTGACGGCAGCCCTCCACACCATCGCGACGCCCCCACCCGCCCCAGCCACGGGAGCGCCCGCCCCGAAGCCCCCGGCCGCACGGAGTGCAACCCCGGAGCCCCGGGGCGCCGATCCGCGCGTCGCGGGGGAGGTCGGAGCAGGTCCGCGGGTCGCCGGGGCGGATGGCGCCGGTCCGCGGGGGGCTGGGACGGCCGGAGCCGGTCTGCGGGCGGTCGGGGCGGACGCCACTGATCCGCGGGGGACGGGGAGGCTCGGTCCGGAACCGCCGGTGGTCGGGACGGGTGGCGCCGGTCCGCGGGGGGCCGGGGCGGCCGGAGCCGGTTCACGGGCGGTCGGGGCGGACGCCACTGATCCGCGGGGGACGGGGAGGCTCGGTCCGGAACCGCCGGTGGTCGGGACGGGTGGCGCCGGTTCACGGCCCGCCGGGACGGCCGGAGCCGGTCCGCGGGCGGTCGGGGCGGACGCCGCTGATCCGCGGGGGACGGGGAGGCTCGGTCCGGAACCGCCGGTGGTCGGGACGGGTGGCGCCGGTCCGCGGGGGGCTGGGGCGGCCGGAGCCGGTCCGCGGGCGGTCGGGGCGGACGGCACCGACCCGCAGGTCGTCGGGACGACCGGATCCGGTCCACGGGCCGCCGGGGCGGACGGCGCCGGTCCACCGGCCGCCGGCAGGAACGGATCCGGTCCACGCGTCGCGGCACCGGCCGGAGCCGACCCACGGGCCGCCGGGACGGCCGGAGCCGGTCCACCGGGGGCCGGGAGGGACGGAGCCGACCCGCGGGCCGCCGGGGCGGACGCCACCGATCCGCGGGAGACCGGGAGGCTCGGTCCGGGACCGCCGGTCGTCGGGACGGTCGTCCCGGAACCTCCGGACGGGACAGGGGAGGACGCCGAGGCCGCCGCGGGGCAGCCGGGGCCCGACAGCCCGGAGGCGGCGACGGAGGAGGCCGTCGAGGAGACCCCGGTGACCCCGTCGCAGCCCCTGCACGAACCCACACTCGTAGGGACGCCCGCCCCCGTCCGGCCGACGCCGACGGAGCGGAACGCCTCCCAGACGCCGCCGGAGCCGGATCACGAACCCGAAGCCTCCTGCGGGGCACCGTCCCCGAACACCCCCGAACTCCCCACCCGGCCCCGGCCCGCACCCGCGCCCCCGGGCGACCTGCTCGGCCCCCCGATCCCGGCCAGACCCGCCGAACCCCGGCGGAGCAGGCGCCGTACGGTGCTGACCGCGGCCGCAGGGGCGGCCGTGGCCGGAGTCCTCGCGGCCGTGCTCGTGCCGACGCTCGGCGCATCGTCCGACTACAGGAAGCAGGCGCCCCCCTCGACGAAGTCCAGTGCGTCCCCCACCGTCGCCGGCACCTCACGCCCTCCGACCCTCCCGCCGGGCGCCCGTACCGAGGCCGGGGTCTTCGCCTGGGTCCCGCCCGACGGCTTCTCCCGCGAGGTGCATGCCGGTGCCGAGGTCCACTACACCTCGCCGGACGGCCGCCAGGAGATCGTCGGCAAGGCATCCCTCGCCCGCGGTGACCTGATGGACCAGTGGAAGAAGAAGGAGGAGAGCACCGGCAAGGGCCCCGGCTACCAAAGGATCCGCCTGGCGGAGACCGAGTTCCGCGGCAAGCCGGCCGTCGTCTGGGAGTACACCGTCACCGCCCAGGGACTCCCGTGGCACGTCCGCTCCCTGGGCTTCAACACCGGCGGCAAGTCCTACCAGCTCACCACCTGGTACCACCCCGACATCGAGGACCGGGCCCTCCCCGTCTACAAAAAGGTCGAGAAGGGCTTCACACCCCTGTGAAGCCCTTCTCGACGAACCGCCGATCACCGGCAACGAACCGCGCACCGCCCACGAGGAACCGCGGGCGAGCCGTTCACCGCACCTTGTCGGCGACCTCGGCCGTGGCGTCCGCCGTCCGCCCGCTGATCTTCTCCTTGACCAGGGAGATGCCGACGACGACGGCCGCGACCAGCAGCGAGAGCAGCAGGATCTCCCGGTTGCCGTGCTCCGTGTCGGTGAGCATGTACGCGAGGACGAAGAGGATCAGCCCGATGGTGGCCCACGTCAGATACGGGTACAGCCACATCCTCACGACGAGCTTCTCCGGGGTCTCGCGCTCGATGATCCTGCGCATCCGCAGCTGGGAGAAGCAGATCACCAGCCACACGAACAGGGCGACCGCGCCGGAGGAGTTCACGAGGAACAGGAACACGCCCTCGGGGAAGAAGTAGTTGAAGATCACCGCGACGAAGCCGAAGACCACCGAGGCCAGGATCGCCGTCATCGGTACGCCCCGCGACGTGGTCCGCCCGAACGACCGCGGCGCGTCCCCGCGCTCGCCCAGGGAGAACGCCATCCGGGAGGCCGTGTAGAGGCCCGAGTTGAGGCAGGACAGCACCGACGTCAACACGATGAAGTTCATGATCTGCCCCGCGTGGGCGATCCCGAGCGAGTCCAGCGCGGCGACGTAGGAACCCTTCTCCTTGATCGAGGGGTCGTTCCACGGCAGCAGGGCGACCACGACGAAGATCGAGCCCAGGTAGAACACGCCGATACGCCAGATGATGCTGTTCGTCGACTTCGTGACGGCCTTCTGCGGGTCCTCCGTCTCCCCGGCGGCGAGCGTGGCGATCTCACTGCCCATGAACGAGAAGACCACCAGCAGCACGCCGATGAGGATGGCGCCGGGACCGTTGGGCAGGAACCCGCCGTGGTCGGTCAGGTTCGCCAGACCGGCCTTCTCCGCCTCCACACCCGGCAGCACGCCGAACACGGCCAGCCCGCCCACCACGATGAACGCGGCGATCGCGACGACCTTGATGCCGGCGAACCAGAACTCGAACTCACCGTAGGAGCCCACCGAGACCAGGTTGGTGGCGGTCAGCACCACCATGACGATCAAAGCCCAGCCCCACTGCGGTATCGCCGGGATCCAGCCCTCCAGGATCACCGCGCCCGCGGTCGCCTCCACCGCCAGGACGACGACCCAGAAGAACCAGTACAGCCAGCCGATCGAGAAGCCGGCCCAGCGCCCCAGCGCACGGTCGGCGTGCGCGGAGAACGACCCGGAGGTGGGGTTCGCCGCGGACATCTCACCGAGCATCCGCATGACCAGCACGACCATCGTGCCGACCAGGGCGTAGGACAGCAGGATGCCGGGACCGGCGGTCGCGATACCGGAGCTCGACCCGACGAAGAGACCCGCCCCGATCACACCTCCGATCGCGATCATCGACAGATGGCGGTTCTTGAGACCGGCGTGGAGGCCGGGGGAGGGGGGAGAGGAGGAGCCTGTGCCGGTGTCGGCCGGCAGAGTCGGCTGCGAGGTCATGGGGGAGTTTCCTTTGCGCCGTCGTGGGGACTTCCGTGCGTCTGCCCACGCATTCCCCCGATGACTCTCGTGAGAGCGGGACACGAGAGGCGGCCGGGGTGCCGCGTGAGCCTCCGTAAAGATCGGTCCAGTGAATCGGAGGTGAAAGCAATCCTGAACCTTTGAATCCAGATTGTTACTTGAGGTTTACTTGAGGTTCCGTGGTGTGGCTCACTCTTTATGAGGCCCGGCCCCCCATCGCGCCGCGACGGAACGGGCGTGTCACACTCGGACCATGCGCGTCTACCTCGGCTCCGATCACGCCGGATACGAACTCAAGAACCACCTCGTCGAGTGGCTGAAGGCCGCCGGTCACGAGGCCGTCGACTGCGGTCCCCACATCTACGACGCCCAGGACGACTACCCGCCGTTCTGCCTCCGCGCGGCGGAGCGCACGGCCGCCGACCCCGGCTCCCTGGGCATCGTCATCGGCGGATCCGGCAACGGGGAGCAGATCGCCGCGAACAAGGTGGCCGGGGTGCGGGCCGCGCTCGCGTGGAGCGCCGAGACGGCCGCGCTGGGGCGCGAGCACAACAACGCCAACGTCGTGGCCGTCGGGGCGCGTATGCACTCCCAGGAGGACGCGACCAAGTTCGTCGAGACGTTCCTCAACACGCCGTTCTCCGGTGACGAGCGTCACATCCGCCGCATCGACATGCTGGCGGCGTACGAGACGACCGGCGACCTCCCGCCGATCCCGGCGCACCACCCCCAGCCGTAGGACGCCTGACAACTCGGGGTGCGGGCATTCAGGATGAAGGCTGGCCGCCAGGCCCAGCCTTCAGGGGCGCGGGGAACTGCGCGAACAACCCCCACCCACCCGCACCCGCCAACGCCCCCCGCGCCCCCCACTCCCAGGCGCCCCGCCCCACCCCCGGAGGGCCCCGTGCCGGAAGGCCACACGATTCATCGCCTGGCCGAGGACTACCTCACCCACTTCGGCAACGGCACGGCCACCCATGTCACCAGCCCCCAGGGCAAGTTCGCCGACGCCGCCGCCCTCCTCACCGGCACCCCGCTCACCGCCGCCGAGGCCCACGGCAAGCACCTCTTCCTCCACTTCGGCGCCCCCGACGCGGAGGACTGGGTCCACATCCACCTCGGCCTCTTCGGCAAGGTCGACTTCGGCCCCGCACCCGCGCCCCCGCCCACCGACACGGTCCGTCTCCGCCTGCGGAACGACACGTCGTACGTGGATCTCCGCGGCCCCACGACCTGCGCCCTGATCACGGACGCCGAGAAGCAGGCCGTGCACGCCCGCCTCGGCCCGGACCCGCTCCGCCCGGACGCCGACCCGGCCCTCGCGTACGCCCGTATCTCCCGCAGCCGTACGACGATCGCCGCGCTCCTCATGGACCAGAAGATCATCGCGGGCGTCGGCAACGTCTACCGCGCGGAGGTCCTGTTCCGGCACGCCATCGACCCGTACCGCGCCGGCAAGGACATCACCCCGGCGGAATGGGACGCGATCTGGGCCGACCTCGTCGCCCTCATGCGCGAGGGCGTCCGCAACAACCGCATCGACACCGTCCGCCCGGAACACACCCCGGAAGCCATGGGCCGTCCGCCCCGCGTCGACGACCACGGCGGCGAGGTGTACGTGTACCGCAGGGCCCGTCTGCCCTGCCACATCTGTGGCGGCGAGATCCGCACCGCCGGTCTCGCCGCCCGCAACCTCTTCTGGTGCCCGACCTGCCAGCACGGCTGACGGAGCCGGAGGGCACCCGGCGTCAGAACGAGTGCGGCAACCAGGGCGCCACGGTCGACGAGAGGAACCCCAGGGACGCCTCCGCGAGCGCCCCCTCCCGCAGCTCCCGTACCCTCCCGGCCGCCCCCAGCGACGCGAGGCTCACCCCGCCCAGATACGCCGACGCCAACTCCCGTACCGAGAGGGCGAGATCGGCGGCCTCCTCGGACCGTTCGCAACTCGCCCCCTTCGCATCGCCGACGAGTCGCCAACGCCCCGCGTTCCAGGGGCAGAAGGCGTCCTCGACCTCCAACACCACATCCACCGGCGCCTGGTACGTCCGCGCCCGCAGTGCCGCGCCGACGTCCACGAGCCGTACGTGCAGATCGTCCTGCACCCGCAGCCCGCACCGCCGCACGTCCGACACCATGTGCAGCCACGGCTCGTCCACGGGCCGCCGGTGCGCGACGACCGACGACGTGAGGTCGATGTCGAGGAGGAACCGCCACAACGCGGCGTGCGCGGCCGGATCCACTGCCTCCAGCGCGCTCAGCCGGACCACCCCCGCGGCACCGCTCGGCCCCCAGTCCGGCTTGATCCGGAACCGCGCGTACCCGACGAGTCCCTCGTCCCCGTCACCCCGCTCGGCCACCACGCACTGCAACGGCGAGCCACCGGCCCGGTGCCGGTCCGTGTCGAGCAGTTCCACCTGCTCCCAGCCCGGCCGCCGCACCAGCATCCCCGGCCGCTCCGGCACCCGGCGCGCGTACACCGCCTCACACGCGTCGAGGACCTCGGCCGGGTCGGCGTACCGCAGCCGTACGTCATCGGTGCCGGGCGGTACGGACAGCCGTACCCGAGTGGTGTCGATGTCGACGCCGAGCCGCTGCGTGGCGACGCCGTACCCGAAGCGGCCGTAGATCGCCGGCTCCGACGCGACCAGCACGGCCAGCGGCTCACCCCAGGCGCGGACGTCCGCCAACTGCCGCCGCATCATGGAGGTCAGAACCCCGCGCCGCCGGTGTGTCGCCGCGACGCCCACCATCGTGACGCCCGCCGCCGGGACGGACGCGCCGCCGGGCACCGTGATCCGGAAGTCGAACGCCGCGGCCGAACCCACGCATTGGCCGCCGTCCCAGGCGCCGAGCGCACGGTCGTGGTCGATGAGCGACTCGTCGAGGTCGCGCTCCTCGGCCGGCGCCTGCATCCCTCCGAAGGCACGGAGGAGATTCGCGTACCAGACATTCCAGTCGTCCTTGCGCAGCGCCCGCAGCTCAGTCGTCATGTGCCATGCGTAGCAGCGCGATTCGATACGAGCGAGTGAATTTCCCCGTCCCGTGCGGGCACGTCGTGGGATCCTTCACAGGTGCCGCGCGAGAGCCGCAGGACCGGGCTCCCGTGTGAGATCTGTGTGAGATTCGTCGTGAACCGGCCCTCGGAAGGGGGACAAGTAGGACCTCCTGTGCACAGGGGCTGGTCCGATGGATAAGGTCCCGAACAATGGCAGCAGGACGAGAGCGGCGCGCGGCGGCCGATACGTTCACGGCCCGGATGAAGAAGCTGGTTCACCGGGCCCGCACCGGCATGCGCAAATCCGCGGTCGACTACTTCCGGGGCGACGGCTCCGACTGGGTCGCGCTGGCCGCGCTGCTGCTGATGATCCCCCTCATCGCGATGCTCACGATGATCGACCCGGTGTGGTTCTCACCCGCCGCGCTGGTCCTGCCCATCGTCGCGGGCGGCCTCCTGCTGCGACCCGCCAGCCTGCTCGGCCTGTACGCGGCCGCCGCCACCGCGCTGATCGTCGAGTCCGTGCAGCTCGGCCCCTACACCGAGGGCCCGGCCAGAGTGACGCCCGGCATAGTGCTCGTGGTCGCCGCCTGCGGCTTCTTCGGCCTGCTCATCGCCCAGTTCCGCAGCCGCGTCGGCGTCCCCTGGCGCCGCGGCGGCACCATGCTCTTCGACCTCCGCGAACGCATCCGGGTACAGAGCAAGTTGCCGCAGCTGCCCGCGGGCTGGCACCGCGAGATGGCGCTGCGCCCCGCGGGCGGCCAGTCGTTCTCCGGTGACTTCGTCGTCGCGGCCCGTACGAACGGCGGCCGCACCCTCGAAGTGGTCCTCACCGACGTCTCCGGCAAGGGCATGGACGCCGGCTCCCGCGCCCTCCTTCTCTCCGGCGCCTTCGGCGGGCTGCTGGGATCGCTCCCACCGCACGCGTTCCTCCCGGCGGCCAACGGCTACCTCCTCCGCCAGGACTGGGACGAGGGCTTCGCGACCTCCATCCACCTCGTCCTGGACCTCGACTCCGGCGACTACGAACTCTTCTCCGCCGGCCACCCGCCCGGCCTCCAGCTCAGCGCCGGCACCGGCCGCTGGGAGGAGAAGGCCGCCGAGGGCCCGCTCCTCGGCGTCTACGACGGTGCCCAGTTCGACCCCGTGAAGGGCTCGTTGCGCCCCGGAGACGTCCTCATGCTGTTCACCGACGGCCTCGTCGAGACCTCCGACCGCGACATAGTCGAGGGCATCGACCGCCTGACCGGCGAAGCCGACCGCTACGTCCCCGGCGGCTTCCACGGCGCCGCCTGGCATCTCATCGAGGCGGTGGCCAAGGACGTGAACGACGACCGTGCCCTGCTCCTGATCTGCCGAGAGGGCCCCACGGCCCCGAAGTGACGGTGAGCGTCCCCGAGGGCGCGGGGACCCAGCGGCCGACCACCCGATCCCGCCCGCTCGAACACGCCACAGGAGCCCACCCCATGCCCCTCCCTCTCCCGGACATAGAGGCCCTCGCCCGCAGCGCGCACGCCGACCAGACCGACAAGGCGGGCCGCCCCTACACCGAGCACCTCCAGGCGGTGGCCCACGGCGTGGCCGCCCGCGGCGGCGACGAGGACCAGATCGCCGCGGCGTGGCTCCACGACGCCATCGAGGACGAGGCCCTCACCGAGGACTGGCTCGCCGAGGCCCCCCTCACCGCCCGTACGAAGAACATCGTGCTGGCCCTCACCAAGCGTCCCGGAGAAGACCCCGAGGCGTACGCGGCGCGCATCCTCGCCACCCCCGGCGCCCTCCTCGTCAAGCAGTCCGACCTCGCCCACAACGCGAACCCGGCCCGTCTGGCCGTGCTGGACGAGTTCACCCGCGCCCGGCTGACCCACAAGTACGCCCACATGCGAAACCTCCTCGGTCTGCCGGACGAACCGGCGACCGAGGAGGTCACGGACAACGGCGACGGCTGAGGACTCAGGTCCTGGCGCCGGCCTTCCCACGCTCGCGGGCCAGCTCGGTCGCGTCCCGCTTGAAGGCCCACTCCATCCTCGGCTCCATCGCGAACCGGAACATCCGCTGCACCGGCGGCGTGCACAGCACGGTGATGACGGCGGCCGCGAAGAAGGTGACGAAGAGTTCGCCGAGCGGCTGGTAGATCCACGCGTGCAGGTCGTACCAGTCCCAGAAGCGCGAGCCCTTCGCGAGGAACCCGTGCAGCAGGTAGCCGTACAGGGTGCCCGCGCCCAGCACGGTGAACCACATCTTCCGCCGGGGCACCCAGGCGAAGAAGCACGTGGTCAGCACCATGGAGCAGCCGAACAGCGCGAAGGTCATCACGACACCGGCCCACCACGGGGCGCCCAGCTCCTGGGCGCTGTCCCGGTGGTAGAACCAGGCCGAGTTCATGTCCGGGCCCAGCCAGTACGCCATCGCCAGCGCGCTCGCCAGCACCGGCACGGACAGGACCCGCACCTCACGGCGGCGCATGAACTGGAAGTGCGCCGGCTTCATGAACAGGCCCACCACGAAGAACGGCAGGAACTGCAGGACGCGCTGCAGATCGAGGTCGTCACCGATGTCCGGCGACACGGAGGCGAGCGCCGCGATGGCGAGCGCGAGCGGCACCGGCCAGCGCACGACCTTCCACAGCGGCGTCGTCAGCCGCCAGACGAACAGCGCGATCAGGAACCAGGTGAGGTACCAGGGGTCGAGCAGACTGATCGGGTGCGACGGGTCGTCGTCGGCGTACCGCTTGAAGACCGAGTACGCGATCTCGAACAGCACGTACGGTACGGCGATTCCGGTGACCAGCCGCCGCAGCCGGTCGGGGCGCATGTCGAAACTGCGCGAGAAGTAGCCGGAGATGATGATGAACGCCGGCATGTGGAAGGTGTAGACGACCATGTACAGGGCCTCGGCGGCGCGACTGTGGTCGGTCAGCGGCTCCCAGGCGTGGCCCATCGCGACGAGCACGATGGCCAGGTACTTGGCGTTGTCGAAGAACGCGTCGCGTTGTCTGGCCGGTCTGGTGTCCGGGGTGGGCCCGCTCGGGGCTGTGTGGGGGGACGAGGACTTCAGCGAGCGCGGACTCGGCACTCCGTCCGCCGGCGGCTGTGCCGGGGGGAGCGGCGCGCTGGTGTGGCCGTGCGGTCGCAGCGAGTTCGTCACGGACCCTCCCGCCGGTAACTGCGCGGGCCGGTCCGAGCACTCGCTGCGCAAGGGGGGGACGAGGCAGCGGTGAACATCTGAGGCACCCTAGCGTTGTCTGTGCGATTCAGTAAAACCATCGACGTTAATCCCGTATTGGGGACTGCGTCTGCTCTCCGGGTACCCCGGATTCGGTGAAGTGAGCATCAGTCAGAGCGTGACCGTCCGTACATCGAGGAGCGCGACGCCGGTACCTTCTGTCCGTATTCATCCGGACTAAACGGTGCATAACATGCTCGGGCGACTCCGGTGGAATGTCCGGTTGATTACCGTTCTCCGCAAGGCCCTTGATGTGTCTGTGGCAACAATTCGAATTACCTGCGAACGGGATGTGTGTGCACGGAAACGATCACGGTGAATTCCGTCCCGGCGCGCTCTTGCCGGTCCCCGGCCCGGCTACGGTTCGGCGTCGCTGTGGCCGACGTTGCCTCACCTGCCGCATAGGACGGCCTGGTTGGTGGCACGATGGTTCTGGCGGGGTGCGCGTGGGGTCGGCGCCCCGGGCCGGGAGTGCGGACCGACCGAGGGTGTGATCTGTTGTGGCCATTTCGCTGTCAGTGGTTCTGTTGCTGGGGATCATCCTCGTCGTCCTGATGCGAGGCGGGACGATCAAGGCCGGCCCGGCCGTGGTCGCCATTCTCTTCGGCTTCTTCCTCGCCTCCACCGGCATGGCCGACGACATCCAGCGTTTCCTGAACTCGATAGCGGAAACGATCAACTCGATCCAGTTCTAGGGCCGCGACCGGCGAACCACCACTTCGGCCCCGCTGCCGGCGCGACACGCGACCGCGCCCCGGCCCCCCCGTCGGCCTGTGCCCGGTGATCACGCGTGGCGGGCCGGAAGGCGGCTCACGGGGCCATGGGGACCAGCGAGCGCCGGAGGGTGCTCGGCGGGCTGGTCGAAGCCCTCGGAAAACGATCAGGGCCAGGCGGAGGACTGAACCTCTCACCTGGCCCTGAGTCGTACAGAGCGGGCGACGGGAATCGAACCCGCGTAGCTAGTTTGGAAGACTAGGGCTCTACCATTGAGCTACGCCCGCACAGGTCGCGCCGCAGGTCGGGAGACCGCGGCACAGAAGGCATCGTAGCGGGTCGGACGCCCTCGTCGCACACCCCTTCCGGGCCGACCCGCATGTCCGCCCGCGTACGCGCCCGCGCACTCGGCGAATACTGCGGCTCCCCTGGCCCCGGGCATGTACCCTACGTGTCGCACCAGACGGGGTGTGGCGCAGCTTGGTAGCGCGTCCGCTTTGGGAGCGGAAGGCCGTGGGTTCAAATCCCGCCACCCCGACCACCAGCCGGAACCCGCCGGGCCACCCGGCCGGGACCTGCCAGGGCACGACCCGCGGGGCACCCGGTGTCTCAAGATCACCTTTTGGGGCGTGTACCGCCTGCGGTTACTATGCAAGCTGCGCGCCCGTGTGTCTGCACTCTCACGTCTCTCAAGGGCCGCTAATCCGCTGAGGCTCTGCCGGATCCCGGCAGGGGGCCCAGCAGAACCCCAAGAAGTCAGCCACAAGGAGACCGAACCGTGAAGAGCGCCGTGGAGACCCTGAACCCGACTCGGGTTCGGCTCACTGTCGAGGTGCCCTTCGAGGAGCTCAAGGACAGCCTCGACGCGGCGTACAAGAAGATCAACCAGCAGGTCACGGTGAAGGGCTTCCGCAAGGGCAAGATCCCGGCCCGGGTCATCGACCAGCGGTTCGGTCGCGGCGCCGTGCTCGAGGAGGCTGTCAACGACGCGCTTCCGAAGCTCTACACCGAGGCGGTCAACGAGGCCGAGCTCAACGTCCTCGGTCAGCCCGAGGTCGACATCACGGAGCTGAAGGACGGCGAGACGCTGAACTTCACCGCCGAGGTCGACGTCCGCCCGACCATCGAGATCCCGGACTTCTCCGGCATCGAGGTCGAGGTCGACGCCGTCGAGGTCACCGACGAGGACATCGAGAAGGCGGTCGAGCAGCTCCGTGAGCGCTTCGCCTCCACCTCCCCGGTCGAGCGCGCCGCCGAGGACGGTGACGTCGTCACGATCGACCTGCAGGCCAAGGTCGACGGTGAGGTCCTGGAGGACGGTGTCGCCGAGGGCGTCTCGTACACCATCGGCTCGGGTGAGCTGCTGGACGGCATCGACGACGCCGTGAAGGGCCTGGAGGCCGGGGTCGAGGCCACCTTCACCTCCGAGCTCAAGGGCGGCTCGGCGGCGGGCAAGGAGGCCGAGGTCACCGTCAAGGTCACCCAGGTCGCCGCCCGTGAGCTGCCGGAGCTGGACGACGAGTTCGCCCAGCTCGCCTCCGAGTTCGACACCCTCGAGGAGCTGCGCGCGGACAGCCGCAAGCGCCTGGAGAACATGAAGCAGTACGACCAGGCCACGCAGGCCCAGGAGCGCGTCCTGGAGAAGCTGCTGGAGCTGGTCGAGGTGCCCGTCCCCGAGAAGCTGCTCGAGGACGAGATCAACACCCGCAAGCACAACCTGGAGCACCACCAGCTCGGCCAGATGGGCCTCGACCTCGCGAAGTACCTGGAGATCCAGGGCAAGACCGAGGAGGAGTTCGAGACCGAGACGCGCGAGGCCGCGATCAAGGGCATCAAGACCCAGTTCGTCCTCGACGAGCTGGTCTCCAAGGAGAAGTTGAGCGTCAACCAGGAGGAGCTCACCGAGCACCTCATGCGCCGCGCCGCCTCCTCCGGCATGTCCCCCGACCAGTTCGCCCAGGCCGTCGTCCAGAACAACCAGGTCCAGCTCCTGGTCGGCGAGGTCGCCCGCGGCAAGGCCCTGGCCCTGGTCGTCGAGGCCTCCACGGTGAAGGACACCAACGGCGAGCTCGTCGACCTCGACGACGAGGACGAGGACGAGACCGCCGAGGGCTCCGCCGAGGAGACCCCGGCTGCGGCCGAGGCTTCCGAGGAGGCCCCCGAGGCCGCCGCCGAGGAGAAGAACGAGGCCTGAGCGCTCCGCTCGTAACGCCACGACGGGCCCCCGGATCACTTGTGATCCGGGGGCCCGTCGGTCTACCCGGTGGGCGCGGGGAACTGCGCCACCGGCCACGGACGGGCCGCAGTCACCCCTGCCGCGCCGGGCCGATCGGCGAGTGCGGCTCTTCACGGCCCGGTCGCGCAGTTCCCCGCGCCCCTGGGGGCCGGGGGTGACACGGCGCCCCCGCTCCACCAGCGGAGCGCATGCGCTGACAGCGAACAGTTCCCTTTGCGGGATTCCCCGGCGGAGCCTCCGCGTTAGGGTCCATGAATACGGGGCCGGAGCACTCGGCGAAACCGCCGGAGGCCCCCGCAGGGAAACGTGAGACGGCCCGGCGCCGTCGTAAGACGAGCAGGTGGATACGTGACGAATCTGATGCCCTCCGCCGCCGGCGAACCTTCCATCGGCGGTGGCCTCGGCGACCATGTCTACAACCGGCTGCTCAACGAGCGGATCATCTTCCTCGGCCAGCCGGTCGACGACGACATCGCGAACAAGATCACCGCACAGCTGCTGCTCCTTGCCGCCGACCCGGACAAGGACATTTACCTGTACATCAACAGCCCGGGCGGTTCGATCACGGCCGGCATGGCGATCTACGACACCATGCAGTACATCAAGAACGACGTGGTGACCATCGCCATGGGCCTCGCGGCCTCGATGGGTCAGTTCCTCCTCAGCGCGGGCACGCCCGGCAAGCGCTTCGCGCTCCCGAACGCCGAGATCCTGATCCACCAGCCCTCCGCCGGCCTCGCCGGCTCGGCCTCGGACATCAAGATCCACGCCGAGCGGCTGCTGCACACCAAGAAGCGCATGGCCGAGCTCACGTCGCAGCACACCGGCCAGTCGGTCGAGCAGATCACCCGCGACTCGGACCGCGACCGCTGGTTCGACGCCTTCGAGGCCAAGGAGTACGGCCTCATCGACGACGTCATCGCCACGGCCGCCGGCATGCCGGGCGGCGGCGGCACCGGGGCCGGGCAGGCGTAACGGCACCCGCCGTGCCGCGCGCCGCCGTGCGCGAGCCCGGCCGCGCCCGACCGCCGTAGGAGCCCGTACGAGGGCCTGCGGCGGAGGGAGCGGCTCCGGGCACCGTACGAGGCGTACGGCGGCCGTGCGACGGCCGTCACGGACGTACGGCGGCACACAGCCCGGCGGCAGCCGACCCACACCCCCCGAACAGCCCCAGCCGACCGCCTCAGCCCCTCTCAGGCTCCCAGGAGACCCACAGTGAACGACTTTCCCGGCCACGGCCTCTACGACCGTGCGAGCTCCCAGTACACCGGCCCCACGGCCGAGTCCCGCTATGTGATCCCGCGCTTCGTCGAGCGCACCTCGCAGGGCATCCGCGAGTACGACCCGTACGCGAAGCTCTTCGAGGAGCGGGTGATCTTCCTCGGCGTCCAGATCGACGACGCCTCCGCCAACGACGTCATGGCGCAGCTGCTGTGCCTGGAGTCGATGGACCCCGACCGTGACATCTCGGTCTACATCAACAGCCCCGGCGGCTCCTTCACGGCGCTCACCGCGATCTACGACACGATGCAGTTCGTGAAGCCGGACATCCAGACGGTCTGCATGGGCCAGGCGGCCTCCGCCGCCGCGATCCTGCTGGCCGCCGGCACGCCCGGCAAGCGCATGGCGCTGCCGAACGCGCGCGTGCTGATCCACCAGCCGTACAGCGAGACCGGCCGCGGCCAGGTCTCCGACCTGGAGATCGCCGCCAACGAGATCCTCCGGATGCGTGCGCAGCTGGAGGAGATGCTGGCCAAGCACTCCACCACGCCGATCGAGAAGATCCGCGAGGACATCGAGCGCGACAAGATCCTCACGGCCGAGGACGCGCTCTCGTACGGCCTGATCGACCAGATCATCTCCACGCGGAAGATGAACAACAACAGCGTCCGCTGACGGCGGAAAGCCTGTATTGTTCGCCGCCCCTTGGCATGGTTGGCACCGTTTGACCCAGTGCACGACAAGGTGCACGTCAAAGCGAACCGTGCCAAGGGGGGCCCGAACGGGGGGCCCGGCAAGGTACCGTCGACATAAGGCAGCACCAGGAGCCGCTGGATTCCAATCGTCCAGGCGTCTCCCAGGCGAAGGGGAAGCACACCGTGGCACGCATCGGTGACGGCGGCGATCTGCTCAAGTGCTCGTTCTGCGGCAAGAGCCAGAAGCAGGTCAAGAAGCTCATCGCAGGGCCCGGTGTGTACATCTGCGACGAGTGCATCGACCTCTGCAACGAGATCATCGAGGAAGAGCTCGCGGAGACCAGTGAGGTCCGCTGGGAGGAACTCCCGAAGCCCCGCGAGATCTACGAGTTCCTCGAGGGGTACGTGGTCGGCCAGGAGGCCGCCAAGAAGGCCCTGTCGGTCGCGGTGTACAACCACTACAAGCGCGTCCAGGCCGGCGAGAACGGCGGCGGCCAAAGCCGCGAGGACGCCATCGAGTTGGCCAAGTCCAACATCCTGCTCCTCGGCCCCACCGGCTCCGGCAAGACCCTGCTCGCCCAGACGCTGGCCCGCATGCTGAACGTCCCGTTCGCCATCGCGGACGCGACGGCGCTGACGGAGGCGGGCTATGTGGGCGAGGACGTGGAGAACATCCTCCTGAAGCTCATCCAGGCCGCCGACTACGACGTCAAGAAGGCCGAGACCGGGATCATCTACATCGATGAGATCGACAAGGTCGCGCGGAAGAGCGAGAACCCCTCGATCACGCGGGACGTGAGCGGCGAGGGCGTCCAGCAGGCGCTGCTCAAGATCCTCGAAGGCACCACGGCCTCGGTCCCGCCGCAGGGCGGCCGCAAGCACCCGCACCAGGAGTTCATCCAGATCGACACGACGAACGTCCTGTTCATCGTGGGCGGCGCGTTCGCCGGCCTGGAGAAGATCATCGAGTCGCGGGCGGGTGCCAAGGGCATCGGCTTCGGCGCGACGATCCGCTCGAAGCGGGAGCTGGAGTCCAAGGACCAGTTCGAGGACGTCATGCCCGAGGACCTGGTGAAGTTCGGCATGATCCCCGAGTTCATCGGCCGCCTCCCCGTCATCACCTCGGTCCACAACCTGGACCGCGAGGCGCTCCTCCAGATCCTGGTGGAGCCCCGCAACGCCCTGGTGAAGCAGTACCAGCGCCTCTTCGAACTCGACGGCGTGGAGCTGGACTTCGAGCGCGAGGCCCTGGAGGCCATCGCCGACCAGGCCATCCTCCGCCAGACGGGCGCGCGCGGCCTGCGCGCCATCATGGAGGAAGTCCTGATGTCGGTCATGTACGAGGTCCCGTCCCGCAAGGACGTGGCGAGGGTCGTCATCACCGCCGACGTCGTCCACTCGAACGTCAACCCGACCCTGATCCCCCGCGACGCCCGCGGCCGGGGGCCGGGGGAGCAGAAGACGGCGTAACGCGTCGGCTGCACAGGCACGTTCTGAGGGGCCCCGGTCAGGCGACCGGGGCCCCTCAGGCACCGAGGTGCGGAATCAGGCCGCGACGCGGACTTCCTTGCGAAGCTTGGCGGTGATGTCGGCCACCTCTTCGGGAGTGGAGGCCTTGCCCGCCGCGACGTCCGAGTACTCCATGGGCATGGCGAAGCCGAGCGTGCTGTAGTCGCCCCAGAGGCAGTACACGACGTTGATCTCCTTCGGCATGCCCGACGTCGTGCTCTCGGAGTTGTCGACCACGGCCTCCTGGCACTTCAGGATGGCGCCGTCGAGTGCCTCCGGTGTGTACTCCTTGGGGCTGCCCTTGAAGGTGACCGCCCCGTCGCTCTCCTTCTCCACGTCCTGCTTCATGAAGAGGAAGAACGCGTCGACCGCCTTCTCCGGATCCTCGATCTCCCCGTAGAGGCCACCGAAGGTAAGTGCCTTGCCGCCCAGCGGATTGGCCTCGTTCTTCACCTCGTAGTTGGCACTGACGTCCTTGGCGTCCTTGATGCCCGTGGCGGTCTCGGCCTCCTTGAGCTCCTCGTCGGTCATGCCGTCGCCGCCGTCCGAGGACTTCTTGTACTCACTGAGCACCGTCTCCGGCGTCGTCAGCTTGTGCGGGCCGTCGTCCGCGATGTCCGCGCCGCTGCCACCGAAGACGAAGTACGCGCCGACCGCGACCGCGGCGACCACGGCCACCGCGCCCAGGATGATGCCGACCTTCTTGCCGCCACCGCCGGGGGCGACCGGGGGCTGGGGCACGGTCGGGTAGCCCGGCTGCTGGCCGTAGGGCGCCTGCGGCTGGCCGTAGGGCGGGGTCTGGGGCGGAACACCGTGGGGAGCCTGCTGCGGGTACCCGTAGCCCGGCTGCTGCGGGGGAGCCTGCTGCGGGTAGCCGTAGCCGGGCTGGGGGGCGGCCTGCGGCTGCTGGCCGTAGGGGCCCGGCTGACCGTACGGCCCGGGCTGCTGGGGCTGCCCGCCGTACGGGCCCGGCTGGTTGTGACTCATTTTCTGGGTTCCCCTCCAGATGCTTATGTGTTCCTGACATCCTGGCGCAAAGTCGCTGGGTCCCACGCACCGGGGGTCACACCGTTACCGAAGAATCGGGTTTCGGGACCGCCCCGTGACACCTCTAAACTGAGCGCGTGACCGAGAACGCTCAGCAGCAGCCTCCAGCGCCCAGCACCGACCTGCCGACCCAGTACGCGCCGGCCGACGTAGAGGGGACGCTGTACGAGCGCTGGGTAGAGCGTGGTTACTTCGAGGCGGACGAGAAGAGCGACAAGCCGCCGTACGCCATCGTCATCCCGCCGCCGAACGTCACGGGCAGCCTGCACCTCGGGCACGCCTTCGAGCACACGCTCATCGACGCCCTGACCCGCCGTAAGCGGATGCAAGGCTTCGAGACGCTGTGGCAGCCCGGCATGGACCATGCCGGTATCGCCACGCAGAACGTCGTCGAGCGCGAGCTCGCCAAGGAGAACAAGTCCCGGCACGACCTGGGCCGTGAGACGTTCGTCGAGCGCGTCTGGCAGTGGAAGGGCGAGTCCGGCGGGCAGATCAGCGGACAGATGCGGCGCCTGGGAGATGGCGTCGCCTGGTCGCGTGAGCGGTTCACCATGGACGAGGGCCTGTCCCAGGCCGTCCAGACCATCTTCAAGCGGCTCTACGACGACGAGTTGATCTACCGCGCCGAGCGCATCATCAACTGGTGCCCTCGGTGCCTGACCGCCATCTCGGACATCGAGGTCGAGTACCAGGACGACGACGGCGAGCTCGTCTCCATGAAGTACGGCGACGGGGACGAGACGATCGTCGTCGCCACGACCCGCGCCGAGACGATGCTCGGTGACACGGCTGTCGCCGTCCACCCCGGGGACGAGCGGTACAAGCACCTGATCGGCAAGCTGGTCAAGCTGCCGCTGACCGACCGCTCCATCCCGGTCGTCGCCGACGAGCACGTCGACCCCGAGTTCGGCACGGGTGCCGTCAAGGTGACCCCGGCGCACGACCCGAACGACTTCGAGATCGGCCAGCGGCACGGCCTGCCGTCCATCACGATCATGGACGAGCACGCCGTCATCACCGCTCACGGCCCCTTCCAGGGCCTGGACCGCCTCGAGGCCCGCTCCGCGATCGTCGCCGCGCTGCGCGCCGAGGGCCGGATCGTCGCCGAGAAGCGGCCGTACGTCCACTCCGTCGGCCACTGCTCGCGGTGCAAGACGACGATCGAGCCGCGCCTTTCCCTGCAGTGGTGGGTCAAGGTCGGCCCGCTGGCGAAGGCCGCCGGCGACGCCGTCCGCGACGGACGCGTCAAGATCCACCCCCAGGAGATGGAGAAGCGCTACTTCGACTGGGTCGACAACCTCCACGACTGGTGCATCTCGCGGCAGTTGTGGTGGGGCCACCGCATCCCGGTCTGGTACGGCCCTCAGGGCGAGGTCGTCTGCGTCGGACCGGACGAGGAGCCGCCGAGCGGCGAGGGCTGGCGTCAGGACACCGACGTCCTCGACACCTGGTTCTCCTCTGGCCTGTGGCCGTTCTCCACGCTCGGCTGGCCCGAGCAGACCGAGTCGCTCGCGAAGTTCTACCCGAACTCCGTCCTGGTCACCGGCTACGACATCCTCTTCTTCTGGGTCGCCCGGATGATGATGTTCGGCCTGTACGCGATGGACGGCACCCCGCCGTTCCACACCATCGCCCTGCACGGCATGGTCCGCGACCAGTTCGGCAAGAAGATGTCGAAGTCCTTCGGCAACGCGGTCAACCCGCTGGACTGGATGGACAAGTACGGCTCCGACGCGCTCCGGTTCACCCTGGCCCGCGGCGCCAACCCGGGTGTCGACGTCCCGATCGGCGAGGACTGGGTCCAGGGCTCCCGCAACTTCGCCAACAAGATCTGGAACGCCACGCGCTTCGCGCTGATGAACGGCGCGACGGTGGAGGGGCCGCTGCCGGACCCGTCGGCCATGTCGTCCACGGACCGCTGGATCCTCTCCCGGCTGAACTCGGTGGTCGCCGAAGTCGACGCTTACTACGACGACTTCCAGTTCGCCAAGCTGTCGGACGCCCTGTTCCACTTCGCGTGGGACGAGGTCTTCGACTGGTACGTCGAGCTGTCCAAGACGACGTTCGCCGCGGGCGGCGAGGCGGCCGAGGTCAGCAAGCGGGTCCTCGGCGAGGTCCTCGACGTCACGCTGAAGCTGCTCCACCCGGTCGTCCCGTTCGTCACGGAGACGCTGTGGACCACCCTCACGGGCGGCGAGTCGGTCGTCGTCGCCGAGTGGCCGACGGACAGCGGGTTCCGCGACCAGGGCGCCGAACGCGAGATCGAGAGCCTCCGGTCCGTCATCACCGAGGTCCGCCGCTTCCGTGCCGACCAGGGCCTCCAGCCGGGCCAGCGGGTCCCGGCCAGGCTGACCCTGGACGGTACGGCGCTGGCTCCCCACGAGGCGGCCATCCGCCAGTTGCTGCGGCTCCAGCCGGAGGGCGAGGGCTTCTCGGCCACGGCGACCCTGCCGGTCGCGGGGGCCGTCGTCGCGCTGGACCTGTCCGGCACGATCGACGTGGCGGCGGAGCGCAAGCGGCTGGCCAAGGACCTCGCCGCGGCCGAGAAGGAGAAGGCGCAGGCCAACGCCAAGCTCGGCAACGCCGCGTTCCTGGCGAAGGCCCCCGACCACGTCGTCGACAAGATCCGCACCCGCCTGGCGAAGGCGGAGGAGGACATCGCCCGCATCCAGGCGCAGCTGGAGCGCCTCCCGAAGGCGTAGCCGTTCGCAGGCGGCGAAGGCCCCCGGTGCTTCCTGCGCACCGGGGGTTTCCGCTTGCCGGGGGTGGGCCGTGCAACGGGACGCTCACGAGGCGCCGCCCGCGCCCCGCCCCGGCCACCCCAGGGGCACGACTGCCCGCAGCTGAGCAGGGCGACATGCAGCCGCCGTACACCGGGGGCGTGGGGAACTGCGCGAGCAACCGTGACGCGCCCGCGGCCGCCACACGACCCGCATCCTCGAGCCGAGAGGCGCCCCGGCCCGGCGAAGCCCCACCCGTAGACTGACGTCGTGAGCGAACGCAGTGACCAGGAGCCCGAGCCGATCGACCCCTTCGAGGAGATCGTCGCCGCCGAGACGGACCGTGACCCGGACCTCGCGGTGATCGAGGCCGGCAGCCGCACCCTGCGTGCGCAGGGCGGCGCCCCGCAGGCCGACGTACCCTCGCGGCCCGAGGACCCGGAGGTCGACAAGGCACTGCGCGAGGTCGAGGCCGACCTCGCGACCCGCTGGGGCGAGACCAAGCTGGAGCCGTCGGTCCAGCGGATCGCCGCGCTGATGGACGTCCTGGGCGAGCCGCAGCGGTCGTACCCCTCGATCCACATCACCGGCACCAACGGCAAGACCTCCACCGCCCGCATGATCGAGGCGCTGCTCGGCGCCTTCGACCTGCGCACCGGCCGCTACACCTCCCCCCACGTCCAGTCGATCACCGAGCGCATCAGCCTGGACGGCGCGCCGATCTCCGCCGAGCGCTTCGTCGAGACCTACCAGGACATCAAGCCGTACATCGAGATGGTGGACGGCTCCCAGGAGTACCGGCTCTCCTTCTTCGAGGTGCTCACCGGCATGGCGTACGCCGCCTTCGCCGACGCGCCGGTGGACGTGGCCGTCGTCGAGGTCGGGATGGGCGGCTCCTGGGACGCCACCAACGTCATCGACGGGGACGTCGCCGTCATCACGCCCATCGACCTGGACCACACGGACCGGCTGGGCACGACGCCCGCCGAGATCGCCGACGAGAAGTCCGGGATCATCAAGCAGGACGCGACCGTGATCCTGGCGCAGCAGCCGGTCGACGCGGCGCAGGTCATGCTGAAGAAGGCCGTGGAGGTCGACGCGACCGTGGCCCGCGAGGGCCTGGAGTTCGGGGTCGTCTCGCGGCAGGTCGCCGTCGGCGGGCAGATGCTCACCCTGCGCGGGCTGGGCGGCGAGTACCCCGAGGTCTACCTCCCGCTGCACGGCCCCTACCAGGCGCACAACGCGGCCGTCGCCCTCGCCGCCGTCGAGGCGTTCTTCGGCGTCGGATCGCAGCGGCCGGAACCGCTGGACGCGGAGACGGTCCGCAAGGCGTTCGCGTCGGTGTCGTCGCCGGGCCGGCTGGAGGTCGTACGGCGGTCCCCGACGGTCGTGCTGGACGCGGCGCACAACCCGGCGGGCGCGCGGGCCACGGCCGAGGCGGTCGGTGAGGCGTTCGACTTCAGCCGGCTCATCGGGGTCGTCGGCGCCAGCGGCGACAAGAACGTACGGGGGGTCCTGGAGGCCTTCGAGCCGATCTTCGCCGAGGTCGTGATCACGCAGAACTCCAGCCATCGCGCGATGGACGCCGACGAACTGGCGGCGATCGCGGTGGAGGTCTTCGGCGAGGAGCGCGTCCAGGTCGAGCCGCGGCTGCCGGACGCCCTGGAAGCGGCGATCACGCTCGCCGAGGAGGAGGGCGAGTTCGCGGGCGCCGGTGTCCTCGTCACCGGTTCCGTCATCACCGTAGGCGAGGCCCGGCTGCTGCTGGGGAAGGGCTGATCTCATCCATGCGTACCCTCTGCGCTTCCACCCTGATCGGCGAGTTCTTCGTGATCGGCTTCGCCGGACTGGTCGCCATGAAGGACCCGGACCTGGCCATGTCGACGGTCTGGACGGTCAGCGGTGCCGCCATGTTCCTGTGCGTCGTGCTGTGCGGGCTGGTCACCCGGCCCGGTGGCGTCCAGCTCGGCTGGGCGCTTCAGATCGCGCTGATCCTGTCCGGGTTCTTCGTGCCGTCCATGTTCTTCCTGGGCGCGTTGTTCGCGGCCCTGTGGTGGGCGTCCGTCCACTTCGGCCGCAAGGTCGACGAGGCCAAGGCACGGTTCGCGGCCCAGGCCTCCACCGAGGCGGGTGCGGGGGCTTCCTGACCGTCCGGGGCGGGTGTCTCCCCGGGCCGCGTCCCGAGGCGGGCCCGCTGACGCTGCGTGACACCCGCTCGGGCCCGCCCTGTAGCCTCTGAGCTCCGCACACTTGTGAAATGAAGGAGTCACCACCGTGAGCCAGCGCACCCTCGTCCTCCTCAAGCCCGACGCCGTCCGGCGTGGCCTGACCGGCGAGATCATCAGCCGTATCGAGCGGAAGGCCGGCTGGCAGATCACCGCGCTGGAACTGCGGACACTCGACCAGGAGACCCTGGAGCAGCACTACGGCGAGCACAAGGGCAAGCCGTTCTACGAGCCGCTGGTGGAGTTCATGTCCTCCGGGCCGGTCGTGGCGCTGATCGTCGAGGGCGAGCGCGTCATCGAGGGTGTGCGGGCGCTGGCCGGTCCGACCGACCCGATCGCCGCGGCGCCCGGGTCCATCCGCGGTGACTACGGCGTCATCGTCCGCGAGAACCTCATCCACGCGTCCGACTCCGAGGAGTCGGCCGAACGCGAGGTCAAGATCTTCTTCCCCGGCCGGGCGTAGTACCCTTCGCGGCGGCGGGGGCGGTGAGGTCCGCTCGCCCCCACCGCCCTTGTTCCGCCGCGGTATCCGGCCACCACCCACACGGCCTACTCCCCGCCTGACCTGCCACATCTCCGAAAACGCGGCCGTACAACGGCATATGCGTGGCGATCGGGGGAACGCGCACCCCCGATGGATCGTCTCCAGAGGCGAGGCGGCGCATCGCATGCCCACAATGGCGAAGACCCTCGCGCAGTGTTCGTGCGGGCGAGACTACGATGTAAGCCTTCACGTCACAGCACCCACTTCGCCGACCCGAAAAAGCCCTGAAACGCCCTCAAAAGCCCTCAGTGCTCCACTCGGGAAGGCCAGACGAATCCTGATGGGGAACTCAATGTCGTTCATCGGCCGTGACATGGCTGTCGACCTCGGGACCGCCAACACGCTGGTGTACGTCAGGGGTCGCGGGATCGTACTGAACGAGCCGTCCGTCGTCGCGATCAACACCAACACCGGTGGCATCCTCGCGGTCGGCGCGGAGGCGAAGAAGATGATCGGCCGGACGCCCGGCAACATCGTCGCGGTCCGTCCGCTGAAGGACGGCGTCATCGCCGACTTCGAGATCACCGAGCGCATGCTCCGCTACTTCATCCTGAAGATCCACAAGCGGCGCTATCTCGCCCGGCCCCGGGTCGTCGTCTGCGTTCCGTCCGGCATCACCGGTGTCGAACGGCGCGCCGTCATCGAGGCGTCCTCCCAGGCCGGCGCCCGCCAGGTGCACATCATCGAGGAGCCCATGGCCGCGGCCATCGGCTCCGGCCTGCCGGTCCACGAGGCCACGGGCAACATGGTGGTGGACATCGGCGGCGGCACCACGGAGGTCGCGGTCATCTCCCTCGGCGGCATCGTCACCGCCCAGTCCATCCGCGTCGCGGGCGACGAGTTGGACAATGCGATCATCCAGCACATCAAGAAGGAGTACAGCCTCCTCCTCGGTGAGCGGACGGCCGAACAGATCAAGATCACGATCGGTTCGGCGTACGACCTCGACGCTGACGAGCACACCGAAATCCGGGGCCGTGACCTGGTGTCCGGGCTGCCCAAGACCGTCGTCATCTCCGCCGCGGAGGTGCGGAAGGCGATCGAGGAGCCCGTCAACGCCATCGTCGACGCCGTCAAGACGACCCTGGACAAGTGCCCGCCGGAACTCTCCGGCGACATCATGGACCGCGGCATCGTCCTCACCGGCGGCGGCGCGCTGCTCCGCGGACTGGACGAGCGACTGCGCCGTGAGACCGGTATGCCGATCCACATCGCCGAGGACCCGCTGGACAGCGTGGCGCTCGGTTCCGGCAAGTGCGTCGAGGAGTTCGAGGCGTTGCAGCAGGTGCTGGACGCCCAGCCCCGCAGATGACGTAACACTTCGATTCCGCCGTACGAGACGAGTTCCTCTCGTACGGCGGATCGTTGATATCGAGGCATAAGCTCCACAAAGCGCCCCTCCGGTTCCCGTCCCGGGTTTCCCAGGGGCTACCCGAATTCCCCCATTCCTGTCGAATTCCTATGAGGAAGGCACGGCCGCCGCACGTGAGGGACACACGAGAGAGCCGGCTGCTCCTGGTGCTGCTGATCGCCGTAGCGTTCGCGCTGATCACGGTCGACATCCGCGGCGGGGAGGACTCACCGGTCGACGGTGCCCGACGTGCCGCGGCCACCGTCTTCGGCCCGATCGAGGACGGGGTGTCGACCGCCGTCGACCCGATCGGCAACGCCATAAGCGCGGTCCGCGACTCAGGTTCCCGCCACGACCGCCTCACCGCGCTGGAGAAGGAGAACGCGGAGCTGAAGGCGTCCCTCGGCAGCGACGCCCGCAACAACAGCAGGGTGCGCCAGCTCGACAAGATGCTGAAGACCGCCGCCAACGGCCGGTACGGCATCAAGGGCGCCGAGGTCATCGCCGTGGGAGCGGCCCAGGGCTTCTCCTGGACCGTCACCATCGACATCGGCAGCGACGACGGCATCACCCGCGACATGACCGTCCTCAACGGCGACGGGCTCGTCGGCCGCGTCACCACCGTCGGCCCGAACACCGCGACGGTCCTCCTCGCCAACGACCCGGACTTCACCGTCGGCACCCGCATGGAGGCGACCGACGAACTCGGCTTCGCCTCCGGCCAGGGCGACCGCCCGCTGCGCGTCGAACTCCTCAACGGCAAGGCCAAGGTGAAGGCGGGCGACCGTCTCGTCACGTTCGGCTCCCAGGCCGACAAGCCGTTCGTGCCCGGCGTCCCCGTCGGTGTCGTCTCCCGCGTCGACCCCTCCGGCGGCGACCTCACCCGCACCGTCTACGTCAAGCCGTACGTGGCCTTCACCCAGCTCGACATCGTCGGCGTCGTCGTGCAGCCGCCCCGCAAGGACCCGCGTGACACGGTGCTTCCGGCCAAACCGAAGCCCACCCCGCGGCCGACCGTGACGGTCACCGTCACCCCGGGCGTGAACGAACCCGGCGGCGCCGCCGACGGCCGGCCCGAGCAGTAGACGTAGGACAGTAGGAGCTGACCCCTTCATGCGTTTCAACCGGATGCTGCTCTCCACCACCCTGGTGATCGTCGCCCTGGTGATCCAGGTGAGCGTCCTCGCCAGACTCCACCTGCCGGGCGCCGTACCCGACCTCGTGCTCCTCACCGTCCTCGGGCTCGCCCTGGCGTACGGCCATGTCGGCGGCGCCCTCATCGGATTCGGCGCCGGACTGCTGTCCGACCTCGCCCCGCCCGCCGACCACGCCGCCGGACGCTACGCCCTGGTCCTCTGCGTCATCGGCTACCTCGCGGGCCTCGCCAAGCCCGAGACCGGCCGCCTCAAGTCGGCCACCGGGCCGATGGTCGTGGTCGTCGTCGCCGCACTCGGTGCCACGCTGCTGTACTCCGGCGTCGGCGCCCTCGTCGGCGACGACGCCGCCCGCCATGTCGGACTGCCCAGCCTGCTGTTCACCGCCGCCCTCTACGACCTGCTGCTCGCGCCCTTCGTCGTGCCCGGCATCATGGCGCTCGCCCGGCGCGCCGACAACGACCCGCTCGCCGAGACCGGCAACGCCGCCAAGGCCGCCGACGTCTCCGCCGGCTGGCTCTCCTCCGGCACGGGTCTGCGCATCGGCCGCCAGCGCGGGGGTCTGCGCATGAAGGCCGCGCGCTCCCGGGCGGCCAGGGCGGGCCGCATCAAGGGGGTCAAGCGGCTGTGAGGGCACGTCACACGGCACACACCACCGCACGAACCACGGCACGCGAAACGCCGAGGGGAACCGACCACAACCGGGCGCCCCACCCCATGTACCGGCCGCACTCGTCCACGCACTGAGAGGGGGAGACAGTGACCAACATCCCGGAGACCGGCCGGACCCCACGGGTCCAGATCCGGCTCGTCATCATCCAGATCCTCGTCTTCTCCCTCCTCGGCACCCTCGGCGGCCGCCTCTGGTACCTCCAGATCCGCGAGGGCGACGCCTACGCCAAGGAGGCCTCCGGCAACCACGTCCAGCAGGTCGTCCAGCCCGCCGTGCGCGGCTCCATCCTGGACGCGCGCGGAGTGCCCATCGCGGACAACGAGACACGGCTGGTCGTCTCCGCCTCCCGCACCGAACTGCTGAAGATGGACGACGACGGCAAAGCCGTCCTCACCAAGCTCGCCGGCGTCCTGGGCATGAAGCCCAAGGAGGTCATGGACAAGGTCCGGCTGTGCGACTCCGAGACCCCCCAGCCCTGCTGGAACGGCTCGCCCTACCAGCCGATCCCCATCACCGACGAGGCCACCGCCAAGCAGGCCCTCCAGATCCGCGAGCGCTCCGAGGACTTCCCCGGCATCACCGCCGAACCCCAGGCCGTACGGCGCTACGCCAGCCCCGGCGGCGCCAACACCGCCCAGGTCCTCGGCTACCTCTCGCCGGTCACCGACGAGGAGATCACCAAGGCGCAGGACACCGACTCCCCGTATCTGCGCTCCGACCAGGTCGGCCGGTCCGGCCTTGAACGCCAGTACGACAAGGAACTGCGCGGCAAGGCCGGCGTCACCCGCTACGAGGTGGACAACCTCGGCCGAGTCATCGGCGAGGCCGAGGCCGACCCCGCACGGCCCGGCGCCAACCTCGTCACCAGCATCGACGCCCGGGTGCAGCGCATCGCCGAGTACGAACTCAACGAGGCGATGAAGGAAGCCCGCAAGCAGATGGACCGGAACACCGGCACCAACTACAAGGCCGACTCCGGAGCCGTCGTCGTCATGGAGGCCAAGACCGGCCGCGTCGTCGCCATGGCCTCCAACCCGGACTACGACCCCAACGCCTGGGTCGGCGGCATCTCCGCCAAGGACTACGCCAAGCTCACCGGCAAGAAGTCCAACTACCCGCTGCTGAACCGCGCCATCCAGGGCCAGTCGGCCCCCGGCTCCGTCTTCAAGGTGATCCCCACCGCCGCCGCGGTGAACGCGGGCTACTCCTTCAACGGCCCCTACGAGTGCTCCAGTTCGTACTCCATCGGCGGCCAGGTCTTCAAGAACTTCGAGTCCAAGGGGTACGGCGCGATCAGTCTCGGCCGCGCCCTGGAGGTCTCCTGCGACACCGTCTTCTACCGCCTCTCCCACGAGGAGTGGAAGCGCGACGGCGGCACCAAGCCGAAGAAGAACGCCAAGGACTGGTTCTACAAGACCGCCCACCAGTTCGGCCTCGGCGCCGAGACCGGCATCGACCTGCCCAACGAGGTCACCGGCCGCATCCCCGACCGCAAGTGGAAGCAGGACTACTGGAAGGCCAACAAGAACGTCTGGTGCAAGACCGGTAAGAAGACCGGCACCTACGCCGAGCGGATCGCCTACGAGAACTGCCTCGAAGGCAACCGCCTGCGCGCCGGTGACTCCGTCAACTACTCCATCGGCCAGGGCGACACCCTCGTCACCCCCATCCAGATGGCCACCATCTACGCCGCCATCTCCAACGGCGGCACCCTGTACGACCCCACCGTCGGCAAGGCCGTCATCAGCCCCGACGGCAAGCACGTGCGGGAGATCGCGCCCAAGTCCCACGGCAAGCTCCCGATGTCGAAGCAGACCCGCGACGAGATAGACCAAGCCCTCGAAGGAGTCGCCACCCGCGGTACGGCAGCCTGGCGTTTCCAGGGCTGGCCGCAGGACAAGATCCCGATGCACGCCAAGACCGGCACCGCCGAGGTCTACGGCAAGCAGACGACCTCATGGTTCACCACGTACACCGAGGACTACGCGATCGTCATGACGATCTCCCAGGGTGGTACGGGCTCCGGCGCCTCGGCGCCCGCCGTGCGCAAGCTCTACAACGCCCTGTACGGCGTCTCCGAGGACGGCAAGATCGACAAGAAGAAGGCGCTGCTGCCGACCCCGCAGAAGAAGCTGCCGAAGATCGAGTCCGACGGTTCGATCGACGCCCCGAAGCTGGACACGTACCCGCCGAAGAAGACCGACGAGGAACTGGCCGAGGAGGAGGCCCGGACGGTGGCCGCCGGCCCGCAGGCCCAGCCCGTGTCCTTCGGGCAGGGTGCCGGGACCGTGAACGCCGACCCGGCCGCCCCGGCCACCGTCACCGAGCGAGGCGACGACACCGCGGTCGCCGACCACGTGCCGGCGATCCTCAGCACCCGCGGCGGCAACGGCAACCGGGCGGCGCGACGTCGTACCGGCCGCGGCAGCACCCCGAAGGGACGCGGGGAACCGCGCGACCGGCCACGGCGGTGCCGCGTCCGACCGGCGACGGCCCATCCCGGCACACCCGGCGGAGCGCTCACACGGAGGACGTCCGTATGACCGGCAACAGCTTCTCCGTCTCCGGGTACGGACCCGAACGATCCGGCTGGACCCGGCTGCTCGCCCGCGACTCGCTCGCCCGCCGGCTCGACTGGCCGATACTGTTCTCGGCCATCGCGCTCTCCCTGATCGGCGCCGCCCTCGTCTACTCGGCGACCCGCAACCGCACCGAACTCAACCAGGGCGACCCGTACTACTTCCTGCTCCGGCACCTGCTCAACACCGGCATCGGCTTCGCCCTGATGGTCGGCACGGTCTGGCTCGGCCACCGCACGCTGCGCACGGCCGTGCCGATCCTCTACGGCATCTCGCTCCTGCTGATCCTGCTGGTGCTGACCCCGCTCGGCGCGACCATCAACGGCGCCCACGCGTGGATCGTCATCGGCGGCGGCTTCTCGCTCCAGCCCTCCGAGTTCGTGAAGATCACGATCATCCTGGGGATGGCGATGCTGCTCGCCGCGCGGGTCGACGCGGGTGACAAACCGCACCCGGACCATCGCACCGTCGTGCAGGCCCTCGGGCTCGCCGCCGTCCCGATACTGATCGTGCTGCTCATGCCCGACCTCGGCTCGGTCATGGTCATGGTGGTCATCGTCCTGGGCGTGCTGCTCACCTCCGGCGCGTCCAACCGGTGGATCCTCGGTCTCATCGGCACCGGCGCGATCGGCGCCATCGCCGTCTGGCAGCTGGGGGTGCTCGACGAGTACCAGATCAACCGGTTCGCGGCCTTCGCCAACCCCGAGCTGGACCCTGCGGGCGTCGGCTACAACACCAACCAGGCCCGGATCGCCATCGGCTCCGGCGGACTGCTCGGCACCGGGCTGTTCAAGGGCTCGCAGACCACCGGACAGTTCGTGCCGGAGCAGCAGACCGACTTCGTCTTCACGGTCGCGGGCGAGGAGCTGGGCTTCGTCGGAGCCGGGCTGATCATCCTGCTGCTGGGCGTCGTCCTGTGGCGCGCCTGCCGGATCGCCCGCGAGACCACCGAGCTGTACGGCACGATCGTCGCGGGCGGCATCATCGCGTGGTTCGCCTTCCAGTCCTTCGAGAACATCGGTATGACCCTCGGCATCATGCCGGTCGCCGGCCTGCCACTGCCGTTCGTGTCGTACGGCGGTTCGTCGATGTTCGCGGTGTGGGTGGCCGTGGGGCTGCTGCAGTCGATCAGGGTGGAGCGGCCGATGTCGGCCTGAGGGGTGTCCCTCAGCCCCGCCGCGGAGGCCCCTGCGGACGACGGCCCACGCGCTCCTTCAGGGAGAGCGTGGGCTGCCCTTTTGCCACCGGTCCGACTAGATTCGGTTCATGGCGGACACCAAGCGCGAGATCGAGCGTAAGTACGAGTCCGACGAGAGCGGCCTGCCGGATCTGACCGGTGTGGCCGGGGTCGCGACGGTCGTCGACAAGGGCGTGGCGGAACTGGACGCCGTCTACTACGACACCCCCGACGAACGTCTCGCCGCCGCCTCGATCACGCTGCGGCGCCGCACCGGGGGCGACGACGCCGGCTGGCACCTGAAGTTCCCCGTCTCCTCGGGAGTACGGGACGAGATCCGGGCCCCGCTGTCCGAGACGCTGCCCCGCGACCTGGCGGGGCTCGTGCGTTCCCGGGTCCGGGAGGCCGAACTGGTGCCGCTGGTCCGGCTCCGGTCCACACGGGACGTCAGCGATCTGCTCGACGCGGACGGCACCCTGCTCGCCGAGGTCAGTGTGGACGCCGTGCACGCCGAGCGGCTCATCGACGGCGGCCGAACCGCGCAGTGGTCCGAGATCGAGGTGGAACTCGCGGACGACGGCGACCCGGCGTTCCTCGACAAGGTCGAGAAGAAGCTGCGCAAGGCGGGCGTGCGGCCGTCCGCGTCACCCTCCAAGCTGGCGAGGGCCCTGCGGGAGACGGCGGCCGGGAAGCCCGGATCGAAATCCGGCTCCCCGGCCCAGTCCAAGTCCAAGTCCAAGTCCAAGTCGGAGTCCAAGTCGAAGTCCAAGAAGAAGGGCGGCGGGGCCGCGGGGCAGCCCGGCTCGGCCGCCGAGTACGTCCTCGCGTACGCCCGCACCCAGCGGGACGCGATCGTCGAACTCGACCCGGCCGTCCGCCGCGACCTCTTCGACGCCGTGCACGGCATGCGCGTGGCCACCCGCCGGCTGCGCAGCACCTTCAAGTCGTACGGGAAGGTGCTGGACCGGAACGTCACCGACCCGATCGGTGAGGAACTGAAGTGGCTGGCGGGGGAACTGGGCGTCGGCCGGGACCACGAGGTGCTGGCGGAGCGGGTGACGGAGGCCCTCGCCGAACTGCCCGAGGGCCTGGTCGTCGGTTCGATCCGCACCCGGGTGCGGACCTGGGTGGAGGCGGGGAGCCACGGATCCCGCCAGGGTCTGATCGCCGCCCTGGACAGCGAGCGGTATCTGGCGCTCCTGCGGACCCTGGACGCCGTGATCGCCGAACCGCCGCTGCTGAAAGGGGCCGGGAGCGATCCGGAGAAGGTGATCGGCAAGGCGGTGAAACGGGCCTTCGGCAAGGTGTCGGACCTGGTGGAGCACGCCCTGGCCGAGCCGTCCGGCTCCGCGCGGGACCTCGCCATGCACGAGGCCCGCAAGAAGGCCAAGCGCACCCGGTACGCGGCCGAGGCGGCGACCCCGCTCCTCGGCAAGCCCGCCAAGCGGCTCGTGCGGGACATGAAGGCCCTCCAGTCCCTCCTCGGCGACCACCAGGACAGCGTGATGGCCCGTGACGCCCTGCGCGACATGGCGTTCCAGGCCGGCCAGGCGGGCGAGAGCTCCTTCACGTACGGGGTGCTGTACGGCAGGGAGGAGCGCAGGGCGGAGCTGGCCGAGGCGGCGCTGCCGGAGGCATGGCGGACGATGACGGCCGACGGCGCCTTCTGAGGGGCCGGGGTGCGGTGACCGTCGGCGTGCGAGGGGCGGCTCCCGGGGCGTTACGCTAGATGGTCACCCCTGTCAGCTCACGAAGGTAATCCCCGCGATGTCTGTCGAGTCGGTCTTCCCACAGCTAGAGGCCCTGCTCCCGCATGTGCAGAAGCCGATCCAGTACGTGGGCGGTGAGCTCAACTCCACCGTCAAGGAGTGGGACGCCTGCGACGTGCGCTGGGCACTCATGTACCCGGACGCGTACGAGGTCGGTCTGCCCAACCAGGGCGTCATGATCCTCTACGAGGTGCTCAACGAGCGCGAGGGCGTCCTGGCGGAGCGCACCTACAGCGTGTGGCCCGACCTCGAACAGCTGATGCGGGACAACGGGGTGCCGCAGTTCACGGTGGACAGCCACCGCCCCGTGAAGGCCTTCGACGTGTTCGGCCTGTCCTTCTCCACGGAGCTGGGCTACACGAACATGCTGACCGCCCTGGACCTCGCCGGGATCCCCCTGGAGTCCAAGAACCGCACGCTCGACGACCCGATCGTCCTGGCCGGCGGCCACGCCGCCTTCAACCCGGAGCCGATCGCCGACTTCATCGACGCGGCGATCATCGGCGACGGCGAGCAGGCCGTCCTCGACATGACCGAGATCATCCGCGCCTGGAAGGCCGAGGGCCGTCCCGGCGGCCGCGAGGAGGTCCTGCTCCGCCTGGCGAAGACCGGCTCGGTGTACATCCCGGCCTTCTACGACGTCGAGTACCTCCCCGACGGCCGTATCGCCCGCGTCGTACCGAACAGGTCCGGTGTGCCGTGGCGCGTGTCCAAGCACACGGTCATGGACCTGGACGAGTGGCCGTACCCCAAGCAGCCGCTCGTGCCGCTGGCCGAGACGGTCCATGAGCGCATGTCGGTGGAGATCTTCCGAGGCTGCACCCGCGGCTGCCGCTTCTGCCAGGCCGGCATGATCACCCGCCCGGTGCGCGAGCGTTCCATCACGGGCATCGGCGAGATGGTCGAGAAGGGCCTGAAGGCGACGGGCTTCGAGGAGGTCGGCCTCCTGTCCCTGTCCTCCGCGGACCACAGCGAGATCGGCGACATCGCCAAGGGCCTGGCGGACCGGTACGAGGAGGACAAGATCGGTCTGTCGCTCCCGTCGACCCGCGTGGACGCCTTCAACGTGGACCTGGCGAACGAGCTGACGCGCAACGGCCGCAGGTCCGGTCTGACGTTCGCGCCCGAGGGCGGCTCCGAGCGCATGCGCAAGGTCATCAACAAGATGGTCTCCGAGGAGGACCTGATCCGGACCGTCGCCACGGCCTACGGCAACGGCTGGCGCCAGGTGAAGCTGTACTTCATGTGCGGCCTGCCGACGGAGACCGACGACGACGTCCTCCAGATCGCCGACATGGCGATGAACGTGATCGCGAAGGGCCGTGAGGTCTCGCGGTCGAACGACATCCGCTGCACGGTGTCGATCGGCGGCTTCGTCCCGAAGCCCCACACCCCCTTCCAGTGGGCCCCGCAGCTCTCCGCCGAGGAGACGGACGCCCGCCTGGAGAAGCTCCGCGACAAGATCCGCGGCGACAAGAAGTACGGCCGCTCCATCGGCTTCCGCTACCACGACGGCAAGCCGGGCATCGTCGAGGGCCTGCTCTCGCGGGGCGACCGCCGGATCGGCGCCGTCATCCGCGCCGTCTACGAGGACGGCGGCCGCTTCGACGGCTGGCGCGAGCACTTCTCCTACGACCGCTGGATGAGCTGCGCCGACAAGGCCCTCGCCGACTTCGGTGTGGACGTCGACTGGTACACCACCCGCGAGCGCACCTACGAAGAGGTCCTGCCCTGGGACCACCTCGACTCCGGTCTCGACAAGGACTGGCTGTGGGAGGACTGGCAGGACGCCCTCGACGAGACCGAGGTGGAGGACTGCCGCTGGACGCCGTGCTTCGACTGCGGGGTGTGTCCTCAGATGGACACGCACATTCAGATCGGCCCCACCGGCAGGAAGCTGCTGCCGCTGACGGTCAAGAAGGACGCTGCGACCAGCGGACACGGGCACGGGCACTGAGGTCAGTGAGGCGCTGCGGCGCATCGTGGACGCGCTGGCGGACGTGACGGAGGAGGAGGCTGCCGCTGTGCTTCGTGGGCTTGGTGCTCGCGGCGTGCGGCAGCGGACCTCACGGGATGCGCCTCGGACGCCGCTGCCGCCTCCTGGAGGCTCTTCGCGGGTTCTGTCCGAGGAGTGGGTCTGACACGGTGCCGGTGACCGAGCGCTTCGGAGGTGCCCGTGACGGGCGGCGCTGACTTCGACGGTGAAGGTGCGGCTGCGGAGCATCGGCTTGCGCGGGATGCACCCGCGGACCGCCGGTCGGTGCGCCGTGCCATGAGTGTGGATGTGCGCGGCGCTCACGTCGGCTTGGTGGCGACCGCCATCGCGGTGGTTGTCGTCGCAAACCTGGGAAGCCTCGGATGGGCATGGACAATCGCAGGCTGTTTCGGTGCCTGGTACTCCATGGCGTTGTTGGTTGCGCGTCTGCGCGATTGGCGTGGATGGAACGCCGTGCGACGCGCGTACGTGGCGACGTTTGGCTGGGGGGACTACATCACGCCTTGAGCGCGGCGTCGGCGCCGCTGGCCTGGTGTACTCGCCGTTGCCGCCTGTTCGCGAGCGCGGCTATCCCGGTGGCGAGAGCGTCGTGAAGAAGTACGTGCAGTGGCCCCGCGAAGCCGTCCCGCATGGTTCTGTAGGCGAGAGTGGGCAACGTTTATCGACGGTTTCGGGCAGCACTTAGCGATCACAGGGGTCGAGAATGTCGATGAGAACTGGCAACGCTCTGCCGTCGTCCGGTGATTGCCCGTCGGGCCAGTGGGAGTGGAGCGCCGCCGCTCCAAGTCGTACATCTTGATCGTCTTCTGAGCGGCGCCTAGGCTCCCATGCCCATGGAGATGGGGGAGCCGGACCGCCGCAGGCCGTGGCGCGACCGGCTGGTCAGGCATCGTGCGATCGGGGCCCTGCTCGCCGGGACAGCAGGGCTGGCCGTTCTGGGCGCGGTGCTCGTCGTCTTGCCGGGTGTGGTGGTCGACCACGATCTCGCCGGGGCGAGCGTCGCTGCGCAGGACCGGCTGAAGGCGGTAAACGACGTCCGTACGACACTTCTGCAGGCCGTGGGCGGCATGGTCGTGCTGTTCGGCGCGTACGCCACCTGGCGGCAACTGCGAGTCAGCCAGGACGGCTTGCGCGCCACCCAGGAGGGCTATGTCACCGACCGGTTCAGCACGGCCGTCGATCAGCTCGGCAGTGACAAGCTGGAAACACGCATCGGCGGGCTCCACGCGCTGTGGCGAATCGCGGAGCACTCCGCCCGAGACCGCGAGGCCGTCATCTCCATCCAGGCCGCTTACCTGCGTACACACCTGCCCTGGCCGCCCGCCGGACCGGAAGCGCCAGCGACGGACGTGCCCATCAACGACGTCGTGCCGCTGGAGGTCCGTGCCGCCGACGCCCAGGTGGCGCTGACCGGGCTCGGCGTGTTGTTGCTGCAACCCCGGGAGCAGTCCTGGGTGAACCTCAGTGTTACGGACCTGCGCCGGGCGACTGCGACGGGCTGTGGCTGCATGAGGTCAACCTCGACCGGTCCTGTATGGAGGCGGCGGGCCTGTACCACGCCAACCTGACGCAGGCGTCTCTCGTCTCGGTCAACCTGCGGCACGCCGACCTCAAGACGGCGATCCTGCGCCGGGCACGCTGCGTTCTGGCTGACCTGCGGGGCGCACGACTGGTCGAAACCGACTTGCGTGACGCGGACTTCACCGAGGCCGACCTGCGCGAGGCGAACCTGCGCAAGGCCGACGCAGGCGGCGCTGTCTTCTGCCGCGCCGACTTGCGCCTGGCCGACTTGCGTGGCTCCGACTTGAGCACGGCCGACCTTCTCCAGGCACGTCTGACCGGCGCGGTGGCCAGCGAGCACACTCGCTGGCCAGCCGGTTTCGACCACGCGGCCGCCGGCGTCGTTGTTACCGAGGATCCCGGCCCCGAACCTCCGCCACTGCTCCAGCCCTCAGGGATAACGACGCAGCACCCGCCCCTGCGGTCCATGCCGTGACCGAGGGGCCCGACGGCTCGAGGCGTATCGAGCGGTCACTCTCACTGACGTGGGCGGGCCACTCGATCGGGTGATTGAGGCGCTACCGGACAGCGATCAGTCAGTACTGCGCGGCCTTGGTGGAACTGTGCGGGGCGCGGATCGTCGGCTGGTGGGCAGGGCTCTGAACGCCCGCCGGTATGCCTGGGGAGTCGTGCCGAGGTGTCGGGCGAAGTGGTGGCGGAGGTTGTCGACGGTGCCGAAGCCTGTGCGGTGGGCGATCGCGGTCACCGGGTCGTCTGTGGTCTCCAGGTGGTGCTGCGCGAGCAGGACTCGCTGTCCGGTCAGCCACTGCAGTGGTGTGGTCCCGGTTTCCTGCCGGAAACGTCGGGCGAAGGTCCGTGGGGAGAGGTGGGCGCGGTGGGCCATCGCGTCGACGGTCAGGTCCTGGTCGAGGTTGGCTTCCACCCAGGCCAGGACAGGGGCGAGGGACCCGGTCCCCTCCCGGGGGAGGGGGCGTTGGCGGTACTGGTGCTGGCCGCCGTCACGGTGTGGGGGTGTGACCATGCGGCGGGCGATCGCGTTGGCGACGGCGCTGCCGTGCTCCTTGCGGATGAGGTGGAGGCAGGTGTCGACGCCGGCGGCGGTGCCGGCGCCGGTGATGACCGGGTCCTCGTCGACGTAGAGCACGTCCGACTCGACCCGGGCACGCGGGTGGCGGAGGGCGAGTTCGTCGGTGTAGCGCCAGTGCGTGGTACAGCGTCGCTCGTCGAGCAGCCCGGCCTCGCCCAGGAGGAAGGCCCCGGTGCAGATGCTCAGGACCCGAGCGCCACGCTTCACGGCAGCCCGCAGTTCCTCGGTCAGATGGTCCGGCTGGCGCACATCGAGGTCGTAGGCCGGGATGCAGACGAGGTCCGCCGAGGCCAGCCGCTCCAGGCCGTGCCGGGCCCGCACCTCGAAGCCGTGGCGGGTCGGCACGCTGTCGCCGGTGGCCGAGACGAGAGCGAAGTCGTACACGGGCAGCGCGTCATCGCTGCGGTCGATCCCGAAGACCTCGCAGAACACGCCCAGCTCGTATGCGTGGGCACCCTGAAGGGCCAGGACGGCGACGTCGTGAAGCATCCGTTCCCGATCCCCCTCCTACGACAGTGGCAGGAATTTCAGCTTACCTGTCGTCTCTGCCACTCTCAGGTGGGAGCACGGGAGTGGAAGGCTCGCAGGCGTTCATCCATCCCGCGAACAGCGAGGCACATCTCATGACCACGCAGATTTCCGCCGCCAACGCCGACCTCTCGTCACAGGCTGCCCAAGTCCTGCGTGGGCTCGCGCTCGACGAGGAGCTGAAGTGGCGTGTCCCGGGTGACCCGGTCCTGGGCCCGCTGGCCCGCAAGGTCGCGCGGCGGTACGTGGCCGGTGAAACCCTGCACGACGCCCTGGAGCGGGCGCAGCAGGTCCTGGCTGCCGGCCACCGCGTGAACGTCGAGTACATGGGCGAGAGCTGCCGCGACCCGCGGCGGGCCACGGAGGAGACCGACACGTTCCTCTCCGCGGCCCGGCTGCTGCCACCCGGGTGCTCGATCTCCCTGGACCTGTCCCACATCGGCTTGGCCGTCGATGCGGAGCTTGCCCTTGCCAACGCCTCCCGCATCGCTCGGGCCACCGCCGACACCGGGCGGGAGATGGTGATCTCGGCTGAAGGCTCCGACCGTACCGACGAGGTGCTTGCCCTGCACCGCAAGCTGTGCGAGCGGTTCGATCATGTGGGCATCACCGTCCAGGCACGTCTGTATCGCACCGCAGACGACCTGCCGGAGCTGCTTTCCCGTCCCGGCCGCATCCGCCTGGTCAAGGGCGCCTTCCTCGAACCCGAGGCCATCGCCCACCGGCGCGAGGACCCGGCCCTGACCGCCGCCTATCTTGCGTACGCGCAACAGTTGGCCGACTCGGGCCGTCCGTGCTCCTTCGCCACCCACGACTGGGATCTGATCAACCGCGTTGACCAGCACCTCGGAGGGAAGGGGCACGATTCCGTTCCCTGGGAGTTCGAGACCCTCCTCGGCCTCGGGCCCGACCGCCTCCGGGCCATGGCCGAGCGCGGCCACCCCACCCGGGAGTACATCGTCTTCGGCACGGAATGGTGGCTCTACGTCTGCAACCGCATCGCCGAAGACCCCCAGCGCCTGCTCCAGGCCCTGGTCGACGCGGCCGCATGACCAAGAGGCCTCCGCCGCCGGCCGTGAGGAAGCCGGTCCCGGCCGGCTGAGACAGCCTTCGGCGCGTCGGTAGGGAAGACCTCCGGACGGCGTTCGCACCACGCGTCCCAGGGCGCCGTCCGGTTCGGGCGCGCCCGGGGTCGGGCCAGACCGGGGAGAGGGAAGTCGACGGCGCCGGGCTGCATCCGGACAGGTCGCTGAGGCGTCTTGGTCGGCATGGACCTGGAGAAGCGGCCCGCGCAGCAGCCGGCCGAGCCGTCGGCGCGGCGGACGCCCCCCGCGCGGACGCCCGCACCGCAGGCGCCGGAGGGGTGCCTCACCGTCGCGATCCGGATTCCCGTACGGATCGTCGTGCTCGTGCTGGTTCTGCCGGTGCGGATGGCGTGGGACGCGCTCGTCGTGGCGGGCCGGTTCCTGAATGACACGGCGCTGCGACCCGTGGGGCGGGCCCTGCTGTGGGTCGCCGAGGCCGTCCTCGTGTGGCCGTGGGTGGCGCTGTGGCGCCATGTCGCCGTCCCGGTCGCCAAGGGCCTCGGCCGGCTCGGCCACCGGCTGCTCGTCATACCGGTGGTGTGGCTCCACCGGTACGTCCTCACCCCGATCGGCCGTGCCGTCGCCTGGGCGGCGGCCGGTGCCTGGGGCGGGGTGGTGTGGGTCGTCGCCGGTGTCGGGACCGGGCTCGTGTGGCTGTACGGATGGACGCTGGTGCCGCTCGGCCGGGGCCTCGCCTGGCTGGTGCGTCACCTCGTCGTCGTACCGGCCGGGTGGCTGTACCGGTACGTGCTGACGCCCGTGGGCCACGTCCTCGCGTGGGCGGCCGGGGGAGTCGTACGGCTCACACGGATGATCTTCATCGGGCTCGGGCTCGGCCTCTACTGGACGCTGCGCGTCCTGCTCGTGCTGCCCGCGCTCGCGATGTGGCGGTGGGTGCTCGCGCCGGCCGGACGCGTCCTCGCCGTCGTAGGACGCGAGGTCCGGGACGCGCTCGGCCATGCGTGGCGGATCGCCGGACACGTCTCGGCGGCCGTCGGACGGGCGCTGGCCACCGTCTTCCACTGGATCTTCGTGGAGCCGGCGCGCTGGGTGTACCGGACCGTCCTCACGCCCGCCGGTCATCTCGTACGGGACGCGATCGGGAAGCCCGCCGCCGCAGCCGCGCGGACCGTCGGCCGCAGCGTCCGCCAGACGCTGGACACCGCCCGCGAATCCCTCCGCGAGGCCCGCGCCGCTGTGCGCAGGGCACTCTTCGGACGGCCGGCGGAACCGACGCCGGTCGCCCGGCGGGAACCGGGAGCCGCCGAGGCACGTACTCTTGGTAGCAGTACGACCGCTCTCACGAAGGAATGAACGACACTGGGCAAGCGACAGCCCGAAGGCCCGCCGCCCGCACCCGCGGTGCAGCGCATCCGACTGCGCTACACCAAGCGCGGCCGCCTCCGGTTCACAAGCCACCGTGACTTCCAGCGCGCCTTCGAGCGTGCGCTGCGCCGTGCCGAGGTGCCCATGGCGTACTCGGCGGGGTTCACGCCGCATCCGAAGGTGTCGTACGCCAATGCCGCACCCACCGGCACGGGCAGTGAGGCGGAGTACCTGGAGATCGCGCTCACCGACGCGCGCGACCCGGAGAAGCTCCGGCTCCTTCTCGACGAGTCCCTGCCCGCCGGGCTCGACGTCGTCGACGCGGTCGAGGCCCGTACCTCCGGCCTCGCCGACCGGCTCACGGCCTCCGTGTGGGAGCTGCGGCTGGACGGCGTGGACCCGGCGGACGCCGCCCGCGCGGTCGCGGCCTTCAACGCGGCCGAGGCCGTCGAGGTCCAGCGCATGACCAAGAACGGCGTCCGGACGTTCGACGCCCGTGCCGCCGTGGTGGAACTCGACAGCGTCGACGGTGCCGAGACGCGGAGTGCGGAGGCTGATAGGCCGACCGACCAGCCCTGTGCGATACTGCGGCTGGTTGTTCGGCACGTGACGCCTGCCGTACGACCCGACGACGTCCTGTCCGGTCTCCGCGCCGTGGCCGACCTGGCGCCGCCGGTCCCCGCAGCGGTGACCAGGCTGGCGCAGGGGCTGTTCGATGAAGAGACCGGCACGGTGACCGACCCGCTCGCGCCCGACCGCGAGGCAGCGGCGGCCCTCACAACGGCCGCCCCCACTGCCGCCGCGAAGGCGTCGGCGCCGGAAGGCCCCGCGTAGGACGGACGTCGTAGCGCCGCCCTCGTATCCGGGAGCCACCTGGGTCGGGCAGCGCACCGACCACAAGACTTTCGCCAGGCCGTACGCAACACGGCGTACGGAACCGGCGAGACAGGACACAGAGAGCTCCCGAGCGGCGCCCGCGCCCCGGACGGCGGCAGTCGCGTACGACGCGAGCCGCGGACGTCACCGGCCACGCCGGACCCGGGTGCGGCGCCCGGGAGCCTGACGGGAGAAACGCCCGCATGCCCGAACAGATCGAGAACACGGAGTCCACGCAGGGCTCCGAACACAACACGCCCAGCGACACCCTGCCGCCGCGCCGTCGCCGCCGTGCCGCGTCCCGCCCCGCGGGACCGCCGTCCGCGGCGGACGAGGCGTCCGCCGAGACGGTCGAGCCGACCGTGGCGGCGGCGGAACCCGCGGACCTCGCGGCCACCGAGCCCGGTGCGGCCGCCGTGGCGGACGAGAACGCCGTGGCCGCGGAGAGCGCTGAGGCCGACGCCACCGCTGACGTCGAAGCCGCTGAGGACGCCGAAGAGGTCCAGGAGGCCGACAAGGCCGCCGCAGAGGCGGTCGCCGATGTGGCCGAGGCCGGGCCCGCCGGGCGTACGCGCCGGCGTGCCACGCGCCGTGCCTCCGCGCCCGCCGGTGCCCCCAAGGGCACCGAGACCGCCGAGACCGTGGTGCCGGCGGCCACCGCCGCCGAGGAGAGCGCCGCCGTCGCCGAGACGCCCGCCGCCGAGGTCTCCGCCCCCGCCGAGGAGGCCGCGCCCGCCGCGCGTCCCCGGCGCCGTGCCACCCGCCGAGCTTCGGCCCCCACCGGTGCGCCCCAGGCGGCCGGGACCGCGGAAACCGTGGTAACCGCCGAGAGCACCGGGTCGGCCGCGCCCGAGACCGCCGCCGAGACCGTCACGGAGGCCCCTGCCGAGGCGGTCGCCGAGGCCGCCGACGCCGCGCCCGCCGGGCGTACGCGCCGACGTGCCACGCGCCGCGCCTCCGCGCCCGCCGGTGAGCCGAAGGCGGCCGAGGCCGCGGCGGCTCCCGCGGAGAGCCCGGAGGTCCCGGAGACCGTCGAGGCCGCCGCCGAGCCCGCTCAGGACGCCGCGCCCGTCGAGGCGGCCCCCGAGGAGGCCGCGCCGCGCCGCACGCGCCGTCGTGCCACGCGCCGGGTGACCGCTCCCGAGGGGCCGACCGAGGGCGACACCGCCGTCGGCTCTCCGTCGACCGAGACCTCCGCTGCGGCTCCGACCGCGCCGGCCGAGACGCCCGCGGTTGCCGGGACCACGTCTGCCCAGACTCCCTCCGCCCCGGCCGCCAAGGCGTCCGCCGAGGGCGAGGACGGCGGCGCCCGGCGCGCCCGGCGCCGGGTCGCCCGGAAGGCGGCCGTCGGGTTCTCCGAGCCGACGGCGTCCGCGGCCGAGGACGCGCCCGCGCGGCCCGCCCGGCCCGCCGTGGCCGTGTTCCAGGCGCCGGTGTTCACCGAGCCGATGTTCCAGACGCCGGAGCGGGCGGCCGCGCAGGCCGCCGCCGAGGCCGAGGCGGAGGTCGCCGACAGCGACGAGACCGCCGACAGCGGCGGGTACGCCGAGGAGGAGAGCACCGGCGGTTCGCGTCGCCGGCGCCGCCGCCGCGGTGAGCCGGCCGAGACGGAGCCCGTGACGGCCGACAAGGCCGACGAGGTTGACGAGGCCGAGGAGACGGACGAGTCCGAGGAGCCCGAGGGGGCCGCCGAGGACGGTGCCGACGGCGACGAGTTCGGCGAGGAGGAGACCAGCGGTTCGCGGCGCCGCCGTCGCCGTGGCGGCCGTCGTCGTCGCCGGGGCGAGTCGGCCGAGGGCGAGTCCGGTGAGGGCGACGAGCTCGCCGCCGAGCAGGCCGGGCAGGACGCCGAGGACACCGCCGAGCAGATGGACGAGGACGCCGAGGACGAGGGCGACTCCGACGAGCGCGACGAGGCTTCCGGCTCCAGCAGCAGCCGGCGTCGCCGTCGCCGCCGCCGCCGCGCCGGGGACTCCTCCGGCGAGGCCGACTCGGCCTCGGACGACCCCGAGCGCACCGTCGTCAAGGTCCGTGAGCCGCGCGAGCGGCGCGCCAAGGAGACCGAGCTGTCGGACGAGGTGCAGTCCATCAAGGGCTCGACCCGTCTGGAGGCGAAGAAGCAGCGCCGCCGGGAAGGCCGTGAGCAGGGGCGCCGCCGCGTCCCGATCATCACCGAGGCCGAGTTCCTCGCCCGCCGCGAGGCCGTCGAGCGCGTCATGGTCGTCCGCCAGAGCGGCGAGCGCACCCAGATCGGCGTCCTGGAAGACAACGTGCTCGTCGAGCACTACGTCAACAAGGAGCAGGCGACCTCGTACGTCGGCAACGTCTACCTCGGCAAGGTGCAGAACGTGCTGCCGTCGATGGAGGCCGCCTTCATCGACATCGGCAAGGGGCGCAACGCGGTCCTCTACGCCGGTGAGGTCAACTTCGAGGCGCTGGGCATGGCCAACGGCCCGCGGCGCATCGAGAGCGCGCTGAAGTCCGGGCAGTCCGTGCTCGTCCAGGTCACCAAGGACCCGATCGGGCACAAGGGCGCCCGTCTGACCAGCCAGGTCTCGCTGCCCGGCCGGTACCTGGTGTACGTCCCCGAGGGGTCGATGACCGGGATCAGCCGCAAGCTGCCCGACACCGAGCGGGCCCGGCTGAAGACCATCCTCAAGAAGATCGTCCCCGAGGACGCGGGCGTCATCGTGCGCACCGCCGCCGAGGGCGCGAGCGAGGACGAGCTGCGCCGTGACGTCGAGCGACTGCAGGCGCAGTGGGAGGACATCCAGAAGAAGGCGAAGAGCGGCAACGCCCCGACGCTGCTCTACGGCGAGCCGGACATGACCGTCCGGGTCGTGCGCGACATCTTCAACGAGGACTTCTCCAAGGTCATCGTCAGCGGCGAGGACGCCTGGGAGACCATCCACGGGTACGTCTCCCATGTCGCGCCCGACCTCGCGGACCGGCTGCAGAAGTGGACCTCCGAGGTCGACGTCTTCGCGACGTATCGCATCGACGAGCAGCTGATGAAGGCGCTGGACCGCAAGGTGTGGCTGCCCAGCGGTGGTTCGCTGGTGATCGACAAGACCGAGGCCATGGTCGTGATCGACGTCAACACCGGCAAGTTCACCGGCCAGGGCGGCAACCTGGAGGAGACGGTCACCAGGAACAACCTGGAGGCGGCCGAGGAGATCGTGCGTCAGCTGCGGCTGCGCGACCTCGGCGGCATCGTCGTCATCGACTTCATCGACATGGTGCTGGAGTCCAACCGGGACCTGGTGCTGCGGCGCCTGCTGGAGTGCCTGGGCCGCGACCGTACGAAGCACCAGGTCGCCGAGGTCACCTCGCTGGGCCTGGTGCAGATGACCCGGAAGCGGGTCGGTCAGGGTCTGCTGGAGTCCTTCTCCGAGACCTGCGTCCACTGCAACGGGCGCGGCGTGATCGTGCACATGGACCAGCCGACGACCGCCGGTGGCGGCGGCAAGCGCCGTAAGCGCGGGCGGGGCGGCGCGGAGCACGACCACGAGCAGGTGGCCGTGCCCGAGGCCGTCGAGCCGGAGGCCGCCGAGCCGGTGGAGCCGGTCGAGGCCGAGGTCGCGGAGGTGGCCGCCGAGGTCGCCGAGCCGGTGGCGCTTCCCTCGCCCGAGTTCGAGCCGGACGAGGAGTTGTACAGCAGCGTCGCCGAGGCGGAGGCCGCGGTCGGCCGTGGTCGCTCGCGCCGCCGGGCGACCCGTCGGGCCTCCGCGCCCTCGGGTGCGCCGAGGCGGCGGGAGACCGCGGCGGAGGTGTCGTCGGACGAGGCCGAGGAGCGGGCGCCCAAGTCGCGGGAGGCCGCCGAGGCCGAGCCGGTCGCGGTGGAGGACCCGGTCGTCGAGACGCCGGCCGCGGTGAGCGCCGAGGAGGCCGCGCCCAAGGGCCGTACACGTCGTCGGGCGACCCGGAAGGTGTCCGCGCCCGCGGGTGCCCCCGCCGGTGCGGCCGCGGACGAGGCCGTCGTGACGGTGTCCGTCGCGGAGCCGGTCGTCGAAGCCGTGGCCGAGCCGGTCGTGGAAGCGGCTGAGCAGCCCGAGGCGGCCGCCACCGCCGAGAGCGCGGCTCCGGCCCGCCCGAGGCGGCGTGCCGTGCGCAAGGCGACGGCGCCCACCGCGCCGGAGGAGGCCGCTGTCGTGGTCGTGCCGTCCGCTTCGGCGGAGGACACCGCCGGAGCTTCGGCCGAGGAGTCCGCCGCGGTCGCGGAGGAGTCCGAGGCGCCCGCCAAGAAGGCGGCGGCGCGGAAGACGGCCAAGAAGGCGACGGCGAAGAAGGCCGCCACGAAGAAGACGGCCGCCAAGAAGACGGTCGCGAAGAAGGCCACGGCCAAGAAGGCGGCGACGAAGAAGACGGCCTCGAAGAAGACCACGGTCGCCGCCGAACAGGCGTCGAACACGGTCACCGCTTCGACCGACGAGAGCTGAGCCCCCCCGGGGCGGGCCACGGCCCGCTCCGGAAGCGAGGCCCCCGTCCGGCGGATCAACTGCCGGGCGGGGGCCTTCGCGTTGCCCGTGCCGGGGGAGAAACCTCACATAATGCCGGGATGTTTGGGGCGGTTTGGGTACCACTTTTGGCGCGTAAACACCCCCTGCCTCTTGGATCACCCGCAGACGCCTGCAAAACTCACGTAGTCGAACGAGCAAGAGCGTTGAAGCACTACCTCGATGCGCGGCCCGTCCGTGGGGGCGAGGACCCGGGGCCGTGAGCGGGGAACGGGGAGGGGATCGCATGGCGCGTGCGCGCCTGACGAGTACGAGGCGGCACCGTGCCGTGGGGCCGGCCGGGATCGCGCGCAAGGCCGTGGCGCTGGCCACCGTCCTGTCGGCGGCCGGGGTGCAGGTGGCGATGTCCGCCGGGACCGCGCAGGCCGCCCCCACCTGGACGGAAGGGCCCGTCTTCAACGATCCGTTGGGCGAGGAGGGCGAGCAACTCGCCATCCGCACGCGGCTCATCGACCTCACGGCCGCCGCGCTGCCCGGCTCCACCATCAAGGTCGCCGTCTACCACGTGTGGGAGGCGTCCGTGGTCAACGCGCTCGTCGCAGCCAAGGACCGGGGCGTCAACGTCCAGGTCCTGCTGGACGAGTCGAGCGTCAGCGACCGCCCCGCCAACACCGCGTACAGCAGTCTCGCGGCAGCGCTGGGCACCGACCGCACGAAGGGCTCGTACATCGCGACCTGCCCCGTCGACAAGTCGTGCCTCGGCGATCCGAAGTACGGGCAGTCGATCATGCACAACAAGTTCTGGCTGTTCTCGGCGGTCGAGGGCGCCACGAACGTCGTCGTGCAGACCACCTCGAACTCGACGCCCTCCGCGCACACCAAGTTCTTCAACGACGCGCTGCTGCTGCCGAACAACCCGACGATGTACGACGCCTACGCGGACTACTTCGACACGATGGTGGCCCGCGACTGGGCGAGCTGGGAGTACCGGACCGTCAGCAACGGCCTCTACAAGGCGTACTTCTTCCCCCGGGCGGGGAACACCCGCGCCACCGACAGCGTGTACTCGGTGCTCAACAACGTGCAGTGCTCCTACAAGGACACCGGCGGGGTCACCCGGAAGACCTGGGTGCGGGTGGCGATCTTCAAGATCACGCGGATGGCGATCGCGGAGAAGCTGGTCGCGCTGAAGAAGGCCGGCTGCAACGTGAGCATCGTGTACGCCGAGTCGGACAGCGCGAAGAGCTCGGGCGGTACCGCGGGCACCTGGGAGAAGATGCACACCTCGGGCGGGCCGACCGTGCGGTGCTACAACGACGACCGGGACCCGCTGAACCCCGGGCAGAAGCTGACCACGCCGTACATCATCCACTCCAAGTACATCCTGGTGGACGGCATGTACGACGGAGTGCGCAACAGGATCAGCTTCACCGGCTCGGGCAACTACACCGGGCCCGCGCTGCGCGAGAACGACGAGTCGATCGTCAAGGTCGACGACGACGCCGTGCACGACATGTACAAGGCCCACTTCGACCAGGTGATCAAGGTCGCCTATCCGGGCCGGGCGGACACCACGGACCTCTGCAAGGGTGTGAAGCCGCTGCCGGCGGACGGCGAGAAGCCGGTCAGGTGAGTTCCGCGGTCGTGGGGCGGGGCTCGGTTTGACCCGTTCGATCGTCGCCCCGTAACCTTGACCGTCGGCGTGTCCGTAAGCAGACGCGCCACATCCCCGTAAACCTCATCCTTCCGGGCGCCGGGCGCCTCGGGAGAGGCCGTCCGCATGTCGGGTGGCTGGACTGCGGGGGTGCCGTTCCCGAGCGAGAGAGTGAGATCCGCGTGTACGCCATCGTGCGCAGCGGTGGTCGCCAGCACAAGGTTGCTGTCGGCGACATCGTTGAGGTTGACAAGATTTCCACCGCCAAGGTTGGCGACACGGTCGAGCTCTCGACCCTGCTCGTTGTCGACGGCGACGCTGTGACCAGCGACCCGTGGGTGCTGGCCGGCATCAAGGTCCAGGCCGAGGTCGTGGACCACCACAAGGGCCAGAAGATCGACATTCTGCGCTACAAGAACAAGACCGGCTACCGCCGTCGTCAGGGCCACCGCCAGCAGTACACGGCGATCAAGGTCACTGAGATCCCCACGGCTGCGAAGTAAGGGACTGAGGAGAGATGGCACACAAGAAGGGCGCATCGTCCACCCGGAACGGTCGCGACTCGAACGCCCAGCGGCTCGGCGTGAAGCGCTTCGGCGGTCAGGTCGTCAACGCGGGTGAGATCCTGGTCCGCCAGCGCGGCACCCACTTCCACCCGGGCGCGGGCGTCGGCCGCGGCGGCGACGACACGCTGTTCGCGCTGCAGTCCGGTGCGGTGCAGTTCGGCACCAGCCGTGGCCGCAAGGTCGTGAACATCGTTCCGGTCGCCTGAGTCTTCCGACCAGGGCTTCCGTAGAGCGATTCGTCGAGGCGGACCTCACTTCCCGAAGCGGGAAGCGGGTCCGCCTTTGACGTGTTAGAGCTGAGACAATTCCGTACACCACGCATTGCGCGTAACTGGAGGCACCCACCATGACCACCTTCGTGGACCGCGTCGAACTGCATGTCGCCGCGGGTAACGGAGGCCACGGCTGTGCCTCCGTCCACCGTGAGAAGTTCAAGCCGCTGGGCGGCCCCGACGGGGGCAACGGCGGACGCGGCGGCGACGTGATCCTGACCGTGGACCAGTCCGTCACCACCCTGCTCGAATACCACCACTCTCCGCACCGCAAGGCCACCAACGGCAAGCCGGGCGAGGGCGGCAACCGCTCCGGCAAGGACGGCCAGGACCTCGTCCTGTCCGTCCCGGACGGCACGGTGGTCCTCGACAAGCAGGGGAACGTCCTCGCCGACCTCGTCGGCCACGGCACCTCCTTCGTCGCCGCGCAGGGCGGCCGGGGCGGCCTCGGCAACGCGGCCCTCGCCTCCGCCCGCCGCAAGGCGCCCGGCTTCGCGCTGCTCGGCGAGCCGGGGGACCTGCGCGACATCGTCCTGGAACTCAAGACCGTCGCCGATGTGGCGCTGGTCGGTTACCCGAGCGCGGGCAAGTCCTCGCTGATCTCGGTGCTGAGCGCGGCCAAGCCGAAGATCGCGGACTATCCGTTCACCACCCTCGTCCCCAACCTGGGCGTGGTGACGGCGGGCTCGACGGTCTACACGATCGCGGACGTGCCGGGCCTGATCCCCGGTGCCAGTCAGGGCAAGGGCCTCGGTCTGGAGTTCCTCCGCCACGTGGAGCGGTGCAGCGTCCTCGTCCACGTCCTGGACACGGCGACCCTGGAGTCCGAGCGCGACCCCGTCTCCGACCTCGACGTCATCGAGGAGGAGCTGAAGCAGTACGGCGGGCTCGACAACCGGCCGCGGATCGTCGTCCTCAACAAGATCGACGTGCCCGACGGCAAGGACCTCGCCGAGATGGTGCGGCCGGACCTGGAGGCCCGCGGCTACCGGGTCTTCGAGGTGTCCGCGGTCGCCCACACCGGTCTGAAGGAGCTGTCCTTCGCGCTCGCCGACCTCGTCGGCAAGGCGCGGGCCGCGAAGCCGAAGGAGGAGGCGACGCGGATCGTCATCCGCCCGAAGGCGGTCGACGACGCGGGCTTCACCGTCAGCCGCGAGGACGACGGGCTCTTCCGGGTGCGCGGCGAGAAGCCGGAGCGCTGGGTACGCCAGACCGACTTCAACAACGACGAGGCGGTGGGCTATCTCGCCGACCGTCTGAACCGGCTCGGCGTCGAGGACGAGCTGATGAAGGCGGGCGCCCGCTCCGGCGACGGCGTCGCCATCGGCCCCGAGGACAACGCGGTCGTCTTCGACTGGGAGCCGTCCGTCACGGCCGGCGCGGAGATGCTCGGCCGCCGGGGCGAGGACCACCGCTTCGAAGAGTCCCGTCCCGCCGTCCAACGCCGCCGCGACCGCCAGGCCGAACGCGACGAGATCGAGCAGGCCTACGACGACTTCGAGCCCTTCTAAAGGGGCCGACGCGTCCCCGGGCCCGTGCCCTCAGAGCACCCGGTAGCTGCGGCCGCCGGGGCCCGGGGCGCGGTACCCGCCGCTCCAGGCACCGCCGCGCCCACCCGCGCCGCCCCAGCGGCACGACTACCCGCGGCTGGGACACCGGAAGCGGGGCCGGCCACGACCACGAGCCGGCTGCCGCCCCGCGCGACGACACGGCGTGCCGGGGCCACGGCGGCCTTCCGCAGCCGCCGGTCCAGCCCCCAGGGGCGCGGGAACTGCGCGACAAGCCCCCGGCGCACCCACAGCCGCTCCACCCCCCTCGCGTCCCCCGAACCTCGGCGTAGCGCAGGCAATGAAGAGGCCCCGGCGGTGTCCAATCCACCGCCGGGGCCTTTTCGGCTGCACCTAGCGGAGCGCCTCCGCGTCGCTGGTCTCTCCCTCGGCTCCCACCTCGTCCTGGGACTGGCGGGGGGAGGGGATCTCGCCGGCGAGGCGGGACTCCATGCGGACCCGGCGCTCGTCGGCCTTGGCGCACAGCGTCCTGACGGCCGCACCGAACCGGACGATGGACGGCGGGTCCGACGGCCCGAGCAACTGCTCCTTCAGATCGGCGCGGGCCCGCGTGAAGTGGTCCTTCTGCGGGTTGCGCACCGCGTCCAGCAGCCCCGGCACCTCACGGGCGTCCGGTGTGATCACGACACCCGCCGACACGGTCGGGAACGCCGCACGGAACGCCGCCTCCGGCAGCCCGGACGTGTTGCCGACGGCGTACGGCTTCTCGCTGGACAGCCAGTCCGACACCACCGACGAGACATCGCTGATCAGCAGGTCGGACGCGTTGAAGCAGGCGAAGATCGCCGGCCGGGCCTCGGTGATGATGAGGTGCTCCCACTCGGGGAACGACGCCCAGTACGCCTTCTCCCAGGCCAGCGTGGCCTCGGCGATGGCCGCCTCACGGTCACCGCTCGGCGTGCCCTGGAGCAGCATCCGCTCCATCTCGTCCGCGCTGGACCGGAACGACGTCGAGGTCAGCTTGTCCAGCTCGGTCGTGCGGCGCACCAGCTCCGCGGCGGCGTCGGCACCCGGCCGCGCCCCCGAGCGCCTCGTGTTCGCCTCGCGGATCATCGCCTTGATGCGCTCGTTCGCGGCGCCCGCCCGAGGGTCGACCGAGCCGGTCATCGGGTGCGGCTTGTACAGCAGCCGTACCTTCTCGTCGGCCAGCAGCGCACGGACGATGTTCTCGCCGGCCAGGACCACCGAGGTGTTGCCCGGGTTGCCGTCCCAGCCCTCCCAGGTGGGGGCGTACAGGACGGTCGTGTACGGGCCGGTCGGCGGACCCGCGTACGGGCGGATCGGCGCCAGCTGCGGACGCCCCACCTCGACTATGTCCTTGTCCTCGACACCGACCTCGGCGAGCGCGTACCGCTCGCGCGCGGCGGGACCGGCGACCCACACCTCGTCGTACGCCTTCGCGTACGGGTTGCAGGAGGACAGCTTGTCGCTCTCGCCGTGGTTGATGAACGCGTGCTTGATGGTGGGGATGCGCAACACCTGGGAGGTCTTCGCGGCGTTGGCCGGGTGCAGCATCATCTTCAGGGTCGAGTTCTCCAGGGAGAACATCGTCGAGACCTTCGGGAAGCAGATGATCGGCACGTCCGTCGCGTCGATCTTCTGGACCATGAAGCGCTCCCGCAGCACGATCAGCGGCTTGTCCAGCCGGGACAGCGTGGAGAGCCACATGTTCGCCTGGTAGGCCGAGGTCGTGCCGCCGGAGAAGTACATGGCGACGGTCGGCTGGTAGCGCTCCAGCCACCCGTCCAGCCACTCCATGACCTGCTGCTCGCTCTTCGCCCGCTTCTTGGGCAGCAGCCAGGTCGCCAGGTACGCCGTGCCGCCGACGAGGAGGGTGAGGCCGAAGCCGAGGCCGAGGCCGCCCCAGGTGGCGTCCTGCGTGGCCGCCGTGGCCAGCAGACCGGCGGTGATCGGCAGGGAGAAGGTCAGCAGCCGGTGGGCCTGGCGGCGGGCCAGGATGCGCGGCGGCGCGGCCGTCAGGCGCAGCTCGGAGGCGTCGATGTTGCGCGTGACGATCGGCAGCGTGCGGCTGCGGCGGACCAGCACGGAGACGCCCTGGCAGGCGAAGTGCACCGCGTAGAAGAGGCACAGGCCGACCAGCAGCGGTGCCTGCTCGCGCAGCGGGTCGATGCCGTCGATGCGCAGCAGGCCCACCAGGATCAGCATGTCGCGCAGCAGCTGGCGCACCAGCGCGTCGAAGCGGACCTTGCCCAGCAGCGCGAGGAGTCCGGGGTCCCGGTACTGCAGATACGTGTCCAAGACGAGGCCCGCCGCGCCGGCGGCGACGAACAGGGCGATGTTCGGCAGCAGCGCGGAGACGATCTGGACCGTGAAGAGCGCGAACATCGCGAACAGCGCTGACAGCTGCACGATGCGGCGGGGTACGAGGCCTGCGGAGGGCACGGGCGGGGCTCCTGCGGAGGGTGCGACGGATGGAGGGGGAATGAGAGTAGTGGGGGTGGCCCGCCACTGTGCGCGCGCCCCCGGGCGCCTTCCGACCCAGGATGCCGCACGAGACGAGGAAGGCCGATCCTGACCGTATGACCTAGGGCGGTCGAGGAGCAATCTTCCATGAGACCAGTCACCAGCAATGGGGCATATCGCCCGGAACTCCGAGGCGTTTGTCACCCTCTTCCTCTCAGGGGCTCCGGGGCGTGCCGGAGCGGACCCGCGCCGTCCGCCCCTCGAAATGAGGACGCGTCCGGCCGGGCCGCTCACGTAGATTGCGCACTGCACACACCGGGCTGGTTCGGAACATTGGGGATACAGGTGTCAGCGGCAAGGCAGGGAGTGGCGGAAGCGCACCGGATCGTCGTCAAGGTGGGCTCCTCGTCGCTGACGACGGCCTCCGGGGGCCTGGACGCGGACCGGGTGGACGCCCTGGTGGACGTGCTGGCCAAGGCCCGTAGCGGCGGGGAGCGGGAGATCGTCCTCGTCTCGTCCGGCGCCATCGCCGCCGGGCTCGCTCCGCTGGGCCTGCGCCGCCGCCCCAAGGACCTCGCCCGGCAGCAGGCCGCCGCCAGCGTCGGCCAGGGGCTCCTGGTGGCCCGCTACACGGCCTCCTGCGCCCGCTACGGCGTCCGGGTCGGCCAGGTGCTCCTCACCTCCGACGACATGAGCCGCCGCTCCCACCACCGCAACGCCTCCCGCACCCTCGACAAGCTCCTCGCGATGGGCGCGCTGCCGGTCGTCAACGAGAACGACACGGTGGCCACGGACGAGATCCGCTTCGGCGACAACGACCGTCTCGCCGCCCTGGTCGCCCACCTCGTCCGGGCGGACCTGCTGGTCCTGCTGTCCGACGTCGACGGCGTGTACGACGGCGACCCCAGCCGTCCGGGCACCTCGCGGATAGCGGAGGTACGGGGCCCGGAGGACCTCGCGCATGTGGAGATCGGCAGCGCGGGCAAGGCCGGCGTCGGCACCGGCGGCATGGTCACCAAGGTCGAGGCGGCCGGCATCGCCACCGGCGCGGGCATCCCCGTGGTCCTGACCAGCGCCGTCCACGCCGCTGACGCCCTTGCCGGCCGTGACACCGGCACCTACTTCCACCCCACCGGCAAGCGCTCCGCCGACCGGCTGCTCTGGCTCCAGCACGCGTCCACCCCGCAGGGCGCGCTCACCCTGGACGACGGGGCCGTGCGCGCGGTCGTCGAGCGCCGCAAGTCGCTGCTGCCGGCCGGTATCGCGGCCGTCGACGGAGACTTCAGCGCCGGTGACCCGGTAGAACTGCGCGACGGCGCGGGCCGGGCCGTGGCCCGCGGGCTGGTCAACTTCGACGCCAAGGAGATCCCCCAGCTGATCGGCCGCTCGACCCGGGAACTGGCGCGCGAGCTGGGTCCCGCGTACGAACGAGAGGTCGTACACAGGGACGATCTCGTGCTCCTCCACCCCTGACCAGCCGCCCCGCGAAGGGTGCCGCAGCACGGCCCGCGTCGGTGCGCGTTCCGTAAAACCGCCCCACGGAGCCCCTGAGCCTGCTCAACTTTGTCCCAGGGGCATTCCGCACCCCCCCATGCGAAGCCCGCATCGTTGCGAAGGAGGCCGTCGTGAGACGAGTGCGCCCCGGGGCTACGGCGTCCCGTGGTGGTGGTACCTCCCGTGCGGCCGGCGAGGAGCGGACGCTGACCAGCGTCACCTCCTCGGACACGTACGAGGGCGGAGCCGGGGAGCCGCAGGACCTGCCCCGGCTGTGGCACGTCACGCTGAGCGTCTCGGGGCCCGAGGCCCCGCTGAAGGAGGTGCGGCGCGGCCTGGAACAGCTCGCCCACGACCACCCCTTCCTGCTGACCAGCCGCTACGCCAACGACCACGCCGAGATCCGCTACTGGGAGGAGGCCCGCGACCTCCACGACGCGGCCGCCGTGGCCCTGCGGTTGTGGGGCGAGCACCGCCGTACGGCCGGACTGCCGCCCTGGGAGATCGTCGGCCTGGAGGTCATCGACCGCCAGACCTACCACCAGCGCATCGCCGAGGGCTGCGGACCGCCACCTGCGGCCCGCGTCGGTGTCCACCCGTTCTAGGCGTGCTGTCAGGCCGGGCGTGGTGTCCGGTCGGACAAGCTGTCCGGCCAGGTGTGCCGTCCCGGCGGCTCGGATCAGGGGGCGCGGATCAGAGGGCGCGGGCCGCCGCGCGGGGGCGCGTCCGGGGTCCGTCTCGGCTTGTGGGACAGCGACTGGGGCCGCCTCCCGCGGCGCACTACCCTTCCCTTATGACCACGCTCTCGCCGTACGACTCCATGTCCCCGGTCACCCGGGCCGCCTATCGCGCCAAGGCCGCCGCCGCCGACCTCGCGCCGCTCCCGCGCGCCGACAAGGACGACGCGCTGCTCGCCATCGCCGACGCGCTGGAAGTCCGTACGAGTGAGATCGTCGAGGCCAACGCCAAGGACATCGAGCGCGCCCGCGAGGCCGGCACCAGCGAGGCGATCATCGACCGGCTGACGCTGAACCCCGAGCGGATCCGCGCCATCGCCGCCGATGTGCGCGACGTCGCCGCGCTGCCCGACCCGGTCGGCGAGGTCGTCCGCGGCTCGACCCTGCCGAACGGCATCGATCTGCGCCAGGTCCGCGTCCCGCTCGGTGTCGTCGGCATCATCTACGAGGCCCGCCCGAACGTCACGGTGGACGCCGCCGCCCTCTGCCTGAAGTCCGGCAACGCGGTCCTGCTGCGCGGCTCGTCGTCCGCCTACGAGTCCAACACCGCCCTCGTCCGCGTCCTGCGGGACGCCGTCGGCGGCGCCGGGCTGCCCGCCGACGCCATCCAGCTCGTCCCCGGCGAGAGCCGTGACTCCGTGCGCGAGCTGATGCGCGCCCGCGGCCTGGTCGACGTGCTCATCCCGCGCGGCGGCGCCTCCCTGATCCGCACGGTCGTCGAGGAGTCCACGGTCCCGGTGATCGAGACCGGCACCGGCAACTGCCACGTCTACGTCGACGCGGGCGCCGACCTCGACACGGCGGTCGAGATCCTGATCAACTCCAAGGCCCAGCGGGTCAGCGTCTGCAACGCCGCCGAGACCCTCCTCGTCCACCAGGACATCGCCGCCGAGTTCCTGCCCCGCGCCCTCGACGCCCTCGCCGACGCCGGCGTCACCGTCCACGGCGACGAGCGCGTCCTCGCGTACGCCAAGGAGACCCGGGCCACGGTCGTCGAGGCCACCACGGAGGACTGGGAGACCGAGTACCTCTCGTACGACATCGCCGCGGCCGTCGTCGACTCGCTGGACCGGGCCGTGGAGCACATCCGGCTGTGGAGCTCCGGGCACACCGAGGCGATCGTCACGACCTCCCAGCAGGCCGCCCGCCGCTTCACCCGGTTGGTCGACTCCACGACCGTCGCCGTCAACGCCTCCACGCGTTTCACCGACGGCGGCCAGTTCGGCTTCGGTGCCGAGATCGGCATCTCCACCCAGAAGCTGCACGCCCGCGGGCCCATGGGCCTGCCCGAGCTGACCAGCACCAAGTACATCGTCACGGGCGACGGGCACGTACGCCGCTGACACCCGGCGCATACGTCGCCCAGCAGGGCGTACGGGCCTCGTGGGGCGCCGGTCGGTTCCAGCGAAGCGACCGGCGAACCGGCTGGGCACAACGGATGAATTTCCTTACCGTCTGCCCAAATTGACCACCCCGGTCTACTCTGGATCCGTGCCGGAGGACGTGGGGGGCACGCCGTTCCCGGACGGCTGGGAGCCCGACGACGACCGCGACCGCGGAGGTATGGACGAAGAGTTCGCCTCCGTGGTCTTCGACGAGGACTTCGTACGGGCGGCCGTGGTCCATGAGCCGACCGCGGTCGAGCGGCTGCTCGCCGCCGCGGAGGCCCGCGCCGCGGCCCAGGAGGCCGAGGCCCGCCGGGCGCACTCCAGAGGCCCTCGCGGCGACGACTACGACGACGGCTTCGCCGACGGCCCCGACTTCGGCCACGACCTCGACGATCTCGACGACCCCGAGATCCTGGAGGGCCGCTACGGCCCCGCCGGGCCCTACGGCAGGCAGACCCGCTGGCACCGCCCCGTCGCCTGGGTCCTCGCCCTGGTCATGGGCATCGGCATGGTCGCGCTGGCCTTCACCGCCGTGTACCGGGGCGCCTCCTCCAGCCGCGGCGACGAGGCCCCGCCCCCCGCCACCACCGGAGTCGAACAGGGCACCTCGGCCGGCCCCTCGGCCTCCGCGGACCACTCCCAGCCGGCCGTGCCGGCGGTACCGCGCCGTCCCTGACCCACGACTCGATAGGGCGTTCGAAATCCTGGTGAGAACCTGTCAGAAGTTGTCGCACACCTCTGCGTTTACCGGAGCTCCCGCAGACCTACCCTGAAGGTATGGGCGGGCCCGGAGACCCACCCGAGGGGACACCCGAGGGCACCCCCGGCGGTGGCGGCGACGACGAGTACCGATCCGTCGTGTTCGACGAATCGTTCGTTCGCGCTGCCCGCATCCAGGAGTTCTCCGCCCGGGAGCGGCTCACCGACCACGCCCCGGCCGTCCGCCGCCGCCCGCCCCTGCGCCGCGGCCTCTCCCGGCAGGCGCTGATCCTCGTCCTGCTGATCGCCATCGCCTTCGGCACCGCGATCTACATGGGCGTCCGCCATCCGTACCAACCCCGGGCCACGAGTTCCACCGAGCCCCTGAGGATGACGGTGATCCCGCTGGCCCCCCAGGCCCCCGTCCCCGGCGCCGACGACCCCGAGACGCTGTACGAGAACAGCCCCGCCGCCCACTTCCGCACCGGCGCCGACGGCATCACGATGCCTGCCACCCGCCGCACCGAACACTTCTCCGACAGCCAGGTCGTCACCTCGCTGACCGTCGCCAAGGAGTACCTGGTCGCCTCCGCGCTCGACCCGCGGGTGCTCGGCGGCACCACCGTCGAGCCGGTGCGACGGCTGCTCGACTCCAACCAGCTCGACCAGTTCGACCAGAGCTTCGACCACCCCGCCGCCGACGGACGCCACGCACCCACCGGCTGGCTGGTCCGCTTCGACCCCTCCCGCGCCCGGCTGGCCGACACCAGGATCCGCGTCCAGGGCACCCTCCAGGCGGCGGAGTTCGACTCCGGAACGCTGGAGGTCGTCGCCGCCCACACCTTCGTGTACGCGCTGCGCCCCGCGGGCACCGGGGCGGGTTCCGAGGCGTCCCTCTTCACCGTGCGGCGCGAGCTGCACTTCCGCTTCGACCAGGACGACCTGCGCACCCACCAGGCCGAGCTCCTCGTCTCCTACGTCCAGGCAGGACCGCTGGCCTGCGCCGACGACGCCGCGAACCATCTGCGGCCGCTGCTCGCCGGCCAGAAGGACAAGGCCGGCGGCCCGGCCGGCACCGACCCGTACGCCACGGGCGGCGCCACCGCCCTGTGCGGCTCGCTGGCCCGGAGCGCCCAGCCGACGGTGTGAGCACCACGAGGAAGCGCCCGGTCCGGAGGCGGAACCTCCGGACCGGGCGCTCTCGGCGCACCGGCGGTGTCCGCCGCGTCACTCGTCGTCGGGACGCCTCTCCTGGGCGGTGTCCGTGCCCGTACCACCGCCCGACGCCGTGCCGCCGGAGGCGGAGCCGCCCCCGTTCGCGAAGCCGCTGAAGCCCCGCCGCACCCGGCCGCCGAGGTCGCCCGCGCCGCCCGCGATGTCCGTGACCAGCTTCATCAGGGGGTCCTTGGAGCTCTTCACGTGGCTGGTGTAGTGCTCCGCAGACTCGCGGAAGGAGTCGGTCACCGAGGTGTCCTTGTCCTCGCTGCGCCGCGGGTAGTGGCCGTCCATGATCCGCTGGAAGTCGCGGGACTCCGCCCACTTCTTCAGCTCGGCCGCCCGCACGGTGGTGAAGGGGTGCGAGCGGGGCAGCACATTGAGGATCTTCAGCACGGAGTCCCGCAGGTCGCCCCCGGCCTCGTACTCCTCGGCCTGCGCGAGGAACGCGTCCACGTTCATCTCGTGCAGGTGGTTGCCGCCCGCGATCTTCATCAGACCGCGCATCGAGGCCTTCAGATCCTGGCCGACCAGGAGCCCGGCACGGTCGGCGGACAGCTCCGACTTGCGGAACCACTCGCGCAGCGCGGTCACGATCGCCATGATCGCGAGGTTCCCCAGCGGGATCCAGGCGACCTTCAGCGCGAGGCTGGTCAGGAACAGCAGGATCGTGCGGTACACCGAGTGGCCGGAGAGCGCGTGGCCCACCTCGTGGCCGATCACGGCCCGCATCTCCTCCTCGTCGAGCAGCTCGACGAGCCCGGTCGTCACGACGATGATCGGCTCGTCCAGACCGATGCACATCGCGTTCGGCTGCGGGTCCTGGTTGACGTACATCGGCGGGACCTTCTCCAGGTCCAGGATGTAACAGGCGTCCCGCAGCATGTCGTTGAGGTGCGCGAACTGCTGGTCCGAGACCCGTACGGAGTCGGACAGGAACAGCAGCCTGAGGCTGCGCTCCGGCAGCAGACCGCTGAGTGCCTTGAACACCGTGTCGAAGCCGCTGAGCTTGCGCAGCGCCACCAGCGCCGAGCGGTCCGCGGGGTGTTCGTACGCCCGCGAGGAGATCCCCTCGAAGCGCCTGCGCTGCCTGCTCGGCACGTTCTCGTGCCCGTTCTGCTCGTGGCTGTCGTCCGGCATGTATCCCCCATGCGTTTGATTGCCCATCTTGCCCCCGAAGCGGAGTCCAGCCTAGGCGGAGTTACCGTGGCAGGGCATCAACCGTAAGGAGCGATCTCATGGAGCATCTCCCGCTCGCCACGGCGAACCCCTGGTTCACTGCGGCCGCGGACGCCGCCGGGAAGGAGCAGGGCGCCGGAAACCTGCTGCGTGTGGTGCTGATCGTGATGATCCTGGGGTCCGTCCTGATGGCCTGGTTCCTCCTGCGCGGATACAAGCGGGACGACTGACGGTACGGCGGGGAAGCGCCGTCCGTTCATCTCGGGGCGGAGTCGGCGTGATCGCCGACGTGGCCCCCGCTTACGATGGGCCGAGTCTTTATCCCGATCCCACACGGATAGGTCCTGCCGACGATGAGCTTCCACAGCACCGCTGCCGACTTGGTCACTTTCGCCGCCGAGGGCGGCGGGGAGCACGGCGGCAACCACGAGAGCCTCAGCCCCTACCTGACCGGCGGCGGAGCCTTCGTCGCCCTGATGCTGCTGCTGTGGATCACCACCCGCTTCAACCGCGACCGCTAATCCGCGCAAAAGGACATTCGAACAGAGTGTGTCCGCCGGGCCGGTAGGGTCTCGACGCATGGGAGAGCAGGAACTGCCTACCGGTCCGGAGCATGACAAGGCGAACGACCAGGCGCACGAGACCACCGGCGGCCGGGCCGGCAGCACCGGCACGGCGCCGGAGAACACTCCGCCGAAGACGGGGCGCAGGCGCCTCGGCGTCATGGGCGGAACGTTCGACCCGATCCACCACGGGCACCTCGTGGCGGCCCAGGAGGTCGCCGCCCAGTTCGGTCTCGACGAGGTCGTGTTCGTACCGACCGGCCAGCCCTGGCAGAAGTCCCACCGCGCGGTGTCGGCCGCCGAGGACCGGTACCTGATGACGGTCATCGCGACGGCCGAGAACCCCCATTTCTCCGTGAGCCGCATCGACATCGACCGCAAGGGCCCCACGTACACCATCGACACCCTGCGCGAGCTGCACGAACTCAACCCGGACACGGATCTCTTCTTCATCACCGGCGCCGACGCGCTCGGCCAGATCCTCACCTGGCGCGACGCCGAGGAGCTGTTCTCCCTCGCGCACTTCATCGGGGTGACTCGTCCCGGCCACACTTTGGCCGACCCCGGCCTGCCCGCGGGCGGGGTCACGCTCGTTGAGGTTCCGGCGCTCGCCATCTCGTCCACCGACTGCCGCGCGAGGGTCGCGAAGGGCGACCCCGTCTGGTATCTGGTGCCGGACGGAGTGGTGCGCTACATCGACAAGCGGCAGCTGTACCGCGGCGAGTGAGCCGAGAGGGGCACCGGTGAACGACCGATACGACGCTGGCTACGGGGGCGACCAGCAGTACGAACTCGTCGGCTACGACGAGTTCGGACAGCCGGTGTACCGACAGGCGCCCGCCCAGCAGGTGCCTCAGCAACAGGCGTACGACCCCTACGGGCAGCAACACGGCTACGGCCAGAGCTACGACCAGGGCTACGGCTACGACCCGTACGCGACCGGCCATGTCCAACAGCAGCCCGCCCAGGGCTACGGCACCGCCTACGACACGGGCCGGCAGGCAGCGGCACCCGCGTACGACGCCTACGACCCGTACGGGCAGACCGCGGTCACCGGCCCTCAGGCCCAGGTCACCGAGCAGACCGCCTACATCCCGCAGCAGACGGGCCCGCAGGAGACCGCCGAGGACGGCGGGCCCGAGGCCGGTGCGGCGGCCGGCGATCCGGAGTACCGCACCGAGCAGTTCGCCTTCGTGGACCAGCCCGACGACGACTCCGAGGACGTCATCGACTGGCTGAACTTCACCGAGAACCGCACCGAGCGCCGCGAGGAGGCCAAGCGGCGGGCCAGGAGCCGCATGATCGCCCTGGTGGTCGTGCTGGCCCTGGTCGCGGTCGGCGGCGTCGGCTACCTGTGGTTCGCGGGTGTGCTGCCCGGCTCCTCCTCCGAGGGGAAGACCGGCACCACGACCGCCGCGGGCGCCCAGAAACGCGCTGTGATCGCCGTCCATCTGCACGACACCAAGAAGGGCGGCACCTCCACGGCGCTGCTCGTCGACAACAGCACCACCAAGCGGGGCGCGACCGTCCTGCTGCCCAACTCCCTCGCCCTGACCGGCGACGACGGCACCACGACCACCCTCGCCAAGTCCGTGGAGGACGACGGCTCCGCCGGCACCCGCGAGGAACTCGACACCGTCCTCGGCACCGACATCGAGGGAACCTGGCGCCTGGACACCCCCTTCTTGAGCAACCTCGTCGAACTCGTCGGCAACATCGACCTCGACACCGACGTCTCGGTACCGGACCCGGAGGCGAAGAAGAAGGGCGAGGCGCCCCTCGTCACCAAGGGCGAGAACCAGACGCTCAGCGGCAAGATGGCCGTCGCCTACGCCACCTACCGGGCCTCCGGCGAGTCGCAGGACGCCCAGCTGAAGCGGTTCGGGCAGGTCATGCAGGGCGTGCTGCGCAAGCTGTCCTCCGACGCCCAGGCCGCCACGGTCACCGTGCAGACCCTCGGCCAGATCCTCGACCCCTCGCTCGGCGAGAAGGACCTCGGCGCCTTCCTCGCCAAGCTCGCCGACCGCGCCAAGGGTGGCGACTACACGAGCGAGCTGCTCCCCGTACAGCAGGACGGCACCCTCAGCGCCGAGGACTCCGACAGCGTGGTCAAGGACCTGCTCGGCGGCACCGCCAGGAGCCCCGAGGCCGGGGACGCCGTCCGGGTCGGCATCCGCAACGCCACCGGCGACAAGGACGCCACCGAACAGGCCCGCGTGGTCCTGCTCAACGGCGGTTACACCTTCCTCGACGCCGGCACCGTGGGCACCGCCGAGGCCGCCTCCCGGGTGATCTACTCCGACGCCGCCCGCAAGCAGGACGCCGTCGAGGTCGCCAAGACCCTCGGCCTGCCCACGAGCGCCGTCAAGAAGGGCGAGACCACGTCCAACGCCGACGTCACGGTCGTACTCGGCCAGAACTACGAGACGACCGACCCGACGGGCACGACCGGCACCGCGGGTGCGGCCGGCACCACCGGCTGACCGTCCCGGCGGATCGCCGGCAGCAGGCCCCGGAGCCGCCTCGACGGCTGTGCTCCGGGGCATGGTCGCCCAGGGGTCCGTTAACCCGTGGGGCTGTGTCTGCGGTCCGTGAGACCCTTGGGGTAGCCCGTGAGGGTTCCTGACCGCCGACGGAAAGCCATGTAGTGACCGCCACCGACCGCTCCCTCGAGCTCATCCACACCGCCGCGCAGGCGGCCGCCGACAAGCTCGCGCACGACATCATCGCGTACGACGTCAGCGATGTGCTGTCCATCACGGACGCCTTCCTGCTCGCCTCCGCGCCCAACGACCGCCAGGTCAAGTCGATCGTCGACGAGATCGAGGAGCGGCTGAACAAGGAGCTCGGCGCCAAGCCGGTCCGCCGGGAGGGCGACCGCGAGGCCCGCTGGGTGCTGCTGGACTACGTCGACATCGTCGTACACGTCCAGCACAGCGAGGAGCGCGTCTTCTACGCCCTGGAGCGGCTCTGGAAGGACTGCCCCGAGCTGGAGCTGCCCGCCGACGCGCAGGCCACCAAGGGCAGGGCCGCGGAGCACGCGAAGCTGCAGGCCGCCGAGGAGGCCGCCGAGCTGGGCGGGGAACTGCGGTGACCGCGGGTCCCGACGCGGCGGACCGCAAGGGCCGCGGACGCCGGATCATCCTGTGGCGGCACGGCCAGACCTCGTGGAACGTGGAGCGCCGCTTCCAGGGCACCACCGACGTCGAGCTCACCGAGACCGGCCTCGGCCAGGCCCGCCGCGCCGCCCGGCTGCTCGCCTCCCTCAAGCCCGACGCGATCGTCGCCTCCGACCTCCGGCGCGCCGCGAGGACGGCCGCCGAGCTGGCCGCCCTCACCGGCCTGGAGGTCTCGCTCGACGAGGGCCTGCGGGAGACGTACGCGGGCGTCTGGCAGGGCCTCACCCACGACGAGATCATCGCCCGGTACGGCGAGGAGTACGGCGCGTGGAAGCGCGGCGAGGCGGTCCGCCGCGGCGGCGGCGAACTGGAGACCGAGGTCGCCGACCGCGCCGCCCCGGTGGTGCTCCGGCACGCCGACAAGCTCCCGGAGAACGGCACCCTGGTGGTCACCAGCCACGGCGGCACCATCCGCACCACCATCGGGCGCCTCCTCGGCCTGGAGCCGCACCACTGGGAGAGCCTCGGCGGCCTCTCCAACTGCTGCTGGTCCGTCCTCGGCGAGGGCGCCCGCGGCTGGCGCCTCCTGGAGCACAACGCCGGCACCCTCCCCGAGCCGGTGCTCGGCGACGACGACTGAGTGGCCGCGGAAGGCCCCGGCGGCGGGCAGGGACCCGGATTTCACTTTCCGGCTGGTCGCAGGCTAAAGTTCTTCTTGTTCGCCCCGCCGAGCGGGGCGAAACACCATACGGCCTCGGCCGCATGGGGCAAGGGGCTATAGCTCAGTTGGTAGAGCGCCTGCATGGCATGCAGGAGGTCAGGAGTTCAATTCTCCTTAGCTCCACAGATCGGACAGAAGATCCCGTTCCCGGCAGGGGACGGGATTTTTCGTGTGAGATCCGTGACCTCCTTGAGTGCGCGGCGCCCCACGGGCGTATACCTCTGAGGACGACCTTCTTTCCCGCCGCGTGTCCGGACTGGTACGAAGGCGTCGCTGACCGTATTGGTCCGGCCGTGGCAGAATCAAACGGCCGGAAGGGGGCGCGGCCCGACGGGAGGGAGTAGCGATGCCTGCGAGCATCCGCGGGAAGGTCCACGACCTTTCCGCCGCTGTGGTGATGCGGAGCAAGACCACCCTCCTGTGCCCTTCCTGCGGCTCGCTCCACGTTGCCCAAGTACTCGGTGACAACGGAGGTATTTCCTACGTGTGCACGGCCTGCGGCCACAGCTGGAGCTGATCGATGGGCGCACACAGGAGGACATGCGACTGGTGCGGCAGCGGCACCCCGATCGTCCGCGACATGGAACCCGTCAACGCCGACTACCAGTACTGGTGCGAGGAATGCGCACGGGCGCTGATCATAAAAGGCGACCCCATCGAGACCTACCGTGAGCTGGAGGGTGAGCCGATCTACGGCCGGCTCCTCGAAGAGCACTGCACGCTCAAGCGTTTCTACTCGTTCGTGACCGCCTGAGCGGCAGGGGGCCAACTCGGCGCCGCCGCGGCGCCGTCCGCGAACGGCGGGTTCGGGGGCGGCGGTTCAGCACGCTCGGCACCGACGGTCATAACCCCAGAAATCGCCCATAGGGTGCACCGGTCGGAAAGGATTTGGTGGTCAGCGCAGGGGACCGGTAATGTTGGCGTCGTCGCCGGGGGAACCCAGCGAAAACCGCAAGGGGCTATAGCTCAGTTGGTAGAGCGCCTGCATGGCATGCAGGAGGTCAGGAGTTCAATTCTCCTTAGCTCCACAGACAAGACCCCGTCCAAGTGGACGGGGTCTTCGCGTTGTTGGCGCTCCGACGTCGGTGATGCGATGCCGACCACGGGTGCGTACGACGGCGATGGGACGTGGAAGGGCGGGTCACCCCCGACCGGGGTGACCCGCCCTTCCACGGCGTCGCGAGACGTCAGCGACCGCTGCCCAGGGCCCGCCGGCCACGGCCCTGGGAGAGGACCGGGAGGTTGCGGGAGGGGGCGTTGCCCCTGGTGTCCTCCTCGATGCGCAGGGCCAGCGCGGGGCAGCGCCGTACCGCGCGCAGCGCCTTGGCCTCGGCGTACTGCGGGACCTTCGCCTGCGCGACGGTGGGGAAGCCGTCGGCGCCCAGCTGGAAGACCTCCGGGAGGATGTCGGCGCACAGACCGTGGCCCCGGCACAGCGTCCAGTCGACGAAGATCTTCTGGCGGCTGGCGCCGGACTCCTCCTGGCCCGCCCCGCCCGGGAGGCCCGTCGGTGCCCTGCCGCCCTCGAACAGCGGCAGGACACCTTCCACGGGCCGTCCACAGCCATTGCCGAGGACATGGGCGGCGAGGTCGTCGGTGAAGGCCTTGATGGTCGACTCCAGGAACATCGCGGAGCCGTCGGGGTGCGAGCACGCACCGCGTCGCTTGACGTTCTTGGCGACCTGCTTGAGGGCCTCCAGGGCGGCCGGTCCACCGCCGTTGAGGATGTCCTCCATGCCGCGCGCGGCGGCCGGCAGACCGAGGTAGCAGGGACCGCACTGCCCCGCGCTCTCCTCGGCGAGCCACTTGGCGACCTGGAGCGACTCGCCGAGCGGGCAGGTGTCCTGGCTGATCGGCAGGATCGCGCCCGCGCCGAGGGCACCGCCCACCGCGTCCAGGGAGTTGCGGGAGACGACCGCCTCGTTGACCGTCGCCGCGTCGATCCACTTGCCGTGGTAGCCGCCGGTGAGCACGCCCTGCGGCACCGGCGGCGCGCCGGCGAGCTGGAGGATGTAGCGCAGCGGCACACCGGTGGGGGCCTCGATCACCATGGGGCGGGCGACCGCGCCGGAGACGGTGAGCATCACGGTGCCCGGCTCGTCGTACAGACCGGTGTTGCCGTACCGCTCGGCGCCGATGCGGGCGCCGATGGCGAGCTGGGCGAAGGTCTCGGCGTTGGAGAGCAGGGTCGGCGCGCCTCCGACACCGCTCTTGGACGCGCTGGTCTTGCGGCCGGGCGGGATGGCCGGGCCGCCGTCGATCGAACGGATCAGCGACGCGGCCGCGCCGGTGACCATCCGGACCGGGTTGCGCTGCACGCTCGCGCGGATGGCCGCGCCGCGCCGGTTGCCGAGGCCCCGCTCGGCGAGGGCGGCCTCCATCGAACGCTGGGTGGATTCACGTGTCACCCCGATGACGAGCTGCCGGGCGCCCAGGGCCTCCGCGACCAGCAGGGCGCCGTCCAGGATGAGGTGCGGGGCACGGTTGATCAGCACCGTGTCCTTGCGGCAGGCGGGCTCGTCCTCGCTGCCGTTGACGACGACGACCGGCCGGATGCCGCGCTTGATCGCCGACTCGGCGACCGAGCGCAGCTTCTTGTGGAACGGGAAGCCCGCCCCGCCCCTGCCCTTCAGATTGATCCGCTCGGACAGCTGGGCCAGCTGTTCCCCGCCCATCGGTTCGAGCGGACCGTGCACCTTGAGGTGCATGGGGAGATCGAGTCTCTCGACGAGGTCGAAGCCCGAGGTGAGCTGGGGGAGCCCCACCACACGGACTTCGGGGACGTCGGGAAGGGCCTCGTTCACTTAAAGCCTCCGGAAGGGGCGTTCCAGGGTTCGCCTGAGCCCGGCTGGTCGTATCCGGGCAGCGTTTCAGTGGCGGGACCGCTGTTGTACGTGTCGTTCGGGTTGTACGTGCCGTAGGGGGCGTTCGTCTCAGCGGTTCCGTAGGAAGTTTCCGGAACTCCCGTCGGGTACGCCTCGCCCTGGTAGGTCTGGCCCTGGTACGACTGCCCGCCGATCGGCTGCCCGGCGAAGGTGTCCTGCAGCGGGTCGTACGCCGACGGGGGCGCCTCGCCGACCGGCGGCGGGGACGGCGACGGCCAGCGCGTGCCCGTGGCCGGACCGTCGTCCAGACGGGGCATGGCCTGTGTGGGCTGCATGTCCAGCGGGGGCTGCTGCTGGGTGAGGTAGGGCGCCGTGGGCTCCGGGGCGCGCGGCGTCATCGACACGGCGCGGTAGGCCGCCGCGAAGCCGGGGCCGGTGTCGGCGGACGCGGACGCCGCCGTGCGCGGCGGGGGCACGAGGGTGTCGCCCGGCGCGGGGTTCGGGGCCTGGCCGCCGAAGCCCGGCAGCGGGAACTGGCCGGTGTCGCGCTTCTGGGAGTCGCGCGGTCCCTCCTCGCGTCGTCCGGCGGGTTCCTGGAGCGTGGAACGGGACTTGACGAGCTCCTCGACCTCGGGGGGCCGCTGGCCGTCGGTGCCCAGGATGGCCGTGATGCGCTCGATGAACTGGCGCTTGACCGCACGGGGGGCCGCCCGCAGCAGGAGCGCGGCGGCCACCGCGATCAGGCCCAGCGAGTAGAGGATGATGAAGATCGGCTTGGCCTCGCGACCCGCGTAGAGTCCGTGCACGAGCGCGAAACACCAGGCCGGGTAGGCCATCATGTGCATCGTCCGCCAGCGCGCCGCGACCTCCGCGGGAGAGGCGAAGTTGCTGCGCAGCGCGCCGGTGATGGCGACGAAGATCATCAGGGATCCGGCGGTCGCGCCGAAGCCGATGAGTACGCCCGTGCCCGTCACGCCGAGGGCGAAGGGGAACAGGGCGATCGCGGAGACGTGGTCCAGTGCCAGCTTGACGCTGACGTGCAGGACGAGGAACGCGACCGACGCGATGGCGGTCGTCCGGTGGACGGCCTGGCCGATGATCCGCTGGCGCACGCTGAGCAGGGTCCGGTCCTGGGCGACGAGCCCCCAGAGCACCGAGAGGGTCAGCGACACGAGGGAGAGAACGCCCGCGCCGAAGTTGAGGAACTCCCGGTACGCGTCACCTCCGACCAGCACGCTTACGGGTATCAGCAGCAGAGCGGCAGCGGTCGCGATCCCGTAGGCCGAACGGCCGGTCTGGGGCAGCGAGCTGTTACTGCGACGAGGGTTCATGGGGGCAACTCCGAACAGTTCGGGAAAGCGGTCCCGTCGTCGAACTGTAAGTGGTGCCAAACCGAGCAGTAGGTGGTTTGAGTTATTGCGCTGTTATCAAGGGTCAATCTCACATCTGTGATGTCCCTTAGCGGTTGTTACGCGAAGTAAGATTTGAACTTTGTTCAACTTTTTTGGCCGGATCTCATGGCTGACAGGCGGCTGGTTCATGTCCGATGATGGCCCGGAACCTCGTCGCGACGGCTGTGGGCCCTGGGGTACCCTGAGCCCATGCGTGCCGTACGCCTTCTGCTTAGCGAGCCGCGCTGATCAGTCCCGACCGCCGATGAACGGCGTGGTCGGAATCGGCGCGGCGTCCCCTCCTGTGCGAGGGGATTTTTCGTTTCCGGACGACACATACCGCTGGCAGAGACGATCGATGGAGCTTTGAGGATCATGAGCGAGACGAACCCCGCTGCCACAGGTGCATCGGTGGATGCCGCGCCGCACCGCTACACGGCCGCCGTCGCGGCCGAGATCGAGGCACGCTGGCAGGACTTCTGGGACGCCGAGGGCACCTACGCGGCACCGAACCCCACGGGCGACCTGGCGGGCGACCCGGAGCTGGCCGCCCGGCCCAAGAAGTTCATCATGGACATGTTCCCGTACCCCTCCGGTGCGGGTCTGCACGTCGGCCACCCCCTGGGATACATCGCCACCGACGTCTTCGCCCGCTACCAGCGGATGACCGGCCACAACGTCCTGCACACCCTGGGCTTCGACGCCTTCGGCCTGCCCGCCGAGCAGCACGCCGTGGCCACCGGCGAGCACCCCCGGGTCACCACCGAAGCCGCCATCACCAACATGAAGTCCCAGCTGCGCCGGCTGGGCCTGGGGCACGACAAGCGCCGGTCGTTCGCCACGATCGACCCGGACTACTACAAGTGGACCCAGTGGATCTTCCTGCAGATCTTCAACTCCTGGTACGACGACGAGGCGAGGAAGGCCCGCCCCATCGCCGAGCTGGTCGCCCAGTTCGAGTCGGGTGAGCGCGGAGTGCCTGGCGGGCGCTCCTGGAACACACTGAGCGCCGCCGAACGCGCCGACGTCCTGGGCGAGTACCGCCTGGCCTACGCCTCCGACGCGCCGGTCAACTGGTGCCCCGGCCTGGGCACCGTCCTGGCCAACGAGGAGGTCACCGCCGACGGCCGTTCCGAACGCGGCAACTTCCCCGTCTTCAAGGCCAAGCTGCGCCAGTGGAACATGCGGATCACGGCGTACGCCGACCGCCTGCTGGAGGACCTGGAGGAGCTGGACTGGCCCGAGGCCATCAAACTGCAGCAGCGCAACTGGATCGGCCGCTCCGAGGGTGCCCGCGTCGACTTCCCGATCGACGGCGAGAACATCACCGTCTTCACCACGCGCCCCGACACCCTGTTCGGCGCGACCTACATGGTGCTGGCCCCCGAGCACCCGCTGGTCGAGAAGTTCACCCCGGCCGCCTGGCCCGAGGGCACCCACGACGTGTGGACCGGCGGCCACGCCACCCCCGCCGAGGCCGTCTCCGCCTACCGAGCCCAGGCCGCCTCGAAGTCCGACGTCGAGCGCCAGGCCGAGGCCAAGGACAAGACCGGCGTCTTCACCGGCTCCTACGCCACCAACCCCGTCAACGGCGAGAAGGTCCCCGTCTTCATCGCCGACTACGTCCTGATGGGCTACGGGACCGGCGCGATCATGGCCGTCCCGGCGCACGACTCACGTGACTTCGCGTTCGCACGCGCCTTCGAGCTGCCGATCATCTGCGTCGTCGAGCCCACGGACGGCCGGGGCACGGACACGTCGACCTGGGACGATGCATTCGTTTCGTACGACGCGAAGATCGTCAACTCCACCGGCGAGGGCGTCTCCCTGGACGGCCTGGGCGTCGTCGAGGCCAAGGCGCGCATCACCGAGTGGCTGGAGCGGTCCGGCATCGGCCAGGGCACCGTCAACTTCCGTCTGCGCGACTGGCTGTTCAGCCGCCAGCGCTACTGGGGCGAGCCCTTCCCGATCGTCTACGACGAGGACGGCGTCGCCCACGCGCTGCCCGAGTCGATGCTGCCCCTGGAGCTGCCCGAGGTCGAGGACTACTCGCCCCGCACCTTCGACCCCGACGACGCCGACACCCAGCCCGAGACGCCGCTGTCGCGGAACGAGGAGTGGGTCAACGTCACGCTGGACCTGGGCGACGGTCCGAGGAAGTACCGGCGCGAGACCAACACCATGCCCAACTGGGCCGGTTCCTGCTGGTACGAGCTGCGCTACCTGGACCCGCACAACGACCGGCGGATGGTCGACCCCGAGATCGAGCGCTACTGGATGGGCCCGGGCGAGGGCCGGCCGCACGGCGGTGTCGACCTGTACGTCGGCGGTGCCGAGCACGCCGTGCTGCACCTGCTGTACGCCCGCTTCTGGTCCAAGGTCCTGTACGACCTGGGGTACGTCTCGTCCGCCGAGCCGTTCCACAAGCTGTTCAACCAGGGCATGATCCAGGCCTTCGTCTACCGCGACAGCCGTGGCTTCGCGGTGCCGGCCGCGGAGGTGGAGGAGCGCGACGGCGCGTTCTACTACCAGGGCGAGCAGGTCAGCCGCCTGCTGGGCAAGATGGGCAAGTCCCTGAAGAACGCGGTCACCCCGGAGTCCATCTGCGAGGAGTACGGCGCCGACACCCTGCGTCTGTACGAGATGGCGATGGGCCCCCTGGACGTCTCCAGGCCGTGGGACACGCGCGCGGTGGTGGGGCAGTTCCGGCTGCTGCAGCGGCTGTGGCGCAACATCGTCGACGAGGCGACCGGTGAGGTCACGGTCGTCGACTCCGAGCCCGGCGAGGACACCCTGCGGGCGCTGCACAAGGCGATCGACGGCGTGCGCCAGGACCTGGAGGGGCTGCGCTTCAACACCGCGATCGCCAAGGTCACCGAGCTGAACAACCACCTGACCAAGGCGGGCGGGCCCCTCTCGCGGCCCGTCGCCGAGGCACTGGTCCTGCTGGTCGCGCCGCTGGCCCCGCACATCGCCGAGGAGCTGTGGCGCAGGCTGGGCCACACCGACTCCGTCGTCCACCGGGACTTCCCGGTCGCCGACCCGGCGTACGTCGTCGACGAGGCCGTCACCTGCGTCGTCCAGATCAAGGGCAAGGTCAAGGCCCGGCTGGAGGTCCCGCCGGCCATCTCCGAGGAGGAACTGGAGAAGGTGGCCCTGGCCGACGAGAAGGTGGTCGCGGCCCTGGCCGGGGCACCGATCCGCAAGGTGATCGTGCGCGCGCCGAAGCTGGTGAACATCGTCGTGTAGCGGGCAGGGGCAGGGACCCGGCAGCCGTCGTCGGACGGGGGCGGGTCCCTGACCTGGTGCTTCGCGGAGGTCGTCGGTCCGGGCCCTGGGCGGTGTCGCTGAGGGTGGTCGTACGGCAGGTCGGGGTGATCCCCTACGGGCAGGTTCGGGGTTCCGATGGAACTGTGGGCCTGCCCGTTGCGTTTACCGTGGAAGAGCGCCGCAGTATGTGGCGTGCCGGTCGAAGGAGGAGCGCGCCGTGGAAGCCGTGATCGCAATCGTCGCCCTGCTCTTCGTACTGTTCGTGGCGCTGGGCGCGTACGCCACGGTGAAGGCGGTCGGCGCGGCCAAGCGCGGCGTGGACCGTACGATCACGCAGGCCAAGCGGACGGTCGAGGACACCACCCTGCGCGCCAGGAGCCTCGCCCAACCGGGCCCGGTCGGCCAACTGGCCGACCTGCGCCTGAGGTTGCGCACCTCGATGCGGGCCACCCAGGAGGCGCTCCAGGCGTCCGTCGGTGAGGACGAGTCCCTGAAGGAGTCCCTCGCCCTGTTCCAGCAGCTCAGCAGGCACGGCCGCGAGCTCGACGAGGAGCTCAGGCGGCTGGAGCCCGAGCCGGACCGCGCGAAGCTGGTCCAGCGGCTGCCCGATCTGCGCGCCCGCACCGAGAAGATCATCAATTCGGCGGACGCCCTGCGCTGGGCGGCGCACGACCGGGCCCGCAAGTTCGCCGAGGACGACCTGGAGACCCTCAGCGCCCAGATCGACGTCGAGGCGGGCGCGCTGCGGCACTGGACCACCGATCCGACCGAGCCCGCGCACGTCTGGCCCGAGGCTCCGAAGCCCGAGCCGACGGCTTCGGGCGGACAGAGGTGGCAGGAGACCCCGGAGTCCCGCACCGCGGAGGAACCTCCCCGACCGGCGATCACCCCGCCGGGACCGCGTCCGACCCATCCGTGGCAGAAGAAGCCGCGCCCGGAGAGCACGACTTGATGAGGTGCGCGGTGGCCCGTCGGTGCGGTGCGACGGTCGGCGGGGCCGGGCTGCCGCCGGCGGGACTTGGCGGGTAACCTCCAGCTCATGTCCCGCCATGTCGCGATCGTCACCGATTCAACGGCCTATCTGCCGCCGCCGGCGATGGAGCGTCACGGCATCATCGCGGTGCCGTTGACCGTGGTCCTCGGTGATCAGGCTCTCGAGGAGGGGACCGAGATCTCGGCCCGCTCCCTGGCCCAGGCGCTGCAGAGGAGACGGTCCGTCACCACCTCCCGCCCCAGCCCCGAGCTGTTCGCGGAGACCTACCGCAAGGTGGCCGAGTCGGGTGCCACGGCCATCGTCTCGCTCCACCTGTCCGCCGAGTTCTCGGGTACGTACGACGCCGCCGTGCTCGCGGCGCGCGAGGCGCCCGTGCCCGTGCGGGTGGTGGACACCGGGATGGTCGCGATGGCCCTCGGGTTCTGCGCCCTGGCCGCCGCCGAGGCCGCGGAGGCGGGCGGCACGGCGGACGAGGCCGTCACGGCCGCCGAGAAGCGGGCGGCGGGTACGTCCGCGTTCTTCTACGTCGACACCCTCGAGTATCTGCGTCGCGGCGGCCGGATCGGGGCGGCACAGGCCCTGTTCGGGTCCGCGCTCGCGGTGAAGCCGCTGCTGCAGCTGCACGGCGGTCGCATCGAGATGCTGGAGAAGGTGCGCACGGCGTCCAAGGCGATCGCCCGCCTGGAGGAGATCGTCGCGGAACGCGCCGGCGGGGCGCCGGTCGACATCGCCGTCCACCATCTCGCCGCGCCCGAGCGGGCTTCGGCACTCGCGGAGCGACTTCGGGACCGGGTCCAGGGGCTCGCCGATCTGCACGTGAGCGAGGTCGGAGCGGTCATCGGGGCGCACACCGGGCCCGGGTTGCTGGGGGCGGTCGTCTCTCCCCGGTGAGGGGCTGGGTTGCCGTCGGTTGCCCTGGTCGCTCGTGTGGGTGATGGAGTTGTCCACAACTGTGGAGTAATCCACGGGAATTGAGCAAGATCATCGTGGATATGGGGATGTGCCCGATCCTCGTCGCATGGCACTTCGATCACGTTCGCGTTCAGCGACAGTCACCAGCGGGCCCGGGCGGGGCCCGTCCTCCGACGGCCGCACCCGGAGCCGCCGTGGGCGGCCGAGGGGCCGTGCCGGACGCCATCGGGCCTCGGCGGAGACGCTGAGGTCCCGCGCGGAGGCGCTTTTCCCGGAGAGGACCGCAGGGCCACGGGAGTCGGGGCATGGGCCGCCGCGAGGGCGCAGGGATGGGGCGGCTGCCGGGGCCGGGGACGTCTGGGGTGCCGGGGCCGGGGAGGCCGGGGGCGGGCGGTCCGAGGGATCCGGTGGGGTGCAGACGGCGGTGGCGGACGACGCGTCGCTGGGCGGCGCCGAGGACATGCGGCGTGGGCGGGCTGTCGGTGTCGGTGCTCGTGGTGCTGCTGGTGATGTTGACCGTGGTGGCCTCGGGCGTGGTGACGACGACAGTGACGGTGATGCCCTCGTCCGTGAGGTGAGAGACGGCTGGCGGGACAGGGTCGGGCCGGCGGTCCGGGAGCGGTTGCCGTTGTGGTTGCAGGTGCGGTGCGGCATCGAGCGCAAGAGTGTGATCGCGCTGAGCGTCGTGCTGGTCGTCGCCGCGGTGTTCGCGGGGCAGCACTTCTGGGCCGGCCGGACCCAACCGGTGAGTGCACCCGAGGTCGTGCGGGCGGGAGCCGCGTCGGCCCCGTCGGCCGGACCGGCTCCGGCGGGTTCGTTCGGGGAGGCGGACGGTGGGCCCGGGGGCTCGCCCGGGGCCGGTGCCTCCACGGCCGGGCCCTGGATCGTCGTGGACGTCGGCGGGAAGGTCCGCCGCCCGGGCATCCAACGGCTGCCGGCCGGCTCCCGGGTGGCCGACGCGCTACGGGCCGCGGGCGGAGTGCGGCCGGGCGCGAACACCGACGGACTCAACCGGGCGCGCCTCCTCGTCGACGGCGAACAGGTCCTGGTCGGCCGTCCGGCACCGACGGCAGGGGCGGGCGCAGGTCCGGGCGCAGGCGGCACAGGTGCGGCCGGCTCCGGGGCCGGGGCCGGCGGGGCGGCTCCCACGACACCCGTCTCCCTCAACACCGCCACCGCGGAGCAGCTCGACACCCTGCCCGGGGTCGGTCCCGTCCTGGCGCAGCACATCATCGCCTACCGCACCCGGCACGGAGGCTTCCGCTCGGTCGACGAACTGCGCGAGGTGAACGGCATCGGCGACCGCCGCTTCGCCGACCTGCGGAACCTCGTACGGCCATGAGCGCGCCGCAGACAGGGGTACCGGCGCCCGCCCAGGCGCGTACCGGGGCACGGGCGGCTGGGCGCCGCCCGGCCGTGCACGCGGCCTCCGAGCACCGGCTCGGTGACGCCCATCCGAGACAGGAGGGCCCGACGGATCTGCGTCTGGTGCCACCGGCGCTGGCGGCGTGGGGGACTGCGGCGCTGCTGGTGCACGCCTCGACGGGGTGGGTCGTCGGCGTGGTCGCGGTCTGCCTGGTCGTGGGGGTGACACTGCTCGTCGCTCATCGAGGGCGCTCTCGGGGGCACGGCCCTCGGCATCTGGGGCGTCAGCCGCGGGGCCATGGGTGTCGTGGCCACGGGCGCGCCGGGGCACATCGGGCACGGTGGGGCTGTCGGGTCGGGCGGGAGCCCCTTGCGAGGCCCGAGACCCATGCGATGCCGGAGCCCCGCGGGAGGCGGGCGGCTGATCAGGGGGTGCCGTACTCCGCGGCGACGAAGGTGTCCGTCGCGGCCGTGCTGCTGTGCGTCGCCGCGTCGGCTGCCTCCGCCGGGCTGCACGGAGCGGATCTGCGGCGCGGCCCGGTTCCCGGGCTGGCCGAGCGGTACGCGCATGTCACCGCCGAGGTCGAGCTGACCTCCGACCCCCGGCTCACGCGTCCGCGCATCCAGAGCGGCCGGTCGGCACCGACGGCCGTGCTGCTCCGGGCCGATGCCCGCAGGGTGAAGGGGCCCGAAGGCACGGTCGTGGACACCCGGACGCCGGTTCTGGTGATCGTCGACGTGGAACGGCGGTCGTCCGCGCGGGAAGCGGGCCGTTCGCCGTGGCTCACGCTGCTGCCGTCGACGCGGGTTCGGGTCGCCGCACAGGCCGTGCCTGCCCTGGCCGGGGGCGACCGGGTCGCGGCGGTGCTGCGGGTGCGAGGGGGAAGGCCGCCGGAGGTGGTGGACGAGGCGAGTGCGGCGCAGCGGTTCGCCGGGCGGTTGCGGGAAGGGCTGCGCACAGCGACGGACGGGCTGGACACGGACGCGCGGGCGTTGCTGCCGGGGTTCGTCGTGGGGGACACCTCGCGGGTCCCGGCCGAGTTGGACGAGGCGTTCAAGGCGACCGACCTCACTCACCTGCTGGCCGTCAGCGGGGCCAACTTCACCATCCTCCTGGCCCTGTTCGTCGGCCCGCCCGGGCTGGCCCAGCGGGCGGAGCGGCGCGGGCTCGCGCCCCGGCTGGGCATCCCGTTGCGGGCGACCGCGCTGGCGGGCGGTGCGCTGACGCTCGGCTTCGTGATCGTGTGCCGACCGGACCCGAGCGTGGTGCGGGCGGCGGCCTGCGGCTCGATCGCGCTGCTGGCCATCGCGACGGGGCGCCGCAGATCGCTCATCCCCGCGCTCGCCACGGCCGTCCTGCTGCTGGTGCTGTACGACCCGTGGCTTGGCCGGAGTTACGGCTTCCTGCTGTCCGTCCTGGCGACCGGGGCCCTGCTCACGCTCGCCCCGCGGTGGAGCGCGGCGCTCCAGCGACGGGGAGTGCCGCCGCGCCCGGCCGAGGCGTTGGCGGCGGCGGGGGCGGCGCAGGCGGTGTGCGCTCCGGTCGTGGTGGTGCTGTCGGCGAAGGTGAGCCTGGTGGCCGTGCCGTGCAATCTGCTGGCGGAGTTCGCCGTGGCACCGGCGACGGTGCTCGGGTTCGCCACACTGGCGGCGGCTCCGGTGGCGATGCCCGTGGCCGAGTGCATCGCCTGGTGCGCGGGTTGGCCCGCCGGATGGATCGCGGACATCGCGCGCACGGGAGCGTCCCTGCCGGGGGCGGGGGTGGACTGGCCGGGCAGCTGGACGGGCGCGGCGCTGCTGGCCCTCGTCACGGTGGCGGCGGTGTTCGTCGGGCGGCGGCTCGTGGGCCGCCCGTGGCTGGTGGGGGCCTGCCTGCTGGTGTTCCTGCTGGCCGTGGTGCAGCCGCCGCCCCTGACCAGGGTGATCACGGGGTGGCCGCCACCGGCTTGGCGGTTTGTGATGTGCGATGTCGGGCAGGGCGACGCGACCGTGCTGGCGGCGGGCGACGGCAGGGGCGTGGTCGTGGACGCCGGCCCCGACCCGGTGCTGGTGGACCGTTGTCTGACGGCCCTCGGCATCACCGAGATCCCTCTCGTGGTCCTCACCCACTTCCACGCCGACCACGTGGCCGGGTTGCCGGGGGTGCTGCGGGGGCGTGCGGTGGGGGCGATCGAGACGACAGGGTTCCAGGAGCCCGCGGACCAGGCCGAGTTCGTGCACAGGGAGGCGGCGGCCCGGCGGATTCCGGTGACCCGCGCCGTCGCCGGGCAGGAACGGCGTACGGGAAACCTCGCGTGGCGGGTGCTGTGGCCGCCGGCCGACGCGACCACCCCGGACGGGCCGAACGACGCCAGCGTGACCATGCTCGTCCGCTCGGCCGGGCTGACCCTGCTGCTCCTCGGCGATCTCGAGCCGCCCGCGCAGCGGGAGCTGTCGAGATCCACGGAGGCCGCCGGGCTGGCAGCGGTGGACGTGGTGAAGGTCGCCCACCACGGGTCGGCCTACCAGGACCCGGACCTGATACGTGCGGCGGCCCCCCGGCTGGCGCTCATCTCCGTGGGCGCGGACAACCCCTATGGGCACCCGGCGCCGAGCACCGTCGGGGCGCTGCGGGCCGGGGGCGCCACGGTGCTGCGTACGGACGAGGACGGCGCGATCGCCGTCGCGGGTACGGCCGAGGAGCTGCTGGTGGCGAGAGACTGAGGTCATGGATACCGCAGAGCTTGACGCCTACCTTCAGCGCATCGGAGCCGAGCACCCGGCCTGGCCCACCGTCGACGTCCTGCGTGAACTGCACCTGCGCCATCTGCGGACGGTGCCGTTCGAGAACCTGTCGATCCACCTCGGAGAGGAGATCGTGCTGGAGGAGAAGCGGCTGTTCGACAAGATCGTCGGCGAGCGCAGGGGCGGCTTCTGCTACGAACTGAACGGGCTGTTCGGGGCGATGCTCGCGGCGCTGGGCTTCGACGTGACGCTGCTCGCGGCACGGGTCCACGGCGAGGAGAAGCGACTGGGCATCCCGTACGACCATCTCGCGCTGCGGGTCCGGACGGTGGACGGGGGCGACTGGCTGGCCGATGTGGGGTTCGGGACGAACAGCCACTATCCGCTGGAGTTCGGGGGCAGGGGCGAGCAGGAGGACCCGGCGGGCACGTTCCGGGTGGTGGAGGCGGACCGGCAGAGCGGGGCGCGGGAGTTCGGGGACCTGGACGTGCTGCGGGACGGCAAGCCCCAGTACCGGCTGGAGGTGCGGCCACGGCTGCTCGGGGACTTCGTGGCCGGCGCGTGGTGGCACAGCACCTCGCCGGCCTCGCACTTCACCCGGTCGCTGGTCTGTTCACGGGTCGGCGACACCGGGGGGCGGATCACGCTCAGCGGCCGCACCCTCACGGTCACGTCCGCGGAGGGCGACAGGGAGGTGACCGAGCTGGGGACGGACGCGGAGGTCCTGGCGGTGTACCGGGAGCGGTTCGGGATGGAGTTGGGGCGGGTGCCGCAGGTGCGTGGGGCGGTGTAGGGCAGCCCGGAAGCCGGCCGGGCGTGGGGTGGTGGGCGGGTCGCGGAAAATGGGGGCGTGAGCGATGTGAGACATGTGCTGGTGCTGCCCGATCGCGAGGCCGCGGAAGAGGCGGCGGAGGCGCTCGGGGAGCGGTTCGGGATGAGCGAGGAGCCGCAGCTGGTGCGGGATGCGCTGGCCGGCGAGGACGACGCCGAGGACGCGCAGTGGCTGCTGGTGCTGCGGGACGAGGACGAGCGGCTCGATCCGGTGGCGCTGGACGAGTTCGCGGGGGAGTGGGAGGGATGGCGGGAGGAGCCGTAGTGGTGTGAGCCGTGGCGGCAGGCGCCGCGGCGGTGCTCGGCTGCCCGGCGGTCCGCTCCGGTGCGGCGGGACGCGCCGCCCGTGCTCGTTGTCGGTGCCCCGTGGGATGCTGTGCGTGATGGCCAAGAAGACCGCTCACGATGACCCCCTCGCTTCTGTCACCCTCGCCGTGGGGCAGGAGGAGCTGCTGCTCGACCGGGCTGTGCAGGAGGTGGTGGCCGCCGCCAGGGCCGCCGACGCCGACACGGATGTGCGGGACCTCTCCTCGGACCAGGTGCAGCCGGGCACGCTCGCCGAGCTGACGAGTCCGTCGCTGTTCGCCGAGCGGAAGGTCGTGGTCGTGCGCAACGCGCAGGACCTGTCGGCCGACACGGTCAAGGACGTGAAGGCGTATCTCGGGGCCCCGGCCGAGGAGATCACCCTGGTGCTGCTGCACGCGGGTGGCGCCAAGGGCAAGGGGCTGCTGGACGCGGCGCGCAAGGCGGGGGCGCGTGAGGTGGCCTGCCCGAAGATGACGAAACCGGCGGAGCGGCTGGCGTTCGTGCGGGGCGAGTTCCGCACGCTCGGGCGGTCCGCGACCCCGGAGGCGTGCCAGGCGCTGGTCGACGCGATCGGCAGCGATCTGCGGGAGCTGGCGTCGGCGGCGTCGCAGCTGTGCGCGGATGTCGAGGGGACCATCGACGAGGCCGTGGTCGGGCGGTACTACACCGGGCGGGCCGAGGCGTCGAGCTTCGAGGTGGCCGACCGGGCCGTCGAGGGGCGGGCGGCCGAGGCGCTGGAGGCGCTCAGATGGTCGCTGTCCACCGGGGTGGCGCCGGTGCTGATCACCAGCGCGCTGGCGCAGGGCGTCCGGGCGATCGGGAAGCTGTCCTCCGCACGGGGCGGCCGTCCGGCGGATCTGGCGCGTGAGCTGGGCATGCCGCCATGGAAGATCGACCGGGTGCGGCAGCAGATGCGGGGGTGGACGCCGGAAGGGGTCGCCGTCGCGATGCGGGCGGTCGCCGAGGCCGACGCCGGGGTCAAGGGCGGCGGCGACGACCCGGAGTACGCCCTGGAGAAGGCGGTCGTGACCATCGCCCGGGCGGCGCGGTCCCGCCGGGGCTGAGTCTCGCGCCCCGACGCGAAGGCACGCCCGCCCCGAACGAGCCGACAACGCGAAGACCCCGTCGGCCTCCCTGGGGAAGGGAGGGCGACGGGGCCTTCGTTTCACGATGGTGGACTTGCACCCGCGTGGCGAACGCAGGCCGCGTGCAGGTCCGGGGGTGCCGGGCGGGAGCGGATGAGAGAGGGCCCGCTACGGGTCCGTCCGGCGGTCAGATCAAAGGTGAAGCTCAGCCCTTGAGGGAAGCGACCTTGGAAGCAAGCGCCGACTTCTTGTTGGCGGCCTGGTTCTTGTGGATGACGCCCTTCGAGACGGCCTTGTCGAGCTGACGCGCGGCAGCGCGCTGGTACTCGGTGGCCTTCTCGGCGTCACCCGCGGCAGCGGCCTCACGGGCCTTGCGGATCGCGGTCTTGAGCGACGACTTGACGGCCTTGTTGCGCAGGCGCGCCTTCTCGTTGGTCTTGTTCCGCTTGATCTGGGACTTGATGTTCGCCACGAATGAGCCTTTTCAGCTACCGGCGACCGAGGACATGCAGAGCATGCGTGCCCCGGGCACCTTTGGTTTTCTTTGGGATGTGCCTCCTGCAGAGAGGGCATGAGACACAGCCACCCAGGCTACCAGTGGCTGCGCGAGTGGCCCAAACCCGCCCCAGCCCCGCGCGCGTGGGACCATGGAGCCTACGTGTAGACCCGGTAGACCCCGTTCGTACAGACCCGCTAGATCCGACCCGAGACCGCAGACGGCTGCGGACGCCTCAAGAATCAGGACCCTGCGTGCCCGCGATCCCTAGCCATGTGCCCGAGCCGAGCCGTACCGACCCGGCTCTGATCCGCAATTTCTGCATCATCGCGCACATCGACCACGGCAAGTCCACGCTCGCCGACCGGATGCTCCAGTTGACCGGTGTGGTCGAGCAGCGGCAGATGCGTGCCCAGTACCTCGACCGCATGGACATCGAGCGTGAGCGCGGCATCACGATCAAGTCCCAGGCGGTGCGCCTGCCCTGGGCGCCGACCGGCGATCCGGGCAACACGCACATCCTCAACATGATCGACACCCCCGGGCACGTCGACTTCACCTACGAGGTGTCACGGTCGCTGGCCGCCTGCGAGGGGACCGTCCTCCTCGTGGACGCCGCGCAGGGCATCGAGGCGCAGACCCTCGCCAACCTGTACCTGGCGATGGAGAACGACCTCACGATCATCCCGGTCCTCAACAAGATCGACCTGCCGGCCGCCCAGCCGGAGAAGTTCGCCGAGGAACTCGCCAACCTCGTCGGGTGCGACCCCGACGACGTGCTGCGGGTCTCCGCCAAGACCGGTGTCGGGGTCGACGCGCTGCTCGACAGGGTCGTCGCCGAGGTCCCCGCCCCGGTCGGCGTCAAGGACGCCCCGGCCCGCGCGATGATCTTCGACTCGGTGTACGACTCGTACCGCGGCGTGGTCACGTACGTCCGTGTCATCGACGGGCAGCTCAACAAGCGTGAGCGCATCAAGATGATGTCGACGGGGGCCACGCACGAGCTGCTGGAGATCGGCACGAACTCGCCCGAGATGCTGGGGGCCGACGGCCTCGGCGTCGGTGAGGTGGGCTACCTCATCACCGGTGTGAAGGACGTCCGCCAGTCCAAGGTCGGTGACACCGTCACCAGCCAGCAGAAGGGCGCCACCGAGGCGCTCGGCGGATACAAGGACCCCAAGCCCATGGTCTTCTCCGGGCTGTATCCGCTGGACGGGTCCGACTACCCCGAACTGCGTGAGGCGCTGGACAAGCTCCAGCTCAACGACGCCGCGCTCGTCTACGAGCCGGAGACGTCCGCCGCGCTCGGCTTCGGCTTCCGCGTCGGCTTCCTCGGACTGCTGCACCTCGACGTGATCCGGGAGCGGCTGGAGCGCGAGTTCGGCCTCGACCTGATCGCGACCGCGCCGAACGTGGTCTACCGCGTCGTCATGGAGGACGGCAGCGAGCACACGGTCACCAACCCGAGCGAGTTCCCCGAGGGCAAGATCTCGGAGGTGTACGAGCCGGTCGTGCGCGCCACGATCCTCGCCCCGTCCGAGTTCATCGGCTCGATCATGGAGCTGTGCCAGACCCGGCGCGGTGTCCTGCTCGGCATGGACTACCTGTCGGAGGACCGTGTCGAGATCCGGTACACCCTGCCGCTCGCCGAGATCGTCTTCGACTTCTTCGACCAGCTGAAGTCCAAGACCCGCGGCTACGCCTCGCTGGACTACGAGCCCACCGGCGAGCAGACCTCCAGCCTGGTCAAGGTCGACATCCTGCTGCACGGCGACAAGGTGGACGCCTTCTCGGCGATCACCCACAAGGACGCCGCGTACGCGTACGGGGTGCGGCTCGTCGCCAAGCTGCGCGAGCTGATCCCGCGGCAGGCCTTCGAGGTGCCGATCCAGGCCGCGATCGGCTCCCGGGTGATCGCCCGCGAGACCATCCGCGCCATCCGCAAGGACGTCCTCGCCAAGTGCTACGGCGGTGACATCTCCCGTAAGCGGAAGCTGCTGGAGAAGCAGAAGGAGGGCAAGAAGCGGATGAAGATGGTGGGCTCTGTGGAGGTTCCGCAGGAGGCCTTCATCGCCGTGCTGTCCAGCGACGACAGCGCGGGCGGGGCCAAGGGCAAGAAGTAGCCGTCTGCGGGGATCTCCGCAGGTCCCGGCGGTAGCCGTGGTTACCCCCGGAAACTTGGGCAGAATGCGGGCCCGTCGCGTTTCGGCGCGGCGGGCCCGCATGTCTTCCCGGCGTCGGGGCCGAGTGCTCGTACGGTCGTTCTCGGTGGAAAGTGACGGCCCGCCGCCCCTTACGAACCAGCCAACCGCGCTCTACCCTGATCACCACTCGATGGTTACTCGCGAGTTAAACAACAGCCGCTTTGAGCCAGCCGCACAGTCCATGCTGACCCTGCCGCACTGTCGCGGGCCCCGGAGGATGTCGTGAGCGACACACAGACCCTGATCGAGAACCGCCCGCCGTCCATGGCGGCCCTCTTCCTGGAGCGCGTGGCGGCCACGCCCGACGCCGAGGCATTCCGCTACCCGGTGCCGCCTGCCTCCGGCCAGGGACCTTCCGAGTGGAAGCCGATGACCTGGGCGGAGGCCGCCGCACGGGTCGACGCCATCGCGGCCGGGCTGGTCGAGCTGGGGGTGCAGCCGGAGGAGCGCATCGCGCTCTCGTCGGCGACCAGGATCGAGTGGATCCTGTGCGACCTCGGCATCATGTGCGCGGGCGCCGCGAACACGACGGTCTACCCGTCGACCAACGCCGAGGAGTCGGCGTACATCCTGTCCGACTCCGCCAGCAAGATCCTCATCGCGGAGAACGCGGAGCAGCTGGAGAAGGCCCGGGAGAAGAAGGCCGAGCTGCCCGAGCTGACCCATGTGGTCGTCATCGACCCCGAGGGCGCCGACCTCTCGGAGGACTGGATCCTCTCGCTCGCGGAACTGGAGAAGCGCGGCGCCGCGTACCTGGAGAAGAAGCCCGACCTGATCAAGGAGAAGGTCGGCGCGATCACCAAGGACCAGCTCGCCACCCTCATCTACACCTCCGGCACCACCGGCCGCCCCAAGGGCGTGCGCCTCCCGCACGACAACTGGGCGTACATGGGCAAGGCCATCGCCGCGACCGGCCTGCTCAGCGCGGAGGACGTGCAGTACCTGTGGCTGCCGCTCGCGCACGTCATGGGCAAGGTGCTGCTGTCCGGGCACATCGAGGTCGGGCACATCACCGCCGTCGACGGCCGGGTCGACAAGATCATCGAGAACCTGCCGGTCGTGCAGCCGACGTACATGGCCGCGGTGCCGCGCATCTTCGAGAAGGTCTACAACGGTGTGGCCGCGAAGGCCCGGGAGGGCGGCGCCGCCAAGTACAAGATCTTCCAGTGGGCGTCCGAGGTCGCCCGCGAGTACGCCAAGGTCAGCCAGGACAACTTCCGTCGCACCGGCACCGCGTCCGTGCCGTTCGGGCTGGGCGCCAAGCACAAGGTCGCCGACGCGCTGGTCTACAAGAAGCTGCGCGAGGCGTTCGGCGGGCGGCTGCGCGCCTGTATCTCCGGCTCGGTGGCGCTGGCACCGGAGATCGGCTTCTTCTTCGCCGGCGCGGGGATCCCCATCCTGGAGGGCTACGGCCTGACCGAGTCCTCCGCGGCGTCGTTCCTGAACCCGGGTGAGGCGTTCCGCACGGGGACGGTCGGCAAGCCGCTGCCCGGCTGCGAGGTGCGTATCGCCGACGACGGCGAGATCCTGCTGCGCGGCCCCGGCATCATGGAGGGCTACCACGGGCTGCCGGACAAGACCGCCGAGGTCCTGGAGCCGGACGGCTGGTTCCACACCGGTGACATCGGCGAGCTGTCGCCCGACGGGTACCTGCGGATCACCGACCGCAAGAAGGACCTCTTCAAGACCTCCGGCGGCAAGTACGTCGCGCCGACCGAGATCGAGGGCCAGTTCAAGGCGCTGTGCCCCTTCACGTCCAACGTCATGGTCATCGGCGCCGACCGCAACTTCTGCACGGCCCTCATCGCCCTGGACGAGGCGGCCCTCCTCGGCTGGGCCAAGGAGAACGGCCTGGAGGGCAAGTCGTACGAGCAGGTCATCTCGGCGCCGGCCACGGTGGAACTCATCGAGGGGTACGTCACCCGGCTCAACCAGGGGCTGCAGCGCTGGCAGACCGTCAAGAAGTTCCGGCTGCTGCCGCGGGACCTGGATGTAGAGCACGGTGAGCTGACGCCGAGCCTGAAGCTGAAGCGTCCGGTGGTGGAGAAGGAGTACCAGCACCTCATCGAGGAGATGTACGCCGGGACGCGGGAGAAGTAGCGCGGACACGGAAGGGGGCGGCGGGGACTGCCCGGCGGCCGCGGGTCCGCCGTGGCCGGTCGCGCGGTTCCCCGCGCCCCCTTCCGTCAGCCGGTGTGGTCCCTGGTCACCAGGGCCTTGAGTTCCCGGACCTGTATGCGGGTCTCCGCCAGGTCCGGGGATTCCTCGGACAGTTGCTTCTCCAGCGAGTTCAGGCGGGACAGGACCTGTTCCGCCTGTTCCTGCTGCCGTGCCCGCAGGATCTCCAACCGGCGGGTCTTGCGGTGCAGCTCCAGGAAGACCCTGACCTTCGCGCGGAGGACCCAGGGGTCGAACGGCTTGGTCAGATAGTCGGCGGCGCCGGTGGCGTAGCCGCGGAAGGCGTAGCCCATCTCGGCGTCCGTCCCGGTGAGGAAGATGATCGGGACGTCCTTGGTCTGGTCGAGGCGCTTGAGATTGGCCGCGGTCTCGAATCCGTCCATACCGGGCATGCGGATGTCGAGGAGGACGACGGCGAAGCGCTGTCGCAGCAGGGCCTTCATGGCCTCCTCGCCGGAACGGGCCCGTACCAGCGGCTCGTCGAGCGATGCCAGGACGGCCTCCAGTGCGACCAGGTTGTCCTCCATGTCGTCGACGAGGAGGATGCCCGCGCGTCCGTCGGTCCGGTCCTGAGTGGTCATGGTGAGGGTGCCTCGTTCTCTTCGGTGTGTTTCTCGGGCGTCGGCTCGGCGCCCTCCGGGTCCAGGACGGCGCACACCACGGTGAGCAGCTGGTCGACGTCCACCGGCTTGGGTACGTAGTCGTTGGCGCCCCGGGCGATGGACTTCTCGCGGTCGCCGGGCATCGCCTTCGCGGTCAGCGCGACGATGGGCAGACCGGCCCAGCGGGGGGTGCGGCGGATGGCGGAGATCGTCTCGTAGCCGTCCATCTCCGGCATCATGATGTCCATCAGGACCAGTTCGACGTCCGGGTTGCGCTCCAGGGTCTCGATGCCCTCCCGGCCGTTCTCCGCGTACAGGACCGGCATGCCGACGCGGCCCAGCACATGGGTGAGCGCGAAGACGTTGCGGATGTCGTCGTCCACGATCAGCACCCGGCGGCCGGGCAGGATCCGGCCCGCGCGCCCCGCCTTCCACGCCTCCAGCTTGGTCGGGGCGGGCCAGGTGTCGTCCTCGGGGGCGGCCGGGAACGGCTCGGCGGTGAGCTGGTCGGGGATCGGCGCGACGGGCGCCCCGGCGGTGCCGGTCGCCGCGTGGCCGGGGCTGAACACGGGCACGTACAGCGTGAACGTCGAGCCCTTGCCGGGGATGCTCTCGGCGATGATGCGGCCGCCCAGCAGACCGGCGATCTCCCGGCTGATGGACAGGCCGAGGCCGGTGCCGCCGTACTTGCGGTTCGTGGTGCCGTCGGCCTGCTGGAACGCCTCGAAGATCACCGGCAGTTTCTCCGGCGCGATACCGATGCCGGTGTCGGAGACCGCGAACGCGATCACCTCGTCGGAGTCCTCGTGGGCGTAGTGGTGCTCGGGGTCCTTGACGCGGCTGACGGTCAGCTCGACCCGGCCGGACGCGGTGAACTTGATCGCGTTGGAGAGCAGGTTGCGCAGGATCTGCTGGAGGCGCTGCTCGTCCGAGTACATCTCGCGCGGCACGTCCTCGCCGACGGTGACCTCGAAGGCCAGACCCCGGTCCAGGGTGAGGGGGCGGAAGGTGGCGTGGACGTAGTCCAGCAGCTTGATGAGCGGGAGGCGCTTGGGGCGTACGTCCATCCGGCCCGCCTCGATCTTCGACAGGTCCAGGATGTCGTTGATCAGCTGGAGGAGGTCGGAGCCCGAGCGGTGGATGGTCGACGCGAACTGGACCTCCTGGTCGGTGAGATGGCCGTCCGGGTTGTCGGAGAGCAGGCGCGCCAGGATGAGCAGCGAGTTGAGGGGCGTGCGCAGCTCGTGCGACATGTTCGCCAGGAATTCCGACTTGTACTGGGAGGAGGTCGCCAGCAGGGCCGCCTTCTCCTCCAGTTCGGCGTTCGAGCGCTGGAGTTCCGCCTGCTGCTTCTGGAGTTCGTCGGAGCGTTCCTGGAGCTGCATGGCGAGGCGCTGGGACTCGCCGAGGAGGGACTCGGTGCGGGAGTTGGCGATGATGGTGTTGATCGCCACGCCGATGGTGTTCACGAACTGGTCGAAGAACGCCAGGTGGACGTCGGAGAAGCGGGAGAACGAGGCGAGTTCGATCACACCGAGGAGCTTGTCCTCGAAGAGGATCGGGATGATGACGACGCTGGACGGGGCAGCCTCCCCGAGACCACTGTTGATCTTGATGTAGTCCGGTGGGGTCTGCTCGACCAGGATCCGCTTCTTCTCGCGGGCCGCCTGGGCGACGAGACCGTGCACGGGGAGGCCGCCGGTCTCGACCGTCGCGTCCTGCGCCGACCCGTACCCCGCGATGAACGCCAGACCCTTGCCGGGGGCCACCGTGCGCAGGGCCGGCCCGTCCTGGTCGGGGTCGGCCAGGTAGAACGCGCCGTACTGGGCCTTCACCAGTGGTGTCAGCTCGCGCAGGATCAGGTCGGCGACCTCCATCAGATCGCGGTGGCCCTGCATCAGGGCGGCGAGGCGGGCGAGGTTGGACTCCAGCCAGTCCTTCGCGCGGGTCGTCTCGCGGAGGTTGGCCACCATCAGGTTGATGTTGTCCTTCAGCTCGGCGACCTCGCCGCGCGCCTCCACCGTGATCGAACGGGACATGTCGCCCTGGGCCACGGCCGAGGCCACCTCGGCGATGGCGCGGACCTGGGTGGTCAGGTTCAGCGCCAGTTCGTTCACGTTCGTCGTGAGGCGTTTCCAGGTGCCGTACACGCCCTCCACCCGGGCCTGGCCGCCGAGCTGGCCCTCCGAGCCGACCTCGCGGGCGACCCGGGTGACCTCGGAGGAGAACGAGGAGAGGGTGTCGACCATGGTGTTGATGGCGGTCTTCAGTTCGAGGATCTCGCCGCGCGCGTCCACGTCGATCTTCTTGGAGAGGTCCCCGTTGGCGACGGCGGTCGTCACCTGCGCGATGTTGCGGACCTGGGAGGTCAGGTTGTCGGCCATGGAGTTGACGTTGTCGGTCAGGTCCCGCCAGACACCGGACACGCCCAGTACCTGGGCGCGCCCGCCGAGCCGGCCGTCGGTGCCGACCTCGCGGGCGACCCTCGTCACCTCGTCGGCGAACGCCCGCAGTTGCTCCACCATCGTGTTGACGGTGTCCTTCAGTTCGAGGATCTCGCCGCGCGCGTCGACGGTGATCTTCTTGGAGAGGTCGCCGTTGGCGACGGCGGTGGTCACCTGGGCGATGTTGCGGACCTGGGAGGTCAGGTTCAGGGCCATGAAGTTGACGTTGTCGGTGAGGTCCTTCCAGACCCCGGAGACGCCTCTGACCTGGGCCTGACCGCCGAGGTTGCCTTCGGTGCCGACTTCGCGGGCGACGCGGGTGACCTCGTCGGCGAAGGCGGAGAGCTGGTCGACCATGGTGTTGATGGTCGACTTCAGCTCCAGGATCTCGCCCTTCGCCTCGACCGTGATCTTCTTTCCGAGATCGCCCTGGGCGACCGCCGTGGAGACCAGGGCGATGTTGCGGACCTGGGAGGTCAGGTTGTCCGCCATGAAGTTGACGTTGTCGGTGAGGTCCTTCCAGACCCCGGATACGCCTCTGACCTGGGCCCGGCCGCCGAGGTTGCCTTCGGTGCCGACTTCGCGGGCGACGCGGGTGACCTCGTCGGCGAAGGCGGAGAGCTGGTCGACCATGGTGTTGATCGTCGACTTCAGCTCCAGGATCTCGCCCTGGGCGTCCACCGTGATCTTCTGGCTCAGGTCGCCGTTGGCGACGGCGGTGGTCACCTGGGCGATGTTGCGGACCTGGGAGGTCAGGTTCGACGCCATGAAGTTGACGTTGTCGGTGAGGTCCTTCCAGACCCCGGAGACGCCTCTGACCTGGGCCCGGCCGCCGAGCTGGCCTTCGGTGCCGACTTCGCGGGCGACGCGGGTGACCTCGTCGGCGAACGCGGACAGCTGGTCGACCATCGTGTTCACCGTGAGCTTCAGTTCGAGCAGCTCGCCGGTCGCCTCGACGGTCACCGTACGGGTGAGGTCTCCGCGTGCCACGGAGGTCGTCACCAGGGCGATGTCACGCACCTGCGCGGTCAGCCGGGAGGCCATCGTGTTGACCGCCTCGGTCACGTCCCGCCAACTTCCGGACAGGCCCCGTACCTTGGCCCGGCCGCCGAGCCGCCCCTCGGTGCCGACCTCGCGGGCCACCCGGGTCACCTCGCCGGTGAACAGCGACAGCTGGTCCACCATCTTGTTCACGGCGCGGCCCAGCCGGCGTAAGTCCCCGCGCAGTTGACGGTTGCCGTCGTGCAGGTCGACGCGCTGGGTCAGATCGCCGTCGGCCACCGCGTCCAGCACCCGCGTGGCGTTCGCCGCGGGGGCGACCAGGGCGTCGAGCGTCTGGTTCACATCGTCGACGCGGGTCGCCCAGGCGCCCTGGCCGGGGCTGGCCGAGAGCCGTTCGTCCAGCCGGCCGTGCCGCACCAGCTCCCGCCGCACCCGCTGCACTTCGCTGCCGAAGTGCGTACTGCGGTCGATGATCTGGTTGAAGAGGGCGCACAGCTCCGCGACCGGTGCGGGACCCGTCTCCGGGGCCTTCGTGAAGGTACCGTCGCGTGCCGCCGTCATGGACGCGGTGAGCGCGCGCAGATCGGACACCCGGATCAGTCCGTCCGTTCCGCTGTCTTTTTGACCGTCTTCAAGCGCCCGCGTAGCACTGTTCTCACTCATGGTTGCCCACTTCGGTAACTCGGCGCTTATGAGCGTGGCCAGTCTGTCACTCTGTCCGTGCCGCCTGAGGCCTATTCGTCCGAACTTCTCAGGGAGCTGCTCAGTGGGGGCGATTCCGACGCAACGGGAGACCGTGCCGCGTTCTCCTGACGCGCCCGCGCGTCCGGAGGACGGAAGCGCGCCGGAGGCCCACGCCGGCACGGCCTACGTCGGGTCCGTGCGCGCCGGCGCCGATCGGCGCGCCGTGGCGCGGTTGTCGCTGCCCGGAGGCCCGCTCGCGCCCGGAGCCGCCCGGCGCTTCGTCGGCAGCGCGCTCCGGGAGTGGGCGGAACTCGACCTCCCTGGTGCCGACTCGTTCAGCGGACGGCTCGTCGAGGACGTGCTCGTCGTGGTCAGTGAACTGGTCACCAACGCGGTCGTCCACGCCGGCACCGACGTCGAACTGCTGTGCCGGTACGACCGCGACGACGGCACCGCCTCGGGCTGGCTGGTCGTCGAGGTCTCCGACCACCATCCCTCTCGCGCGGTACGCGACGAAGGCGCCGCCCGCCCGTACCTCGTCGAACGTCCTTACGGTGCCGCCGAGTACGGGCGGGGCCTGCGGCTCGTGGCGGCGGTCTCCGAGGCATGGGGCATCACCTACCGGACCGGGGCGAAGACCGTCTGGGCCCGGCTGTCGGTGGACGGGGCGCTGGCGGTGGACGAGGGGGACGAGGGGATCGGGGGATTCGGGGGCGCGCAAGGGGAACTGGGGGTGGTCGGGGCCTACGCCGGTGTCCCGGGACGGGACGGCACGGGGGCCGGCCCGTACGCCGGGGCCGAAGACGGTGAAGCACGGGCGTGCCCCGGCGGACCGGGGCTCGGAGACCACCGGGGTCAGGCGGTCGCCGGGCGGGGCGGGGGCGTGGGGCTCGGGGACGGGACGGGGCTCGGGGACGGGACGGGGCTCGGGGGTGAAGCATGCCGCGGGGACGACGCGGGAGCCACGCCGGCAGAGGCGGGACGCACGGGAGGCCGGCTGGACCCCGTCGGCCCTGCCGGCCCGGGCAGTGTGGTCGCTGAGGTCGGCGCGATCGAGCAGGGCGAGCCCGCCCGGCCCATCGAGCCTGTCGGTCCGGTCGGCTCGGTCGGCTTCGCCGGCCCCACCGGCCCCACCGGCTTCGTCCCCACCGGCCCCGTCGACAGGGGGCCGGCCGATCTCGTCGCACCGGTCCCGCGGCGCGGTGTTGAGGGGGACCGGGAGTGGCTGAACCGGGGCGCCCTCTCCTTCCTCGCCGAGGCGTCCGATCTGCTCGCCGGGCAGCTCGACGAGGACCTGGTCGCCGCGCTCGCCGGACAGCTCCTGGTGCCCCGCCTGGCCGACTGGTGCGCCGTGTGGCTGGAGGACGAGACCCTCGGCTGGCGCGGCTCCGACGGCTCCCTCGGCCCCGCGCCCCGGCTCGCCCGGGTCTGGCACGGCAGCGAGAACCGCATCGAGGACCTTCGCCGGGCCCTGGAGAAGGACCCGCCCAGGCTGCCCGAGTCGGTGCGGTCGCGCGCCGTGCCGGTGCCGTGGCCGCGGATGGGGCGCCCGGGGGCGGTGGCGGAAACGGGCGCTCCGGGGACTCCGGCGGCGTCGTCAGCCGGGCCGGGCGCGCCGGGTACGGGCGCCCCGGGGAGCGCGCGGGCGGCGGCGGAGCCGGGCACCGCATCGCTCCGGGCGGGCGGGCCGGGGTCGTCCGACGGCGGGGACAGGGGCGAGCCCGGGGGCGGCGGTGAGGGCGGGGCGGCGCTCGCGTACCGGCTGATCGCCGGTGGGCGGCCGCTCGGCACACTCGTGATCGGCCGCGCCGGACTGCTCCGCTTCCCGGACGAGCTGACCGGGCTCGTCGAGGACCTCAGCCGCCGGATCGCGCTGGCGATCGGGGCCGCCCGCCAGTACGCCCGCCAGGCCACGATCAGCCGCGTCCTGCAGCGGGGTCTGCTGCCGGGCGCGGTCGCCGAGATCCCCGGCGTGACCAGCGCCCTGGTGTACGAGCCGCGTGACAAGGGGGGACCGAGCGGCGACTTCTACGACCTGTTCCCCGCGGGCCGGGGCCGCTGGGGCTTCGCACTCGGCGACGTCCAGGGCAAGGGCCCCGAGGCCGCCGTCGTCATCGGCCTCGCCCGGCCCTGGCTGCGGCTGCTCGCCCGCGAGGGCTACGGCGTCGCCGACGTACTCGACCGCCTCAACCAGCTCCTCCTCGACGACGCGACCGAAACGGCCGACGCCGCCGCCCGTGCCCTGGTCACGGCGGGCGCCCCGGCCCTCGCCGACCCCGAGGCCTCCCAGACCCGCTTCCTCTCCCTCCTCTACGGCGAACTCGTCCCCTTCGACGGCGGCGTCCACTGCACCCTCGCCTCCGCCGGGCACCCGCTGCCGCTCCTCCTCGGCCCCGAGGGCGACGTACGGACCATGGCCGAGCCGCAGACCCTGCTCGGTGTGATCGAGGACGCGGAGTACGTCTCCGAGACGTTCGAGCTGCGCCCCGGCGACACACTGCTGTGCGTGACCGACGGGGTGACCGAGCGGCGCAGCGGCCCCGTCATGTTCGACGACGGCGACGGCCTCGCGAGCGCGCTGGCCGGGTGCGCCGGACTCAACGCCCAGCTGATCGCCGAACGGATCCGCCGGCTCGTGCACGAGTTCGGCCCGGGAGTACCCGAGGACGACCTGGCGCTGCTGGTGCTGCAGGCGGAGTAGACCCGCGAGGCGAGAGGACGGCCGTACGGGACGCCGCGCCGGGTGCTGGACAATGGAGGGCATGCCTTCCGCACTTCCCGACGGTGAGCCCGTCCCCGACGACGGGGCGCTGCCCGCGCACGCCCTGGCCGGGGCGGCCGAGCGGCCCCTCGGGTTCTATCTGCACGTCCCGTACTGCGCGACCCGCTGCGGGTACTGCGACTTCAACACCTACACGGCGACCGAGCTGCGCGGCACGGGCGGGGTGCTCGCCTCCCGCGACAACTACGCGGACACCGTCGTCGACGAGATCCGCCTCGCCCGCAAGGTCCTCGGCGACGACCCGCGGCCCGTCCGCACGGTCTTCGTCGGCGGTGGCACCCCCACGCTGCTGGCCGCCGGTGATCTCGTACGGATGCTGGGGGCGATCCGGGACGAGTTCGGGCTCGCGGACGACGCCGAGGTGACGACGGAGGCGAACCCGGAGTCCGTGGACCCCGCCTACCTGGCGGCCCTGCGGGCCGGCGGCTTCAACCGGGTCTCCTTCGGTATGCAGAGCGCCCGGCAGCACGTCCTGAGGATCCTCGACCGGACGCACACGCCGGGGCGCCCGGAGGCGTGCGTCGCGGAGGCCCGCGCGGCGGGATTCGAGCACGTCAACCTCGATCTGATCTACGGCACGCCCGGGGAGTCCGACGACGACTGGCGGGCCTCCCTGGAGGCGGCGCTCGGCGCCGGTCCGGACCACGTCTCGGCGTACGCGCTGATCGTCGAGGAGGGCACGCAGCTCGCGCGGCGGATCCGCCGGGGCGAGGTGCCGATGACGGACGACGACGTGCACGCCGACCGCTATCTGATCGCCGAGGAGATGCTGTCGGCCGCCGGCTTCGACTGGTACGAGGTCTCCAACTGGGCGACCTCCGACGCGGGCCGGTGTCTGCACAACGAGCTGTACTGGCGGGGCGCCGACTGGTGGGGCGCGGGGCCGGGCGCGCACAGCCATGTCGGCGGCGTGCGCTGGTGGAACGTCAAGCACCCCGGGGCGTACGCGGCGGCGCTGGCCGCCGGGAGGTCGCCGGGAGCGGGACGTGAACTGCTGTCGGACGAGGACCGCCGGGTCGAGCGGATCCTGCTGGAGCTGAGGCTGCGCGAAGGTGTGCCGCTGGACCTGTTGCGGGAGGACGGGCGCGCGGCCGCACACCGGGCGCTCACCGACGGGCTGCTGGCGCGGGGGCCGTACGACGCGGGTCGCGCGGTCCTGACCCTGCGGGGCCGCCTCCTCGCCGACGCGGTGGTCCGCGACCTCGTGGACTGACCACTGCCGGTCGCCGTCCGGCCTGTTGTGGACCGACCGCCTACCCTTCGCCGTCCGTGACGAAGTCGATCAGTTCCTCCACCCGTCCCAGCAGCGCCGGCTCCAGATCCCTGTAGGACCGCACACTCCCCAGGATCCGCTGCCACGCCGCACCGGTGTTCTCCGGCCATCCCAGGGCCCGGCACACCCCCGTCTTCCAGTCCTGCCCGCGGGGCACCCGCGGCCACGCCTCGATGCCCAGGGACGACGGCTTCACCGCCTCCCAGACGTCGATGTAGGGGTGGCCCACGACCAGGGCGTGTTCGCCGGTCACGGACGCGGCGATGCGGGACTCCTTGCTGCCGGGGACCAGGTGGTCGACCAGGACGCCGAGTCTCGCGTCGGGGCCGGGGGCGAAGTCCGCGACGATCGCCGGAAGGTCGTCCACACCCTCCAGGTACTCCACCACCACGCCCTCGATCCGCAGGTCGTCGCCCCAGACCTTCTCGACCAGTTCGGCGTCGTGGCGGCCCTCCACGTAGATGCGGCCGGCGCGGGCCACCCGCGCGCGGGCGCCGGGGACGGCGACCGAGCCGGACGCGGTACGGGTCGGACGGGGCGGAGCGGCGGACGAGGGGCGCACCAGCGTCACCACCCGCCCCTCCAGCAGGAACCCCCGCGGCTCCAGCGGGAACACCCGGTGCTTGCCGAAGCGGTCCTCCAGGGTCACCGTGCCCGCCTCGCAGCGGATCACCGCGCCGCAGAAACCGGTGTCGGCCTCCTCGACCACCAGGCCCGGATCGGCCGGGACCTCGGGAACCGGCTTGGGCTTCTTCCACGGCGGGGTCAGGTCCGGAGAGTACTGGCGCATTCGGATGACGATAGGAGAACCCGCGCCCGGAATCCCCCGTGCTCAGCCCGACACGCCGAAGCGGCGTGCGAGCGCATCGCGTTGGGCCCGTACGAACGCCGCGTCGACCACCGCCCCGTGCCCGGGCACGTACAGCGCGTCCTCGCCGCCCAGCTCCAGCAGCCGGTCCAGGGCGGCCGGCCAGTGGGACGGGACCGCGTCCGGACCGGCCTGGGGCTCGCCGGACTCCTCCACCAGGTCCCCGCAGAAGACGATCTCGGGGGCGGTGGGCGAGCCGGGCACCAGCACCGCCAGGTCGTGGGGCGTGTGACCGGGGCCGACGTTCGCCAGCAGCACCTGGGGGCCGTCGCCCAGGTCCAGGGTCCACTCGCCCGAGACGTGATGACGGGGGCGTACCAGCAGGTCGGCCGCCTCGGCGGCGTCCTCGACGGGCAGCCCGTGACGCACGGCGTCGGCGCGCAGCCCGTCCCGCCCGCCGTCCAGGACGCCGTCCAGGCCCACCGCGCCGAAGACCTCCACCCCGGAGAACGCGGACGCACCGAAGACATGGTCGAAGTGGGAGTGGGTGAGCGCGAGATGTGTCACACGGGTGCCGCCCAGCAGCTCACGCGCCTGGCCGCGCAACCGCGCGCCTTCCCGCAGGCTCGAACCCGCGTCGATCATCAGGGCCGCGCCGTCCCCGACCACCAGCCCCACCGTGCAGTCCCAGCCGGGGAGGCGGCACCGTCCGACCCGCGGCGCCAAACCCTCCCACCCGCACTCTTTCCAAGTCACCGTCATGACCCGAAGCTAGCCCCCAGTGGCCGTGCCCGTGCCCCGTACGGTGTCCGCGGCGCCCGGCACCTTCCCGCCCCTGCCACCCCGTGTTCCTCATCACCCTCCGCGTGGCCGGCCGGCCACGCGAAGGGCCCGGACCCGTCGGTGGAAAGCGGTGCGACATCGCCGGACAGGTCGGTACACCTCGGCACGACATGGCTGGACCGGCCTTGCCGGGGGCGTACCCCACCGCCGTACACTGGGCGGGGAGTGTTGGCACTCGCCGCGGGCGAGTGCCAAGGGGGAAGTCGCGCGGAGACGAGCTGGAGGTGTGCGCGAATGCTCAGTGAACGCAGGCTCCAGGTGCTGCGCGCCATCGTCCAGGACTATGTCGGCACCGAGGAGCCGGTGGGGTCGAAGGCCCTCACCGAGCGGCACAACCTCGGCGTGTCCCCGGCGACGGTCCGCAACGACATGGCGGCGCTGGAGGACGAGGGCTACATCGCCCAGCCCCACACCAGCGCGGGCCGCATCCCCACCGACAAGGGATACCGGCTCTTCGTCGACAAGCTGGCCGGTGTCAAGCCGATGACCGCGCCCGAGCGGCGCGCCATCCAGAACTTCCTGGACGGCGCCGTCGACCTGGACGACGTGGTCGCGCGGACCGTGCGGCTGCTCGCCCAGCTGACCCGCCAGGTCGCCGTCGTGCAGTACCCGTCGCTCACCCGATCGACGGTGCGGCACGTGGAACTGCTGTCGCTGGCCCCCGCCCGCCTGATGCTCGTGCTGATCACGGACACCGGCCGGGTGGAGCAGCGGATGGTCGACTGCCCGGCGCCGTTCGGAGAAACGTCTCTCGCGGATCTGCGCGCCCGGCTGAACAGCCGGGTCGCGGGCCGCCGGTTCACCGATGTGCCCCGGCTGGTCGAGGACCTGCCGGAGGCGTTCGACGTCGAGGACCGGGGTACGGTCTCGACGGTGCTCTCCACGCTGCTGGAGACCCTTGTCGAGGAGAACGAGGAGCGGCTGATGATCGGCGGCACCGCCAATCTGACCCGCTTCGGACATGACTTCCCCCTCACGATCCGGCCCGTCCTCGAAGCACTGGAGGAACAGGTCGTGCTCCTCAAGTTGCTCGGGGAGGCGGGGGATTCGGGCATGACCGTCCGCATCGGTCACGAGAACGCGTATGAGGGACTCAACTCCACGTCCGTCGTCTCGGTCGGCTACGGTTCGGGCGGCGAGGCAGTCGCGAAACTGGGCGTGGTCGGACCTACGCGCATGGACTATCCGGGAACGATGGGAGCGGTACGAGCGGTGGCACGGTACGTCGGACAGATCCTGGCGGAGTCTTAAGTGGCCACGGACTACTACGCCGTACTCGGCGTGCGCCGCGACGCGTCCCAGGACGAGATCAAGAAGGCGTTCCGGAGGCTCGCTCGCGAGCTGCACCCGGACGTCAACCCCGATCCGAAGACGCAGGAGCGGTTCAAGGAGATCAACGCCGCGTACGAGGTTCTCTCGGACCCGCAGAAGAAGCAGGTCTACGACCTCGGCGGCGACCCGCTGTCCCAGGCGGGCGGCGGAGGCGCGGGCGGCTTCGGCGCCGGTGGCTTCGGGAACTTCTCGGACATCATGGACGCCTTCTTCGGTACGGCGTCCCAGCGCGGCCCCCGGTCGCGCACGCGCCGCGGCCAGGACGCGATGATCCGGCTGGAGGTCGACCTCGACGAGGCCGCCTTCGGCACGACGAAGGACATCCAGGTCGACACGGCCGTGGTGTGCGGCACCTGCAGCGGCGAGGGCGCGGCCCCCGGCACAAGCGCGCAGACCTGTGACATGTGCCGCGGCCGCGGCGAGGTCTCGCAGGTCACGCGGTCCTTCCTGGGCCAGGTCATGACCTCGCGTCCCTGCCCGCAGTGCCAGGGCTTCGGCACCGTCGTCCCGACCCCGTGCCCCGAGTGCGCGGGCGACGGACGGGTGCGGTCGCGGCGCACGCTGACGGTGAAGATCCCGGCCGGTGTCGACAACGGCACCCGCATCCAGCTCGCCGGTGAGGGCGAGGTCGGACCCGGCGGCGGTCCCGCCGGTGACCTCTACGTCGAGATCCACGAGCTGCCGCACGCCGTCTTCCAGCGGCGCGGCGACGACCTGCACTGCACGGTGACGATCCCCATGACCGCGGCGGCGCTCGGCACGAAGGTGCCGCTGGAGACGCTGGACGGTCTGGAGGAGGTCGACATCCGGCCCGGCACCCAGTCCGGTCAGTCGATCCCGCTGCACGGGCGCGGTGTCACGCATCTGCGCGGCGGAGGCCGAGGCGACCTCATCGTCCACGTCGAGGTGCAGACGCCGACGAAGCTCGACCCCGAGCAGGAGCAGCTGCTGCGGCAGCTGGCGGCACTGCGGGGCGAGGAGCGGCCGACGGGGCAGTTCCAGCCGGGGCAGCAGGGGCTGTTCTCGCGGCTGAAGGACGCGTTCAACGGGCGCTGACCGTGGGTCGTCCGGCTGCGGGTGGGTGAGGGCCGGTCGTGCGGTTCCACCACGAACCACTCGCGGCCGGACCGTCCGCCCACCCGATTCGGCGACGGTCCGTGGACGTGAAAGCATGCGGCCATGTCCTCCTCCGCACTGACCGATCTCTTTCCCCTCCCGATCGTGCAGGCCCCGATGGCGGGCGGTGTCTCCGTCCCGCCACTGGCCGCCGCCGTGTCCGAGGCCGGGGGCCTGGGGTTCCTGGCCGCCGGGTACAAGACGGCCGACGGGATGTACCAGGAGATCAAGGCGCTCCGGGCGCTCACCTCACGCCCCTTCGGCGTGAACCTGTTCATGCCGCAGCCCGAGCACGCGGAGCCCGCCGCCGTCGAGGTGTACGCGGAGCAGCTGGCCGGTGAGGCCTCCTGGTACGAGACGGAACTGGGCGACCCCGACAGCGGGCGGGACGACGGCTACGAGGCCAAGCTCGCCGTACTGCTCGACAACCCCGTGCCGGTGGTCTCCTTCCACTTCGGCTGCCCGACCCCCGAGGTCATCGAGTCCCTCGCCCGCAAGGGCACGCTGACCCTCGTCACCGCGACCTCCGCCGAGGAGGCGCAGGCCGTGGAGCGGTCGGGCGCCCACGCGGTGATCGTGCAGGGCGTCGAGGCCGGCGGCCACCAGGGCACCCACCGGGACGACCCGGAGCGGGACTGCGCCGGCATCGGGCTGCTCTCCCTGGTCGCCCAGGTCCGGGAGGCCGTGGCGCTGCCGATCGTCGCGGCGGGCGGAATCATGCGCGGCGGTCAGATCGCCGCTCTCCTCACGGCGGGCGCGAGCGCCGCCCAGCTGGGTACGGCCTTCCTCGCCACGCCCGAGTCCGGGGCCGCCGCCGTCCACAAGCGGGCGCTGACCGACCCCCTCTTCGTCCGAACGGAGCTGACCCGCGCCTTCTCCGGGCGGCCTGCCCGGGGACTGGTCAACCGCTTCATGCGTGAGCACGGTCCCTACGCGCCCGTCGCGTACCCCGAGGTCCACCACCTGACCTCGCCGCTGCGCAAGGCCGCCGCGAAGGCCGAGGACACGCAGGGCATGGCGCTGTGGGCCGGGCAGGGGCACCGGATGGCGCGGGCGCTGCCGGCCGGGGAGCTGGTCGGGGTGCTGGCCGCCGAGATCGCGGAGGCGCGGGCCGCGGTCGTCTCCGCCGGGATCGGGACGGCCGGGCCGGGGTCGGGGGCCGCCTCCGCTTCCGGCTCCGGCGAGGGCGTGGCCGGGGGCGGTTCCGGGGCCCCGGCGGGCGGTGAGGGCCGATGACCGCTCCTGTCTTCGTGGTCGAGTCGCTGGAGCTGCCGGACGGCAGCGGTGGTGAGTTCGTGCTCGACGGGCCCGAGGGGCGGCACGCCGTCTCCGTGAAGCGGCTGCGTCCCGGCGAGGACGTCGTCCTCACCGACGGGCGGGGCCGCTGGGCCGAAGGGATCGTCAAGGCGGCCGAGGGCAAGGACCGGCTCGTGGTGATGGACCTGGAGTCCGTCCACGAGGAGCCGGTCGCGCGGCCCCGGATCACCGTCGTACAGGCGTTGCCGAAGGGCGACCGGGGCGAGCTGGCCGTCGAGACCATGACCGAGGTCGGCATCGACGCGATCGTGCCGTGGGCGGCGTCGCGGTGCATCACCCAGTGGAAGGGCGAGCGGGGGCTCAAGGCCCTCGCGAAGTGGCGGGCGACGGCCCGGGAGGCGGGGAAGCAGTCACGGCGGGTGCGGTTCCCCGAGGTCGCGGAACCGGCGACCGGCAAGCAGGTCGCCGAGTTGCTCGCCGCCGCGGACTTCGCCGGTGTGCTGCACGAGAGCGGTGACGCGGCGCTGGCCTCGGCCGAACTCCCCTCCGCGGGGGAGATCGTGCTGGTCGTGGGGCCCGAAGGGGGCGTCTCCCCGGAGGAGTTGGCGCTGTTCGGGGAAGCCGGGGCCCGCGCCTACCGGCTGGGGCCGAGTGTTCTGCGTACGTCCACGGCCGGTACGGCGGCGGGGGCGCTGCTGCTGACCCGTACGGGGCGCTGGGCGTGACGGCGCCTTGTAGCTCGGGGGTTCGGGTGGTTTTGGCGGGTGCGGGTGGTGTGTGGTTTCTCGCGCAGTTCCCCGCGCCCCTGAAGGGTTGGGCCTGCGGCCCCCCTTCATAGGAAGAGCGCGGGGCGCAGCCCGCGCCTTTTCAGGGGCGTGGGGCGGCGACACATGCGGCTCCGCGCGCGGGCGCGAACAACCCCCACCCACCCCACCCGCACCCCCGAGTCCCGGGGCAGGCGGATATCCGCGCCGCCGCGGGGGAACACCCCGCATGGAGAGCGTGGCTGCTTGTGGTCTTCCGGGGCCGGGACCCCCGGTGGGAAGGTGGCGTCCATGGGGGTTTTCGGACGAGTAAGGGTCAACCGGTCCGCCGGACGCCGGACGTTGGCGCGGGCCGGCCTCGGAATCGCGGCTGTCGTCACACTGGTGGCCTGCGAGGGGGGTGGGATCAACACCGGCGCGGTCGCCTTCACCACGGACCAGACGGGCACCAGGGAACTGGAGCGGCACGGCGTCGACGTCCAGTGGCTCACCTGCACGGCCTCGTACGGCGACAGCGGCGGCGACAGCGGCGACAGGAAGAAGTCCGCTTCTCCCTCCGCTTCCGTCGACACCGTGGCGAACGTGGACTGCACGGGCGAGGACAGGAAGGGCCGGGACATCACGATCACCGGAAAGGTGACCAAGGAGGTCAACGGCAAGTGCGTCCGCGGTGACCTGACCGCCAAGGTCGACGGCAGGCAGCGCTTCCGCGTCGACGTGCTCGGCAACTGCAACGCCCCCGACCCCACCCCCGGGACATCGAACCAGCCGGGTCGGCCCGGACCCACCGTGACGGTGACCGTCACCCAGACCATCTGGTGCCAGAAGGACCCGCAGTGCTGGCCGGAAGGCAAGTAACCGGAGGACGGAAGGGGCGAAGGGGGCAAGTGCGGTTCCCGGGGGGCGACATGATCCAAACGTCTCCCCATATGCCCGCCCGCTGCTTACAGTGACCGGGTGACTCAGACCGCACTGTCCACACAGTCCGTACAGTCCGCGTATCTCCGATACCCGCACCTGCACGGCGACTTGGTCGCCTTCACCGCCGAGGACGACGTCTGGGTCGCCCCTCTCGACGGCGGTCGTGCGTGGCGCGTCAGCGCGGACAACATGCCCGTCAACCATCCGCGTATCTCCCCGGACGGCACGCTCGTCGCGTGGACCTCCACCCGGGACGGCGCCCCCGAGGTGCATGTCGCGCCCGTCGACGGCGGCCCGGCCAAGCGCCTCACCCACTGGGGCAGTTGGCGGACCCAGGTGCGCGGCTGGACCCCCGACGGGCAGGTCCTCGCGCTCAGCACCCAGGGAGAGGCCAGCCTGCGGCGGAGCTGGGCGCGGGCGGTCCCGCTCGACGGCGGACCCGCCACGACCCTGCCGTACGGCCCCGTCGGCCATGTCGCGTACGGTCCGGCCACCGTGCTGCTGTCCGCGCCGATGGGGCGCGAGGCCGCCTGGTGGAAGCGGTACCGGGGCGGCACGGCGGGCAAGCTGTGGATCGACCGTGAGGGCGACGGCGAGTTCGTCCGCCTCCACGCCGACCTCGACGGGAACCTGGAGTACCCGCTGTGGGTGGGCGACCGGATCGCGTTCCTCTCCGACCACGAGGGCGTCGGCGCGCTGTACTCCTCGCTCGCGGACGGCTCCGACCTGCGGCGCCACACACCCGTCGACGGTTTCTACGCCCGGCACGCGGCCACCGACGGCACGCGGGTCGTGTACGCGTCCGCCGGTGAGCTGTGGCTGCTCGACGACCTCGACGGGGCCGAGCCGCGCAGGGTCGACGTCCGGCTGGGCGGGCAGCGCGTCGACCTCCAGCCGTTCCCGGTGAACGCCTCCCGCTGGTTCGGCTCCGCCTCGCCCGATCACACCGCCCGGGGCAGCGCGGTCGCCGTACGCGGCTCCGTGCACTGGGTCACCCACCGCTCCGGCCCCGCCCGGGCGCTCGCCGCCGAGCACGGGGTGCGGGCCCGGCTGCCGCGTGCCTTCCGGGTGGAGGGCGAGGAGTGGGTGGTCTGGGTGACGGACGCGGAGGGCGACGACGCCCTGGAGTTCGCCCCCGCGACCGGCGCCGGACCGGGCACGACTCCGCGCCGGCTCGCCGCCGGGCAGCTGGGCCGGGTCCTCGGGCTCGCCGTGGCCCCCGACGGCAGCCGGGTCGCCGTCGCCGCGCACGACGGGCGGGTGCTGCTCGTCGAGCGGGAGACGGGCGAGGTACGGGAGGTCGACCGCAGCGAGGACGGAGAGGCGACCGGGCTCGTCTTCTCGCCCGACTCGGCCTGGCTCGCCTGGTCGCACCCGGGCGCCCGCCCGCTGCGCCAGCTCAAGCTCGCCAACACCGCCGACCTGTCCGTCACCGAGGCCACCCCGCTCCGCTTCCAGGACTACTCGCCTGCGTTCACCCTCGACGGCAAGCACCTGGCCTTCCTCTCCGCGCGCGCCTTCGACCCCGTCTACGACGAGCACGTCTTCGACCTGCACTTCGTCAGCGGCGCCCGCCCGCACCTCATCACGCTCGCCGCCACCACCCCCTCGCCCTTCGGGCCGCAGCGCCACGGCCGGCCGTTCGAGGCCCCCGACAAGGAGGAGACCCCGGACAGCGAGGGCGCCCCCGTCACCCGTATCGACCTCGAAGGGCTGGCCGACCGGATCGTGCCCTTCCCCGTCGAGGCCGCCCGCTACTCCACGCTCCGCGCAGCCAAGGACGGTGTGCTGTGGCTGCGCCACCCCGTCACCGGCGTCCTCGGCCACTCCCGGGCCACCCCCGACGACCCCGACCCGAAGACGTCCCTGGAGCGGTACGACCTCGCCCAGCGGCGCCTGGAGTACCTGGCCTCCGACGCCGAGCACTACGCCGTCAGCGGCGACGGCAAACGGGTGCTGCTGTGGACCGACGGCAAACTCAAGGTCGTCCCCAGCGACCGGCGGGCCTCGGGCGACGACGAGAGCGACAGCAACATCACCGTCGACCTCGGCCGCGTCCGGCAGACGGTGGACCCGGCCGCCGAGTGGCGGCAGATGTTCGACGAGACCGGCCGCCTCATGCGGGACAACTTCTGGCGCCCCGACCTCGGCGGTGTCGACTGGCAGGCCGTCCTCGACCGCTACCGGCCCGTCCTCGACCGGGTCGCCACCCACGACGACCTCGTCGACCTGCTGTGGGAGGTGCAGGGCGAACTCGGCACGTCCCACGCCTACGTCACCCCGCGCGGCGGCGGGGGCTCCGGCGACCGGCGGCAGGGACTCCTCGGCGCGGACATCTCCCGGCACGAGGACGGGACCTGGCGCATCGACCGCGTCCTGCCGTCGGAGACCTCCGACCCCGACGCGCACGCGCCGCTCGCCGCGCCGGGCGTGGCCGTGCGGGCCGGGGACGCGATCGTCGCCGTCGGCGGACAGCCGGTCGATCCGGTGGCCGGGCCCGGGCCGCTGCTCGTCGGCACCGCGGGCAAGCCGGTCGAACTGACCGTCCTCCCCTCCGGCGGCGGCGACCCGCGCCATGCCGTCGTCGTGCCCATCGCGGACGAGGAACCGCTGCGCTACCACGCGTGGGTGGCGGACCGGAGGGCCTACGTCCACGAGAAGTCCGGCGGCCGGCTCGGCTATCTGCACGTGCCCGACATGGTCGGGTCCGGCTGGGCGCAGCTCCACCGGGACCTGCGGATCGAGGTCGCCCGGGAAGGGCTCGTCGTGGACGTCCGGGAGAACCGGGGAGGACACACGTCGCAGCTCGTGGTGGAGAAGCTGGCGCGGCGGATCGTGGGCTGGGACCTGCCGCGCGGGATGCGGGCGACCAGCTACCCCGACGACGCGCCCCGGGGCCCCGTCGTCGCCGTGGCCAACGAGTTCTCCGGGTCCGACGGGGACATCGTGAACGCGGCCATCAAGGCGCTCGGCATCGGCCCGGTGGTCGGGACGCGGACGTGGGGCGGGGTCGTCGGGATCGACAGCCGGTACCGGCTGGTCGACGGGACGCTGGTGACCCAGCCGAAGTACGCGTTCTGGCTGGAGGGGTACGGGTGGGGCGTCGAGAACCACGGCGTCGACCCGGACGTCGAGGTCGTCCAGGCGCCGCAGGACCACGCGGCCGGCCGCGACCCTCAGCTGGACGAGGCGATCCGGATCGCGTTGGCGGGGCTGGAGGAGACGCCGGCGAAGACGGCACCGACGCTGCCGCGGGAGCCGGGCGAGGGCGCCTGATAGCTCGGGGGCGCGCTGCTTGTTGGGCGGGTGCGGGTCGGTGGGGGCCGTTCGCGCAGTTCCCCGCGCCCCTGAAGAGCGACCGGGGCTGCGCGCCGTGCTTTTCGGGGAACGGTGGGCCGCAGGCCCGTCCCTCCAGGGGCGCGGGGCGGTGACACATGCGGCTCCGCCGCGTGGGCGCGACCAGCCCCAACCCACCCGCACCGACCCGGGAAACCCCGGCCCCCAATTCGCGGAGCGACGTCGCACCCCGGTCGATACGATGGCGCCGTAGTGATCACATCGGCGCAGCGGAGGCGACGTATGGCAGGGGAGCCGCAGGACGACTGTCTGTTCTGCAAGATCGCGGCGGGGCATGTACCGGCGACGATCGTGAGGGAGACGGAGACGACCCTCGCGTTCCGGGACATCAACCCCCAGGCGCCGACCCACGTCCTGGTGATCCCGAAGGCGCACTACCCGGACGCCGCCTCGCTCGCCACCGCGGCCCCCGCGCTCGCCGCGGACGTCCTGCGCGAGACCCAGGCCGTCGCGGACGAGGACAAGCTGGAGAGCTACCGCGTCGTCTTCAACACCGGCAGCGGCGCGGGGCAGACCGTCTGGCACGCCCACGCGCATGTCATCGGCGGCCGCGGCCTCCAGTGGCCCCCCGGGTGACGAGCCGTGTCCTCACGTGAACTGGTGGTCCTCGGCACCGCCAGCCAGGTCCCGACCCGGCACCGCAACCACAACGGCTATCTCCTGCGGTGGGACGGCGAGGGCCTGCTGTTCGACCCCGGCGAGGGCACCCAGCGCCAGATGCTGCGCGCCGGCGTCGCCGCGCACGACCTGAACCGCCTGTGCGTCACCCACTTCCACGGTGACCACTCGCTCGGGCTGGCCGGAGTCATCCAGCGCATCAACCTCGACCGCGTCCCGCACGGGATCACCGCGCACTACCCGCGCTCCGGCAAACGGTTCTTCGACCGGCTGCGGTACGCGACGGCGTACCGGGAGACCGTGCGGATCGCCGAGGTCCCCGTCGACGGGGACGGCGCGGTACTGGCCGCCACCCCCGCGTACACGCTCGACGCCCGCAAGCTCTCCCACCCCGTCGAGTCGTACGGCTACCGGCTCGTCGAGCCCGACGGGCGCCGCATGCTGCCCGAGCGGCTCGCCGAGCACGGCATCAAGGGGCCGGACATCGGGCGGATCCAGCGGGAGGGCGTCCTCGGGAGCGTCGTCCTGGACGACGTGAGCGAGCTGCGCCGCGGACAGCGGTTCGCGTTCATCATGGACACCCGGCTGTGCGACGGGGTCTACGCCCTCGCGGACGGCGCCGACATGCTCGTCATCGAGTCCACCTTCCTGAACGAGGACATCGAACTCGCGGTGGACCACGGGCATCTGACCGCCGGTCAGGCGGCCTCCGTGGCCCGGGACTGCGGCGTACGGCATCTTGTGCTGACCCACTTCAGCCAGCGCTACACGGAGCCGGAGGAGTTCGAGCGGCAGGCGCGGGCGGCCGGCTTCGAGGGGGAGCTGAGTGTGGCGCACGACCTGATGAGGGTGGCGTTGCCGAAACGACGGTGACGCACGCGGCGTATGCGAAGTCACGGTACGCCGGACGTACCATGCTTCGATGTCCCTCCCCAAAGCTGAACTGCACCTGCACATCGAAGGCACGCTGGAGCCGGAGCTGGCTTTCGAGCTGGCCGCCCGGAACGGGGTGACGCTCCCGTACGCCCACACGGACGCCCTGCGCGAGGCGTACCGGTTCGAGGATCTCCAGTCGTTCCTGAACCTGTACTACGAGCTGATGGCCGTGCTTCGCACCGAGCGGGACTTCGCGGACCTCGCCGACGCCTACCTCGCCCGGGCCGCGGCGCAGGGCGTGCGGCACGTGGAGATGTTCTTCGACCCGCAGGCGCACACGGCCCGCGGGGTGGCCATGGGCACCGTCGTCGAGGGGCTGTGGCGGGCGCTGGAGAAGAGCGACGAGAACCACGGGGTCTCCACCCGGCTCATCATGTGCTTCCTGCGCGACGAGTCCGCCGCCTCCGCCATGGAGACCCTGGAGTCCGCCAGGCCGTACCTCGACCGGATCACCGGCATCGGGCTCGACTCCGCCGAAGTGGGGCACCCGCCGGTCAAGTTCCGCGAAGTGTACGAGGCCGCCGCCGCGCTGGGGCTGCGCCGGGTGGCGCACGCGGGCGAGGAGGGGCCGCCGGAGTACATCACCGAGGCCCTGGACGTGCTCGGGGTCGAGCGCGTCGACCACGGGCTGCGCTGCATGGAGGACCCGGCCCTCGTCGAGCGGCTGGTGCGGGAGCGGATCCCGCTGACGCTGTGTCCGCTGTCCAACGTCCGGCTGCGGACCGTCGACACCCTCGCCGACCACCCGCTGCCCGCCATGCTCGACGCCGGGCTGCTCTGCACGGTCAACTCCGACGACCCCGCCTACTTCGGCGGCTACGCGGGCGACAACTTCGACGCCGTCCACCGCACCCTCGGCCTGGGCGAGGAGCGGTTGCGCGAGCTGGCCCGCAACTCCTTCACCGCCTCCTTCCTGGAGGACGACGAGGAGCGACGGGCCCGGTATCTCGCCGAGGTGGACGCGTACGAGTTCTGACGGCGACCGTCACCCACGGGTCCGGGCTCAGGCCGCCGGGCGGTACTCCGGCTGCTCGGCCGCCGACCGGTCCCGGTAGCGGGCGTGCTCGGTCGTGGTGGTCGTGGTGCGCAGCGCCACGGCCGTCAGGGGGGCGGCGATCAGAAGCAGGCCCACGGCCAGGATCGCGCCCATCGCCGGGAAGCCCGCGTGGGCGGAGAGCAGGCTGCCGGTGAGGGGGCCGGCGGCCGTGCCGAGCGAGGACGCGGAGCCGACGAGGACCGCCCAGCGGCCGCGCGGGTCGAGCGAGGCGGCGAGGCCGATCAGATACGACAGCACGACCGGGTAGAGCACGTTCCAGGCGATCTCACCCGTGGCGAAGGCCCTGAGATCGGTCGCCGAGGCGCTCAGCGCGATACAGCCCGCGATGAGCGCGGTGCCGCCGCCGATGGGCAGCGCCCGGCCCAGCCGCGCACCCAGCGCGCTCGCGCCGATCACCCCCAGCAGGCCCGCGCCGAGGGCCGCCGCGAAGACCGCGCCGACGGTGACCTCGCTGAGGCCGGCCTGGGTGGTGCCGATACGGCCGCTCACGCCCCAGAGGGAGTTCTGGGCGAGGGACCACAGCAGGAGGGCGGCGGCGAGGACCAGACCCGAGCGGCGGTGGGGGAGCGGGCCGCGTTCCCCGTCGGTGTGGGCCGTCGCCACGGCGGTGGTGAGACGGCCGGTCGCCGGCAGGGTGAGCAGGGCCGTGAGGGCAAGGGCGGCGAACGGCAGACCGTGGCCGGGACCCAGGTGGGGAATCGTCAGGTAGAGCACACCGGCCAGCGCCGAGACACCCAGCAGGCCCATGGTGGACACCCGGTGGGGGTCACGCTGCGCGGCGATGCCGGCCGCGGCCACGGCGGTCGCCGTACCCGAGCCGAGGCCCCCGAGGACCGCTCCCGCGACCACCGCGGGGAGGGTGGTGGTGAGCGCGGCGGTGCCGTAGCCGACGGCCGCGAGCAGCAGGCCCGCGCGGGCGAGGCGGCGGGGACCGAACCGCTCCACCTGCGCGGCGAGCGTGAAGCCCGCCGTGGCCGAACCCAGCAGCAGGGCACTGCCGACGGCGCCGGCCTCGGTGGCGGTGAGGGGGAGGGCCGCGTCGAGTCTGCCGACGGTGGTCGGCAGGAGGTACGCGGCGAGGTACCCGGCCGTGAAAAGGGCGACGAGGGGCCAGGGCAGGGTGGGGGTGCGGGGGGACACGGGCGTTCCTGGACGTGCGAGGGTGCGGCTGCGGACCCCGACGACGGGGGCCCGGCAGGGGAATTGGGCGGCTGTCGACGGACAGGGACGCGCGGAGAATTTGTATCAAGGCCGCGGAGCACGGAGGAAACGCGGGGGGTGTGATGTGCGGCACATAGCGTTTGGGGCGTGGGCGGTGGGGTAGAAGAGGGTGCCCCCTGGGTGCGGTCGGTGTCTCAACTGCCTTGCTGTACAGGTCCGTTCACGCGTGCGCCTCAGGCCGAGCGGCGGAAGCCGATGGTGGGGACCGCGCGGCGCAGCGGCCAGGGAGCCACGGGCCCCTCGGGGAGGAAGTCCTCCAGGAAGGCGTAGCGGCGGAGGGCCGCCGGGTCCTGGACGTCGAGGGACCGCACCCGACGCCACCACGCGGCGATCTCGGACCACCCGGGCGCCGAGAGCGAACCGCCGAACTCCTGCACCGACAGGGCGGCCGTCAGACCCGCGAACGCCAGCCGGTCCGCGAGCGGCCAGTCCGCGAGGGTGCCGGTGACGAAACCGGCCACGAACACATCGCCTGCGCCCGTGGGGTCCAGGGCCTCCACCGCGATCGCAGGTACCTCGGCCGTCTCTCCGGTACGGCCGTCCACGGCGTAGGCGCCCTCCGCGCCGAGCGTCACCACGGCCACCGGGACATGCTCGGTCAGCGCGCGGGCGGCGGCGCGCGGGCAGTCGGCGCGGGTGTACCGCATCGCCTCCTCCGCGTTCGGCAGGAACGCCTCGCAGTGTTCGAGGTCGGCCAGTCCCGCCAGGTCCCAGGCACCGGTCTCGTCCCAGCCGACGTCCGCGAAGATCCGGGTGCCCTTGCGCGCGGCCTGGGTGATCCAGGGGGCGCGCACGCCGGGGGTCAGGGAGGCGACGGCAGCGCGCGCGTACGGCGGGCACTCCGGCGCGGACTCCTCCGTGGGGGCGGCGTGGCCGTGCGAGACCATCGTCCGTTCGCCCTCGTACGCCATGGACACGGTGACCGGGGAATGCCAGCCCGCGACGGTGCGGGAGGTGGACAGGTCGATGCCCTCACCCTGCTCCAGGGCGTCCCAGCAGTACTCGCCGTAGTGGTCGTCACCGAAGGCCGCGGCGAGGGACGTCTTCAGGCCGAGCCGGGCCAGCGCCGTGGCCATGTTCGCCACGCCGCCGGGGCTGGAGCCCATGCCCCGGGCCCAGGACTCGGTGCCGCGGACCGGGGCGGAGTCGAGGCCGGTGAAGATGATGTCGAGGAAGACGGTGCCGGTCAGATACACGTCCCAGGGCGGGTCGTCCGGGGTCCTCAGGGCCGACAGCGGGTCGACCTGGGGCCGGAGGTGTGGACGCTCCCCTGTGGACGCGGTCACGATGTGCTCCCTGGCGGTGGTGCGTGGATCTGGCCAGTCTGCACCAAAACGCTCCGCTGGGTGGGCCGGGGCGCGTGATGGCCCGGGGGTGCGTGTTTCGTCGGCGGGTGCGGGTGGGTGGGGGTTGCTCGCGCAGTTCCCCGCGCCCCTGAAGGGTCGGGCCTGCGGCCCGCCCCTCATCGAAAAGCACGGGGCGCAGCCCCGGTCGCTTATCAGGGGCGCGGAACAACCCCACAGCCACCCGCAGCCGAACCCTGGGCTACCAGCGCGGCACCGACGGGGTGATCCAGGCGGGGTCCGCCACCCGCATCGCCGCCCCGTCGTCGCGGTCGTGGAGGGAGCCGTCGTCGGTCAGCCACCTCTCGTGGAGGACGGCCAGCCTGGCGCGGTCGAGCTCGACGCCCAGGCCCGGTGCGTCGGAGACCCGTACGGACCCGTTCTCGAAGGTGAGGCGCTCGGTCAGGACGTCCTCGGACTGCCAGGGGTAGTGGGAGTCGCAGGCGTGGTGGAGGTCGGGCACCGTGGACGCCACCTGGGTCATCGCGGCGAGGCTGATCCCGAGATGGGTGTTGGAGTGCATCGAGACGCCGACGCCGAAGGCACGGCAGATCGCGGCCAGTTCCCGGGTGTTGCGCAGACCGCCCCAGTAGTGGTGGTCCGAGAGGACGACCTGCACGGCGTCCCTGGTGAACGCCTCCTTGATCTCGGCGAAGGTCGTCACACACATGTTGGTGGCGAGCGGCACCGGGGTACGCGCGGCGACCTCGGCCATGGCGGGCGTCCCCAGCGCCGGGTCCTCCAGGTACTCGAGGACGTCGGCGAGGGCGTCCGCGACCCGTACGGAGGTCTCCACGGACCAGGCCCCGTTGGGGTCGAGCCGCAGCGGACGGCCGGGGAACGCCTCGGCGAGGGCCCGGATCGCGGCGATCTCCTCCTCGGGCGGGAAGACACCGCCCTTGAGCTTGTAGGAGGTGAAGCCGTAGCGCTCCGTGAACCGCCGGGCCTGCTCCACCACCCCGGCCGGATCGAGGGCCGCACCCCAGTCGTCCTTCTCGGCGACGACCCCCTCGGGATGGTCCGCCCACTTGTAGAACAGGTACGCGCTGTACTCCACCGCGTCCCGCACCTTCCCGCCGAGCAGCGCGTGCACCGGCAGGTCCAGTGCCCTGCCGAGGGCGTCCAGACAGGCCACCTCGAACGCGGAGACGACCGAAAGACGCAGCTTGTCGGCGGTCTGCACGCCCCGCAGACCACCCACGTCCACCTGCCCGGAGATCCGGGACCCGTCGACGGCGACCTCGTCGGCAACGGTGAACAGACCGTTCAGATCGTCGACCGTGCGGCCCACCAGCTTCGCCGCGAACGGCCGCGCCAGCTCCAGGTACTTGGTGTCGCCGTACGTCTCACCGAGCCCCGCGGTCCCGCCGGCGGTCACCACCTCCACGATCAGCCGGGGCGTGTACGGCTGGTGGACCCCCTGGGTGTTCAGCAGCGGCGGGTCGGCGACCAGGATCGGGGTCAGCCGCACCTCGGCGATGGTCAGGTCGCGGACAGCGGTCACGGGGCGGCTCCTGGGGTCGGCACGGCGGGGGCCATGTCCCGCGGTGCGGAAGCGAGTCGGGACGCGAGGGCGAGCCCGGCGGCCGGCAGCCGCTCCAGCTCGGCGAGATCGGCGGCCGAGGGGTTTCGCCGTGCCGACGCGCAGCCGACGGACACGCGCAGCCGACGGACCGTGGCGGTGCGACGGTCCGGGTCATGGCGCACCGGCATCTCCCCATGTAGACGCTCTTCGCATATGAGAACGGAGGTTAGATAGGTGAATCCGGGGCGTCAATGGGCAGCGCTCCTCGCCGAGCGCCCGGACACGGAACGCCCCGAGGGCCCGTACGAGGCGCTCACGCCCCGCACCCGCACCACCCGCACGTCCCTCGCCGCCACCCGCGCCCGCGGCCACTCCGTCGACCGGGAGGAGAGCGTCAGCGCTCGGTCCCGGCCGCCCGCCTCACGTCGGCCCCCGAGGCCCGCATCGTCGAGGTGATGACCAGGACAGGCGAGGATCGAGACCAGAGCGAGGCGTGCCGCCGGGGACGGAGGGTGCCCTGGTCCGGCGCTGAGCCACCGTGCTCACCGGGCTCGTCCGCACCATCGAAAACTCCTACGGCGTTGTCGGTGCCCCGGCGTACCCTTGAAGCGCAAGCGCAGCCCCCGCACAGGGCCTGCGAGCCGTTACAAGGAGGACGTGCGGCCACAGGGCCGGCCCATGACTCAGACACCCACAGCCCACACCCCCGCGCAGGGCAAGGCGAGAGCACAGTTCACCGTCCCCGCGGCCCACCCCATGGTGACCGTGCTGGGCTCCGGCGACTCCCTCCTGCGCGTGATCGAGAAGGCCTTCCCGGCGGTCGACATACACGTCCGGGGCAATGAGATCAGCGCGGTCGGCGACGCCCCCGAAGTCGCTCTCGTCCAGCGCCTGTTCGACGAGATGATGCTGGTGCTCCGCACCGGACAGCCGATGACGGAGGACGCAGTGGAACGCTCGATCGCCATGCTGAGAGCGAGTGAGAACGGCAAGAGCGACGGCCAGGAGACCCCGGCCGAGGTGCTCACGCAGAACATCCTCTCCTCGCGCGGCCGCACCATCCGCCCCAAGACGCTCAACCAGAAGCGGTACGTCGACGCCATCGACAAGCACACCATCGTCTTCGGCATCGGCCCCGCCGGCACCGGCAAGACCTACCTGGCGATGGCCAAGGCCGTGCAGGCCCTCCAGTCCAAGCAGGTCAACCGCATCATCCTGACCCGTCCCGCGGTCGAGGCCGGCGAGCGGCTGGGCTTCCTGCCGGGCACCCTCTACGAGAAGATCGACCCCTATCTGCGCCCGCTGTACGACGCGCTGCACGACATGCTCGACCCCGACTCCATCCCGAGGCTCATGGCCGCCGGGACGATCGAGGTCGCGCCCCTGGCGTACATGAGGGGCCGTACGCTCAATGACGCCTTCATCATCCTGGACGAGGCCCAGAACACCTCGCCCGAGCAGATGAAGATGTTCCTCACCCGCCTCGGCTTCGACTCGAAGATCGTGATCACGGGTGACGTGACGCAGGTCGACCTGCCGGACGGCACGAAGTCCGGTCTGCGCCAGGTCCAGGACATCCTGGACGGCGTCGAGGACGTGCACTTCTCGCGGCTGTCGTCGCACGATGTCGTACGGCACAAGCTCGTCGGCCGTATCGTCGACGCGTACGAGCAGTACGACAGCACGCACGGCACCCAGAACGGCTCCCACAAGAGCCGGGGCAAGTCCGGGCACAAGGGGAAGTAGACAAGCACAGCACCATGTCGATCGACGTCAACAACGAGTCAGGAACCGAGGTCGACGAGCAGGCGATCCTCGACATCGCCCGCTACGCGCTCGCCCGGATGCGCATCCACCCGCTCTCCGAGCTCTCGGTGATCGTCGTGGACGCCGACGCCATGGAGCAGCTGCACATCCAGTGGATGGACCTGCCCGGCCCCACGGATGTCATGTCCTTTCCCATGGACGAGCTGCGTCCGCCGTCGAAGGACGACGACGAGCCGCCGCAGGGCCTCCTCGGGGACATCGTGCTGTGCCCCGAGGTCGCCGAGAAGCAGGGCAGGGAAGCGGCCACGCAGCACTCCATGGACGAGGAGCTCCAGCTCCTGACCGTCCACGGAGTGCTGCACCTGCTCGGCTACGACCACGAGGAGCCCGACGAGAAGGCCGAGATGTTCGGTCTCCAGGCGGCCATCGTGGACGGCTGGCGCGCGGAGAAGGGCCTCACCGGCCCGTCCCCGGCCCCGACCGTGTCATGAGCGCTTCTCTCGTCAGCGGTGCCGTCGCCCTGGTCGTCGTCGCCTGGCTCGCCGCCTGCGCGGAGGCGGGCCTCGCGCGTGTCTCCAGCTTCCGTGCCGAGGAGGCCGTACGGTCCGGGCGGCGCGGCAGTGCCAAGCTCGCCCAGGTCGCGGCCGACCCGACCCGCTATCTGAACGTCGCGCTCCTGGTGCGCGTGGCCTGCGAGATGGCCGCCGCCGGGCTCGTCACGTACGCGTGCCTGAAGGAGTTCGACGAGACCTGGGAGGCGCTGGTCGTCGCCATCGGCGTCATGGTCCTCGTCTCCTATGTCGCCGTCGGTGTCTCCCCGCGCACCATCGGCCGCCAGCACCCCCTGAACACGGCCACGGCCGCGGCGTACGTGCTGCTGCCGCTGGCCCGGATCATGGGCCCCGTCCCGGCCCTGCTGATCCTCATCGGCAACGCCCTGACCCCGGGCAAGGGCTTCCGGCGCGGTCCCTTCGCCTCCGAGGCCGAGCTGCGCGCGCTGGTCGACCTCGCCGAGCAGGAGTCGCTGATCGAGGCCGAGGAGCGCCGCATGGTGCACTCGGTGTTCGAGCTCGGCGACACCCTCGTCCGCGAGGTGATGGTCCCGCGCACCGACCTGGTCGTCATCGAGCGGTACAAGACGATCCGCCAGGCGCTCACCCTCGCCCTGCGGTCCGGCTTCTCGCGCATCCCCGTCACCGGGGAGAGCGAGGACGACATCGTCGGCGTGGTCTACCTCAAGGACCTGGCCCGCAGGACGCACATCAACCGGGACGCCGAGAACGAACTGGTCTCCACGGCGATGCGCCCCGCCGTCTTCGTCCCCGACACCAAGAACGCCGGCGACCTGCTCCGTGAGATGCAGCAGGAGCGCAACCACGTCGCCGTCGTCATCGACGAGTACGGCGGCACCGCCGGCATCGTCACCATCGAGGACATCCTGGAGGAGATCGTCGGTGAGATCACCGACGAGTACGACCGGGAGCTGCCTCCGGTGGAGGAACTGGGCGACGACCGCCACCGGGTCACGGCCCGCCTCGACATCACCGACCTCGGCGAGCTGTACGGCCTCGACGCCTACGACGACGAGGACGTGGAGACCGTCGGCGGTCTCCTCGCCAAGGCGCTGGGCCGGGTCCCCATCGCCGGTGCCTCCTCGGTCGTGGAACTGCCCGACGGGCGGAAACTGCGGCTCACGGCGGAGGCCGCGGCCGGCCGCCGGAACAAGATCGTCACGGTGCTGGTGGAGCCGATCGGCCCGGCCGGGCCGCCGGAGGAGGAGCCGAAGCCGGAGTGAGCCCCGACGAACTGCGCGCCTTCTGCCTGTCCTTCGACGAGACCGTCGAGGACTTCCCGTTCCGCCCGGAGATCTCCGTCTTCAAGGTCCTCGGCAAGATGTTCGCGCTGAGCTGGACGGAGCAGCGGCCTCTGAAGGTCAACCTCAAGTGCGACCCCGAGGACGCGGTCCGGCTGCGCGGCGAGCACCCCGGTCTGATCGCCCCCGGGTACCACATGAACAAGCGCCACTGGAACACGGTGACGGTCGACGGGGACCTCCCGGACGCCCTCGTCCGGGAGCTCGTCGAGGACTCGTACGACCTGGTCGTGGCCGGGCTGCCGAGAGCCGAGCGGCTGCGTCTCGACCGTCCCTGACGCGCCGCGCCGGACACGCGGAGGCCCACGGCGACCGGTACCGCCGCCGTCAGGAGGATCGCCGTGTCCAGGGCGAGGGCCTGGTCGTGGCCGGGGACACCGGAGGGCGGGCGCGGGGTGCTGTACCCGGTGGCGGGGTGAGCGCGGGTGCCCGTCCCGCGGCTACGTATGCTCGGCTCATGACCGACAGCAGCGCGCTCGACCCCGAGGACCGCAAGATCGTCACCCTGGCCCGTTCCGCGCGGGCCCGCAACGGCGTGCCCGAGGGCGCGGCCGTACGCGACGAGACGGGCCGCACGTATGTCGCCGGCACCGTCGCCCTGGACTCCCTGCGGCTCAGCGCGCTGCGCACGGCCGTCGCCATGGCGGTGGCCTCCGGCGCGAAGTCCCTGGAGGCGGCGGCCGTGGTGACCGACACGGAGACCGTCTCCGACGAGGACCGTGCCGCCGTACGCGACCTCGGCGGCCCCGCGACCCCGGTCCTGCTGGCGGGACCGGACGGCGCGGTGCGGGCGACGGTGACGGCGGGCTGACCCCCGCCGGGGCGGGCGGTCCCTCCGTCAGTTCCTCTGGAGGGTCCGCGTGACGCCCGCGACGACCGCCGTTGTCAGGATCCAGCCGAAGGCGATCAGCGTGTAGGCCAGTCCCCGGGGGAAGGCGTCCGTCCAGTACCAGGCCGTGCGCTGGCCCAGGCCGCCGATGGGGATCAGCAGGTCGAGGGTGTAGACGAGGGGCTGGAAGGGGGCGCCCTCGTCCGGCTTCACCCGGGTGGGCGGGTAGGTGTCGAACACCAGCGTGCCCAAGAGGGTCAGGGCGAGGAGCCAGACCCCCGCCAGCCAGGGGCGGTAGCCGTAGCCGACGGTGACGTCGAGGAGGTGGCCCCAGGCGCGGGCGGCGGGGGCCAGCGTACGGCGGCGATGCCGCTGCTTGGCGAGCAGTACCCGGCGGGCGTCGTCGTCGTGTCCGGCCTTGCGGTACCAGCTCGCCAGCTGTTCGTACGGCTGCGGGTTGTAGCCCTGTCCGCTCCGTATCCAGGCGACCCGGCGGGCCACGGACTCCCGGTCGCCCACGGCCTCGCGACGCGCACCGTCCGCCTCCTCCCGCTTGATCGAGCCGTAGACGAAACCGTCCAGGTCCACCGTCTCCGGCCAGCTGTACTCGTTCTCGTGGAGGTACGACACCTGGGCGCCCCGGAGGTCCAGGGCGCCCGATGGGGGCCGGGCGAGAGTGAGGTCGAGGTCGACGGCCTGCAGACGCGTGGCGACGAGGGCCGGACCGTCGCCGTCGGAGGGGCCGTTCAGGACGGCGCCGCCGAAGGTCAGACGGTCGGCGACCTGGGTGCCGCGCAGTCTCACGGTGCCGTTCGCGGTGAACCCCCGGGTGAGCGTGATCGACGATGCCACGGCATTGTCGAGGGCGAGGACCACACCACGCGGGCCGGGTCCCTCCAGCCGTGCCCCCCGCATGGTCAGGGTGCCCGGCAACTGGGCTCCGACCAGGCGTACTTCGCCGTGCGCCACGAATCCGTCCCGGCAGAAGAGGCCGCCCTCCATGGCCAGGCCGCCACCTGACAGGGCCCACCCGTCGGGCGCGATCAACCGCGCCCCGTTGAGGAGCAGGCCGCCCGCCACCCGTGCGTCGGTGAGTGAGAGGGCGATGGCCATCCGGTTGAACGGTGAGAGCGCGCCGCCTTCCACCACGGAGCGGCGGAGGTCGAAGTTGCCCTCGATCCGGGCCGAATCGGCCCCGAGGCCGGGTATCCGGCTGCCGGTGATCACGAGTGTCTGCGTCGACGCTCCGAGGAGGTTCACCGACTCCTCGAACCAGCAGTCCTCCAGCCAGAGCGCGTGGGAGAGCTGGGCGCCGGCCAGGTCCAGGCGCCCGCTCAGACGCGCCCCGGCGAGCCTCAGACACGCGATGCTGCCAGGTCGCGCGGCGTTGCCGCCGAGCAGCAGCGCCGCGAGCACCTGGGCCCGCACCGTTCGCTCCGGCCCCCACTCCCCGCCCCCGGCGACGTCGTCCTCGGGGCCGCCCGTGCGCAGGTCCACCCGCCGCCCCTCCGGGAACGCGTCCCACAGTGCGCGCTCCGGCGGTGTCAACTCGTCATAGGACAGCACCCGTACAGGGTAAGGATCTTCGTCGGCGGCGCCAGAGGGCGCCCGCGCCGTAGCGTTACGGCCGGTAACAGGCTGTCGGGGCATGTGAGAATCGACCGCCCGCGAGTGGACAGCCGGCTCCGGGCGCGGACAACCCGCGCCAGGTGGGGCAGAACGCCCCGGTGTCCGTCCGTGCCGGAGTGGTTGAGCGGGCAATCGACGCAGGGGTTCGGCCACTTTTGTCGACCCTTGGCGCAACCGGCAGAACTTCTCTTGCAATCTCAGGCCCCGCGCGCCTCAATGGAGCCGTTCCGATGGCGGACCGTCAGATTCCGCCGCGCGGCCGCGCGTTGTACCGCCCCCACATGGCAATGCCCGTACCGGGCCGCACGGGGCTGTCCCCAAGCCTCGTGCAACTCCCGTGCAAGGGAAGGGAAATCGCTCGATGAGACGCATACGACTCGGAGTCGGCGCGGCGTTCGCCGCAGGGACGCTCGCCGTCACCGGCCTCGCTCTCGCCCCCGCCGCCGCGGCCGTCACCCCGCAGTCCGCGACGATCAACGCCACCTGCGCGATCGGCGGTTCCGGCGTGGCCACGCTCACGGCCACCCAGGACGGCACCTCCGCCACCGTCACCCTCTCCTCCGAGGAGATCACCGCCCCGATCGCCCTCGCCGAGGACTCGATCCGGTCCACGCTGACCTTCGTGAAGGCGGGCGGCGGCACCACGTCCTTCACCGGCACCGAGAACCCGGCGCTGGCCGCCGGCGACGGCATGGTCGTCGGCCCGCTCACCGGCACCGTCGCCCCCGGCGACAGCCTGGAGGCGTACGGCGGCTCCCTGCAGATGGTCGTCTTCGGCTTCCCGGTCGGCTGCACGGCGAGCGGACCGCAGTCGCCGGGCCCGTTCGTGTTCGACTGATCCGCAGTACCCGCCGCACTCGTAGTACCCGCCGCACCAGGGTGAACGAGTGAGGGGTGGTGCCGCCCGCCCGGCGGCACCACCCCTCACCCTCGTCCCGGTGCGTCAGAGCGCGTCCGGACCGCGCTCGCCCGTGCGGACCCGCACCACCGTCTCGACCGGCAGCGCCCACACCTTGCCGTCGCCGATCTTGCCGGTCTGCGCGGCCTTCACGATCGCCTCGATCACGGCCTCGGAGTCCGCGTCGTCCACGACGACCTCGATGCGGACCTTGGGGACCAGGTCGACCTGGTACTCGGCGCCGCGGTAGACCTCGGTGTGGCCGCGCTGCCGGCCGTAGCCGCTGGCCTCGCTCACGGTCAGACCGTTCACGCCCATCTCCTGGAGGGCGGTCTTGACCTCGTCGAGGCGGTACGGCTTGACGATCGCGGTGATGAGCTTCATGCCTTAAGCCTTGGCCTTCTGCGTGGAGGAAGTGGACGGAACGGACGCGGTGACCGGGGCGCCGTGGCCCAGGACGCCGTGATCGTATGCCGTCTCGGCGTGGACCGTAAGGTCGAGACCGGTGTGCTCGTGCTCCTCGTCCGCGCGGAAGCCCAGCAGCTTGTCGATCACCCTGCCGACGCCGTACGTCACGAGGAACGCGTACAGCCCGACGGCGACCACGGCCACCACCTGCCTGCCCAGCTGGCCGAGCCCGCCGCCGTGCAGCAGGCCCTCGGGACCGCCGGTCATCGACTCGACGGCGAACACGCCGATGAGCACCGTGCCGATGACCCCGCCGACGAGGTGGACGCCGACGACATCGAGGGAGTCGTCGTAGTTCAGCCGGAACTTCCAGCTCACCGCGTACGAGCAGACGACACCGGCGGCGAGGCCGATGACCAGCGCGCCGAGCAGCGAGACCGAGCCGCAGGAGGGGGTGATCGCGACGAGACCCGCGACGGCGCCGGAGGCCGCGCCCAGCGTCGTCGGGTGGCCGTCGCGCCTCTGCTCGACGAACAGCCAGCCCAGCAGCCCCGTGCAGCCGGCGGCGAGGGTGTTGAGGAACGCGGCGGCGGCGAGGCCGTTGGCGCCGAGGGCGGAGCCGGCGTTGAAGCCGAACCAGCCGAACCAGAGCAGACCCGCGCCCAGCATGACCATGGGCAGGTTGTGCGGGCACAACCGGGCTTACCCCCACTGAACTTCGCTACCATCAACCCATGCCCTACGCGCCCGAATACATCCACCTCGTCTTCCCCGGCATGCAATTCGAGGGCCTCCTCTACGGACGCAACAGCGACGACGCCAGCGGCATCGGCAGCTCCGTCGAAGACCAACTCGCCAACGGACGCAACCTCTGCGCCGCCTACAACTGGGCCATCGCCCACGAGTTCAAAGACACCGACATCTCGGCCAGCCGGCACGGGCGCAAGGCACGCGACGACTTCGAAGCCCTGATCGACACGATCACCCACGACAGCCCACCCGCCGGAGTACGGCGGATCGTCGTCGCCTTCGAGGCGTCGCGCTACTACCGCGACTTGGAGGCGTACGTACGCCTCCGCAACGCCTGCATGTCGACAAACACGCTGCTCTGCTACAACGGGCAGATCTACGACCTGTCCCGCCGCGACGACCGCAAGGCCACCGCCATGCACGCGGTCGACGCCGAAGACGAAGCGGAAGGCATCCGCGACCGCAACCTCCGCACCATGACCCGCACCGCCAGCGAGGGCATGCCCCACGGTAAGGCGATCTACGGGTACGTCCGTAACTACGAGGTCGTCGGTGGCCGACGCCGCTGCATTGGGCAGACGGAAGACCCTGTGCGCGGCCCGTATGTGGTGCAGGCGTTGCAGCGGATCGACGAGGGGCACTCCCTCAAGGCGCTCGCTCGCTGGCTGGCCTCGGAGCCGGATGCGGCCCGCCACGACGGAAAGCCGTGGTCGGTACTGACGGCCCGGAGGATGATCCTGAACCGGGCCTACCTTGGTGAGCGGCTGCACCGCGGAACCTACGTGAAGGCCGTGTGGGCGCCACTCAAGGGGCTCGACACCCCTGAGGGGCGGGCCTTGTTCAACCGGGTCACGGCGAAGGTGACCGACCCGGCACGGAACTTGCAGCGGGGCACGGAGCCCAAGCACCTGCTGTCCTACATCGCCCTGTGTGGCGAGTGCGGTGACCACGCGGTGCTCCAGTGGCTGTCCCCCGGCACACGGCGCAAGGCCTCGCTGTTCTGTTCCGAGAAGCGGGACACGTCCATCGCGGAGAAGCTGATCGACGCGTTCGTCGAGGAACACGTCATCGACTGGTTCAGTGACAAGGACACCGCCCGCGCGGCGCTCGTCCCGAAGGACGACAAGGTCGCGGAGATGGCGTCCGCCACGCAGAAGCTCATCAACAGCTACGAGGAACAGCTGAGTGAGGCCCGCCGTCTGGCCGAGGAGTTCGATGAGGAGGCCGGCCGGTTCAAGCTGTCGGCGGCGTCACTCGCGTCGATGGAGTCGCGGCTGGAGCCGAGGCTGGATGCCGCGCGGAAGAAGTTGCAGACTTTCACTGGGCCGTCTCCGCTGCTGCTCCAGCTGCTTGAGGCGAAGGATCCGGACCTTGTGTGGAATGGCCGTCCTGCGACCGATGGTGAGCCGCTGCTGCCGGGGCTCACGATGGATCAGAAGCGCGAGGTGATCCGGAGAATCGTGACGGTGCGGCTGTACAAGGCGAAGGGTTTGGGCCGGCGTCCGCTGGAGGACGACCGGATCCGGCTTTCGTTCGTGGGGGAGCCGGGGTTCAGGGACCGACCACTCCGCGCCCCCGAGACCGGGGCTCTTGCTGCTGGTTCGGGAACTGAATGAGGGTGGCGTCGCGGCGGGTGTCGGGGGCGAACTTGCCGTCATGGAACATCCGTACGGTGGATTCCATGGTTTCGCAGATGAGGTCGGCGCGGCGTTCTTCGAACTCGGCTTCGAGGGCGTCGCGTTCGACGCGTGCGCGTTCCGCTAGGGCTGCTTGCTCGGCGTCGAGGTCGCGGCGCATTCGGGTGCGCTCGCTTTCCAGGGCGGCCTGGGCTGCGATGTAGCGGGCCCGTTCTGTTTGGGCCTCGCGCTGGGCGGTGGCGAGGAGTCCGCGTTCGGTGCGGGTGTCGGTGACCCACCGGCGGATGACGAGTAGTGCCGCAGTGGTGAGAGCGATCATGACGGCCCCCACTCCACCGAGGGAGTGGGGGATCTGGTCGTGGAGTATGCCGTTGAGGGCGAGCGCTACCCCTCCGCAAAGTGCTGTCGCCACCGCTGTGTAAGCGATTGCTGTGCCGCTCGCGAGCCTCATGCGCATCCCCCATGTCACATCTGAGCTGCCGTCCCTCCGTCGTCGGCCTGCTCGGGGGTTTCGTCGGGGAGACGCTTGAGGCGTTCGACGGTTGCGTAGAAGCGCGCGCGATCGCTTGCGTCCCGGATTCCGAGCCCGTCAGCCGCTTCTTCCGGAGTGAGATTAGAGCCTACCCGCGATCGGTCAGTTTCGGACAGTGACTGGATAGCTTCCTGTGAAAGTACGCCCGATTCGACGAGGAGGGTGCCGAGGTCGATGTCTGCTGCCTTGGCGATGGCGGGGTAGAAGCGGGCTTCGGGGAGGGATTTGCCTTGCCAGAGGCGGGTGACGCTGCTCTCGGGCATACCGGTGTCGCGTGCGAATCGGGCTTTGCTGCCGCGGTCGGTGTAGCCGGCGCGTTCGGCTGCGGGCACGACGATGGCGGCGAATCGCTGCGCGTGTGTGGGGGTCCGGTCGGTCATGTCGAATGACTCTACCTCCCTAGGTAGGGAGATAGCTAGGAAAACTCAGGCCCGCAAGGTCGGTGAACAGGCCACTGACCTGCAGTAACACTAGCCACTGTCATATGCGAACGAGCGTTCGATGTAAATCGTACTCAACTCACCTCGCCACCTTCCTTGCGCGCAAGGAAGGTTCGTGGCAGAGTCTTCCTTGTGAGCAAGGAACTTCCTGCTACCAGCGACAACCCCTGCCAACCCCCCAGCGAGGGAGGTGACTACGTGTTCCGTCTCGACGTCCCAGAACTCCTCAAGGCCATCAAGGCGAGCGGCGACCACACCCAGGCCGCAATCGCACGCCGCACCGGAATCGCCGAATCGTCCGTGTCCCGGATCCTCCGCGGCGAAGCCCAGCCTGACCTGAACACGGCCATGCGGCTGTCGGAGACCTACGACTTCGACCTCCGCACGAAGATCAAGCGGATCCCGATCGAGGCCGCCGCATGACCCGCGAGGAACGCCGCGCGATTCTCGGCGACGCGATGGTCGCCGCGATCCGCGAGCGCGTGAAGGCGGCACCCGACCCGAGCCCCGAGCTCGTCGAAGAACTCCGCCGGATCATGACGCGCCCTGGCGGCGACGTCCCGGCGCCCCGGCCTCAGGCCGACGACAGGCCGGCCCCGGCCGCCGCCTGACCCCATCACGCCGATGGGCCGCCCCCTTGCCCGGATGACGGCCCAACGACTCGGCGACCCCTTCAACACACAGAAAGAGAGGTCCCCGTGACCGCACAGCCTACCGACCTTCCCAGTCGGAACAGTTTCACCAGCACGATCCACCTCCCGTTCGCCGTCCAGATGCAGATGCTGGAGCGCAACCGTCTCGCCGTCGAGACCGAGTGCAACGTCTACGGCCTCCCGTCCGGCGCCCGCATGGAGCCGAGCCCGGACGCCGTGCGCATCCTCGCCACTGACGTGGAGACCTTGGGCCACTGGCTGGAGGCCCGGGGCGGCGCCATCACCGTGGCGCGGGCCGGTGACGGGGTGCAGGTGTGGACGCTGCGTACCGCGACGGAGGCGGAGCTGCCGAAGTTCCCGCCGGTGACGGTGTTGGTGTCGGTGCTGGTTACCGACGACGAGCAGATGATGCCGGAGTTCCGTCAGGCGGTGGCGGCGTGAGCGCCCCGATGTCGCATGACCCGGTGGCGGTGAACACGCGGGACGGTGTGTGCTGGGAGCGGCGGGCGGTGACCGATAGCGGGCTTGGCCTGTATGCGGTGGAGGGCTCGTGTAAGTGCCCGCCGTTCAAGATGGCGACGCTGGCGGAGTTGGCGGAGCGCGGGATCGTCGGGTCGGCGTACGCGTTGCCGATGTCTGCGGGCCCGGCGCCTCGGGACCCGATCACGGCGGGCCGCGGGCTGGATCTGCTGGCGTTGATGGATGAGCGTGCGGCGTCGGTGGTGTCGCCGGTGCTGGCTGCGGTGCTGGAGGAGGCCGAGCGTCTGCGGGCGGAGCGCGCCTCGATCGGGAACGAGATCGCGCGATTCGGGATCTACGGCGCGGCGCTTCCTGCGGCAAGGGCGTTGGTGAAGCGGGCCGACGAGGTGGTGACGGAGAACGCTGCTCTGCGTGCTCGGGTTGCCGAGTTGGAGGCGGAGCGGCACTCGACGAACGAGGCGTTGGACGACGCGGTGCGGGAGCTGCGTGCGCGCCCGGTCGTTCCCGAGCGGGAGCCGGAGTTCCACAGTGCGCTGCACCACGCGTACCGGCTGGGCCACGACCTGCCCGAGACGGGCGGTACCCGATGAAGATCAGGCAGTGGGTTCCCGCCCTTCAACTCCGCGACGACCGCACGGGGCTGCGTCACGACGTTGTCCGTTGGGCGGTCGGTGCTACGCCTCCGTTCGGTTGCCGCTGGTGCGGCACGGAGCGCGGTCATCACGGCCGTCGCTGGGTTCGCGGTCATGGCATGCACGCGTGGGAGCGGCCGACTGAGGCGCAGATCAAGGCGCGGATGCTGGCTCGTCGGAACGCGCGGAAGGCCGTGTGCCGGTGCCCGCAGGACGACGAGCGGCGCCCGTTCGCTCCGGTCATCGACCCGTACTCGTGTGAGGCCGATGAGTGCTGTGGCTACTTCTCGGAGCTGAGCCCGTTCGGCTTCGGCCCGGTCGAGGGACGCGACGCCAAGGTGTCCCGCGTCTGCGGTTGCGGCTGGCGTACGAGCGTCTGGCACGTGGATGACGGGTCGGCCGAAGAGGAGCTTCACGGCCACGTCGTCCGCGTCCACGGCGGGACCTACCCGCAACGGGCGGGCGGTGCCTGATGGAGATCCTCGTCTTCTTCTTCGCCGATCTGACCGTCCCCGCCGCGATCTCGCTGGCGGTCTGCGGGTGGGCGTCGTGTGCGGCGGTCTTGTACCTGACGCACGACGCCGCGCTCACCGACTTCGACCCGCGCCCGTGGCTGGCCCGCGCGATCCGCTCCGAGGCCGTGTACCCGCTGCTGCGTGAGTGGGACAACGCCCGGCATGCGTCCCGTGAAGCACTCCGGGATGTGGCCGCTCTCCTTCTCCTCCTCACCACCTCCCCGAAGGGGCAGCTCCGATGAACCACTCCACGAACCCGCCGCTGTCGTTCGTCGTCGGCACCAACCACCTGCACGGCGTCCTCCGCGTCGACGACATCCGCCGCGACACCCTGATGCAGCTCGTCCAGCACTGGGCCGAGCCCAAGGACCGTGACGCGATCCTCGACGCCCTCGACGAGTTGGCGGAGGTCGTCGCCAGCGTGCCCCGCGAGGGCGAGCTGGACGCCGCGATCGAGCAGGTAGAGGACGTCGCGAGCATGGACACCGCGCAGGTCGAGGTGGACATCCCGAACGTGCGCCGCCTGCTGGCTGAGCTGACGGCCGTGGAGCGGGTGACGTCCCGCTTCCTGAAGGGCGCCAGCGAGATCAAGCACCCGTCGATGCGCGCCACCCGCAAGCACCTCGCCACCAACCCGCTGCCCGAGCAGCAGGACAGGCGGGCCTCGTGACGACCGCCACCGACGCCGGGGCCACCACGGCCCCGGCCGCCGGCCCGGTCGTCCGTGACGACCTGACCGCCGAGGAGTACCACGCCGATCTCACGTCGGTCTCCTCCACCGGACTGCGGGAACTGCTGGAGCCCGGTTGCCCCGCCCAGTTCCACTACGACCGCCGGCACCCTCAGCCGCCGAAGCGGGAGTTCGACCTCGGCAACGCCGTCCACGCCGCGGTCCTCGGCAAGGGCAGCGACATCGTCGAGATCCCCTACCCGAACTACAGGACCGGCGACGCGCAGGCCGCACGCGACCTTGCCTACGACGCCGGGAAGATCCCGCTCCTGCCGAAGGAGAAGGAACAGGTCGACGCGATGGCGGCCGCCGTCCGTCGGCACCGGCAGGCCGGCCCGATGTTCGCGCCGGGCAACGGCATCGCGGAGCGGTCGGTGTACTGGACCGACCCGGCGACCGGGGTCCGCTGCCGAGTGCGCCCGGACTGGCTGATCGTGCGGCCGGACGTGACGGTCGTCGTCGACCTGAAGACGACTACGGACGCGAACCCGGTGGCGTGCAGCAAGGCGATCGCCTCCTACAGCTACCACCAGCAAGGCGCCCTCTACCTTGACGGCGTTCAGGCTGCGGGTTTGGCGCCGGAGGGGGCCCGGTTCGTCTTCGTCTTCCAGTCGAAGAAGCCGCCGTACCTGATCACGGTTCGTGAACTCGCCGCTCAGGAAGAGGACATCGGCCGCGCCCGCAACGAGCGCGCGCTGCGGATCTACGCCGACTGCGAGCGCACCGGCGAGTGGCCCGACTGGACCGGCCCCGTCGACGACATCCCCACGATCGGCATGCCCTCCTACGACACCATCCGACAGGCCGAGGAGTACTTGTGACGAGGGAAATCCAACTCACCTGCGGCGGCGTCGCCCTCGTCGACGACGAAGACTTCGACCGAGTCACCGAGGCGGGTTCCTGGTACGCGCAGCGGTCGCTCAACACGTCGTACGCGAAGCAGAACTACCGGCCTGACGGCGGCAAGTACACGACGCGCGGCATGCACAACTTCGTCACAGGCCTGGCGTACGTCGACCACATCAACGGCAACGGGCTCGACAACCGACGCGCCAATCTCCGACCTGCAACGGCCTCGCAGAACCAGGCCAATCAGCGCATGCGGCGCGACAACAGGTCTGGTTTCCGTGGCGTCCAGCACGCCCCTGGCGAGCGCTGGAGGGCCTTGATCGTCGTCAAGGGGCAGCGGATCTCCCTTGGCTACTACGACGCCCGTGAAGACGCCGCCCGCGCCTACGACGCGGCGGCCATCAGGTTCTTCGGCGAATACGCCCGCCCCAACTTCCCCCGGGAGAACTACGCATGAGTAACGAGATCGCCACCCGCGACGAGCAGCAAGCCGTCGCCACCCAGAACCAGCTTCCCACCCCGGCGCCGACCGCCGGGACCACCTCCCTCATGGCGTGGGCCCAGGAGGCGGACCTCGCCTACCAGATGGCGCAGAAGCTCGCCGCGACCTCCTTCGTCCCGCAGTCCCTGCGTGGCAAGCCCGGCGACATCACCGCCGCGATCCTCGCCGGCGCCGAGCTGGGGCTGAAGCCGATGGCCACGCTCAAGTCCATCGACGTCATCCAAGGCACGCCCGCGCTGAGGGCGCACGCCATGCGCGCCATCGTGCAGCAGCAGGGACACGACATCGAGCTCGTCCACTCCGACGACACCCGCTGCGTGATGCGGGGCCGCCGTCAGGGGTCGGATAACTGGCAGGAGATCGAGTGGACCGTGGACCGTGCGCGGTTGATGGGGCTCCTCGGTAAGGACCAGTGGAAGAAGAACCCGAAGGGCATGCTCATCGCCCGCGCGACGGGCGAGTTGTCGAGGCTGATCGCCTCGGACGCGTTGCACGGGATGCCGTATGCGTCGGAGGAGTACGAGGGGTTCACGACCGGTCAGGTGCTTCCGGCGAAGGCGCCGTTGTCGGTGGCCGCCATCACCGCCCCCACGCCCGCACAGTCCGCCGTGGAGGAGCCGCAACAGGCCCAGGCGGCGGAGTACAGCGTCGGCCGCGTCGACGTCGACGAGACGGCCAGTGACGGCGTGTGGGACGAGGACGCCGTCCACGGCTCCACCGACTGGCCCGAGACCGCACAGCCCCCCGCGTAGCCCGCACATGCGAGTGGCAGCCCCGCGGGCTTATCGCGGGGCTGCCTGGCCCAAGGCAACCACACCGTAAGGAGAACCACCATGTGGCATCGCCAGCGCATGGCCGCCCTCGACTTCGAATGCTCCGACAAGGTCCCCGAGACCGCCCGCATCGTCTCCTGCGCCTTGATTCTCGTCGGCGGCGAACTGCCCACCGACACCCGCACCTGGCTCGTCAACCCCGGTATCCCGCAGGAGCCTGGCGCGATCGCCGTGCACAAGCTGACGGACGAGTACCTCGCCGAGCACGGCACCCCGGCGCCCGCCGCGGTCGCGGAGATCGCCAAGTCGGTGGCCGAAGTCGTCGCCGCGGGGACACCGCTCGTCGGGCACAACCTCGGCACCTTCGACCTGAACCTGTTGAACCACGAGTGCGTGCGGCACCTCGGCGACACCCTCGAAGGGATCTGCCGCCAGCCGCTCACGCGGGTCGTGGACACGATGGTCCTCGACAAGCACGCCGCCCCCTACCGGCGGCGTGTGAGCCCCACGCAGGGCCCGTACCAGATGCGGACGACCGCGGAGACGTACGGCCTGTCGTGGGACGAGGACGCGGCGCACGGAGCCGAGTACGACGCCCTTCAGTCCGCGCGGGCCGCGTACAAGATGGGGGCGATCGCGCACACGCCGGCCGAGCACCGGCCCGCGTGGGTGCACGGCCTCACGAACCGGCGCGGCCGGTACGAGCGATTCGACGACCTCGCAAACGTCACCGTCGAGGAGCTGCACCAGCGCCAGGTGAAGTGGGCCGCCGATGACGCCGCCTCCTACCAAGAGTGGCTCCGGGACCCGGCGAGGAGCGGGGAGAAGCACAACCCGGACGCGGTCATTGACGGCACGTGGCCGCTGCGCCCGATCGGTGGTGCGTCGTGAGGATCGTCTCCGCGGCCAAGCACGCCGCCGTACTCGCCCGACTCGCGCGCACCGCGAAGGAGCTTGAGGACGCCAACAAGCTCATCGTCGGGCACGTCGCCACCATCCAGCGGCTCCGTGCCGAACTGGACCAGCAGCGGGACCGTAAGCCGGGCACCCCGCTTCAGGAGCCGAAGCCCCCGGTCGGGGACGCCGAACTCCAACGGCGGCTGAACCTGGCCCTGCGCGCGGTCGGCGAGTTGCAGCAGCGCCTCGACGACATGCAGACGTCGCACATCGCGGACACCCGGGAACTGCACGACCTGCGGCAGGGGGTGGCGTCGTGACCACTCTGCGCCGCTACGTCCGTCAGGTCGTCGCCCCGAACGGCCGCCACCGGCCCCGCCCGCTGCTGCTGCCCGACGAGCCGATCCCCGCGCCTGCCACCCCGGCCCGCGGCACCGTCCTCACCGAGGACCAGCTGATGCGGCTCCTCGACACCGGCGAGGCCTCGTTCGCGGAGTGCGCGCCGTGCCCCCGCTGCAAGTCCACGACCGCGCACGCCACCGGCCGGTGGACCCGCAAGTGCTGGACGTGCGCCACCACGTCACTGCTGGAGGCGTCATGAGAGACCTCCTCCCGTACGGCTTCGCCCTCGGCGTCGGTATCGGCCTGACGGTCATCGCGTACTGCCTGTTCGACCGGTACCGCAGCCGGCGCCCGTACCTCGCCGCCCACTGGGACGACGCTGCGGGTGACTGGGTGAACGACGAGCCGCACGACGTCGGCCCGGACGCGCTGCTCCTCCTCGACCAGCTGACCGCGCATCTGAAGGCGTACGGCGCCGAGATCGCCGACCTGTACGAGCCGGTCGGAGCCGACGACCACACCACCACCAACCCGACGGGGGACTGACCCATGGGCTACTACACCCGAGTCACCGGAGAGATCCGCATCGAGCCGCCGCTCACCTGGCAGGAGTTCAAGGACAGCCAGTTCCTGCCCGGCAGCCCGAACGACAACGGCAACTACGACGTCCGCCTCCGCGCCGACGAGGAGACCATCGACACCGACGAGGGCCAGCTGGTCCGCAAGACCGCCTCCGTGGTGATGCCTCGCTGGGACGACTCGTTCAAGGCGTACCACCTCATCGAGCACGTGCAGGCCGTCATCGACGCCTTCCCCCGCCACACATTCACCGGCCGCCTGGAGTGCGAGGGCGAGGACAACACCGACATGTGGCGGGGCGTCGTCCGTAACGGCCGCGCGGTGAAGGTCGAGCCGCGCATCGTGTGGCCGGACGAGGACGGTGCCGAGTGAGCGCGCCGACCCTGTTCAACGTCGAGACCCCGGCCACCCCCGCGGCGGCCGGGCCCCGCCCTCTCGTCATCGGAATCGACGCCAGCCTCAACAGCCTTGGCATCGCCGGAGCCGACTGGGCCGACGCCATCCGCCACCCCGGACTCACCGGCCACGCCCGCATCGACTACCTCCGCCGCGAAGTCGCCGACCGCGCCAAGGCCGCCGACCTCGTCGTCATCGAGGACGTCGCCCGCGGCGCCAAGGGCTCCGCCGTCCACCAGCTCGCCGGCCTGTGGTGGGTCCTCACCACCGAGCTCCACCGCCGCGGTATCCCGTTCGCCGTGGCCAACCCGCAGTCCCGGTACACCTACGCCACCGGCGTCGCCAACCCTGCAAGGGAGCACCCGCGCGACAAGCGGGCCCGGATCTGCAAGGGCATGGTCTGCTCGTTCGTCAACGAGCAGCTCGGCATCTGGTGCGAGGGGCCCGGCAAGTACGACGCAGCAGACGCCGCCGTGTTCGCGGCCATGGGCATGGACTGGCTGGGCTATCCGCTGGTCGACCTCCCGAAGCAGCAGCGGCGGGCGCTCGACGGCGTGCACTGGCCGACACAGACCGTGGCGGTGGCCCGATGAGCAACTACACCGGCGCCGTCCCCGACTGGCAGGCCCACGCAGCCTGCCGCGGCCTCGGCAACGACGTCATGTACCCCAGCAGCAACCGCAGCGAGATCGACGCGGCCAAGGCGTACTGCCGCCGCTGCCCCGCCCTCGATGCCTGCCGACAGTGGGCGCTCGACACCCGCGAACTCCACGGCGTCCTCGGCGGGCTCACCGAAGACGAGCGCTGGGACCTCCTCCGTGAGGCTGGCCGCCTCACACGCCGGCCGGCCGCGCAGGAACGCGGCCCGAAGAAGCCCCCGCCTCGCACGGTGCGGGAGCTGTTCGACCGGCACGCCAACGCGTCGACTGGCGGGCACCTGATGTGGATTGGCGCCAAGACGCCGATCTTCCGGGGCCGTCAGTTCACGCCGGGGCAGGTGGCGTTCATCGCTGACCGGGGTCGTGAGCCGAAGGGGATGGTGAAGCGGCTGTGTGAGGTGAGCGGGTGTGTGCAGCCGTTGCATCTCGCGGATGAGCGGGAGCGGTCCCGGCCGCGGGTGAAGGCGGCCGTGTGATGTCCGGCCCGTGGCAGGGCGGTCTCGCGGTGCGGCGTATGGAGCGGGGTCAGGTCGCTGTCGCTGACTTCCTGTGCGCCGCGTGTATGCAGCATCGCCGGGTCACGGGCCGCGCCCTGGTCGCCGACTTCCTCGCCTCGAACCCCATCCATGCGCACCGGACGGTGTGCGCGAACCGACCGAAGGACCAGTCATGAGACGGCACTTCACTGCGGGCCTGCTGTTCGGGGCTGTTGCTGCGGCGGTCGCCCACTCCGACGGTGCCAGCCCTGCCGTCACGTTCACGGTCGGCGGGCTGGTGGCGGCCGCCACGTGGGCTGTCGCGTACGCCGCCGACCACCACCGCCACTAACCGAAGCGCCCCGACGAGGGGCTCGACTCGAAGGAAGCGACTTGAGCGAGATCAACGCGGCGCCCGCATCCGAGGAGCCGGATAGGAGATGCGTCCAGTGCAGGCAGGTCAAACCTGCATCGTCGTTCCACCGGTGCGGCCGTGGCCGCCGTCGAGGAACCTGCGCAACGTGTAGGCCCACGACCCGTGTCCGCAATGGCGAGGAGGCGCCGGAGAAACGGCGTAACCGTCATCTGAAGCGCGGCTACGAGATCAGCGCTGCGCAGTACGCCCAGCTGTCCGAGGCACAGGACGGCAGGTGCGCGATCTGCGCAAACCCTCCCAAGGAGGGTCGGCACTTGGACGTCGATCACTGCCACAAGTCGGGTGTGGTGCGTGGCCTTCTTTGCACCTTCTGCAACACGCGGCTCGGGTTCTTCGAGGAGTTCGGAGAGCGCGCGACGGAGTACCTCGCCGAGTACGGCCAAGGCAATCCACTTCTGAGCGTCAGCGCTCAGCGGTAACCGCATCCCACGAGCGCCCCGGCCGACCCGAATCCGGCCGGGGCACCCAACCCCAAGGAGACACCATGGGCGACCGCCCGTACACCGACGAAGACCTCCGCGCCGAAGCCGCACGCCAGGTCTCCGCCCACGGGCCGGACACGCGCCCGGAACAGGCCTACGCCGCCATGCTCGACGCCCGCATCGAAAGCACCCGCGACACCGACGGGCCCACATGGTCCGAGGCACTCGACGCCTCCGAACTCAACGCCCCGGCCCTCGCGATCCACGCACTCATCAAGGGCGCGGCCGACATGTCCGAGTGGGCCGTCCGCCTCGGCGCCGACGGATTGCAACCCCACGCGCGCGCCATCGACATCGGCTGGAACGACGGCCCGTTGCAGGCCCGCATCCACATCGCGTTCACGAGCGACGTCCCGGACGGCGAGCGGGACCAGTTCGTCACCGACATCTCCGACGCCATCGCCGGGACCGTCCCCGTCCGCTGACCACCTGACCGGCGGCCACTTCCCCCAACGGCCGCCACCCGGGAGCCCGCCACCTCCCCGGCGGGCTCCCGCCCCCCAACCACCCACGAGAGGAACCCCGATGAGGGACTACACGCCCGGCATCACCCTCCGCGGCGAAGCCCGCGACAAAGCCCGCCAGAAGGCCGCCAGCCGCTACCGGGAGGGCGCCACCGTCCAGGAAATCGCCAACGAGCTGGGCCGCTGCTACAGCGCCACACACGCCCTCCTCGTCGAAGCCGGCGTCACCTTCCGGGCACGCGGCGGCAGCAGGAAGAAGACCGCCTCATGACCGCCGACGACACCCCGGCCGACGCGGTCACCCCCGAAGTCGCCGAAGAACTCCGCGCCATGTACGCCATCGCCCGCACCGTCAACGGCACCACCCCCGTCAACGACCCGAAGCGGCAGATCAGCAAGGACTTCACGGAGGCGTTGTTCGTCCTCGTCGAGCAGGGCGTCAGCGAGTACCGGCTCGCGAAAGTCCTCGGCGTCCGCCTCAGCTCGGTCAAGGCGCGGCTCGCCCGCCACGGCTACCGCGCCTCGTCGCCGTCCCTGGCTCACAGCGAATACCGCGACACGACGGTCTGGGACGCCCGCCGCGCCAACCAAGCCCGCGACTGAGCCCCGGCAGCACGAAGGCCCCGTACGGACGGTACGGGGCCAGAGGAAGGAGAAGACGGTGTCAGGACTCGGCCGGCGTGACCAGCACGCGTTGCTCGCCCAGCGCCTCCAGCGCGCGCTCGTAGAAGTCCATGCCAACCAGGACGGCAACGCGCTTGCCACGGCTGGTCAGCACGGTCGTCTCGTCGAAGTAGCGGGCCCGCTCGATCGCGTCGGCGAGCGAGTTGCGGAACTCGGCGATCTTCTCCTGGTGCTCCTTCTTGGGCGCGGTCATGTCGGGAGTGTACCTCAGGATCATCGTGTACTTCACCGCGTTCACCGCTATGATGTACATGAAGCGGATGGGGTGAAGCCCCTCCAAGCCGACCGAAACGAGAACTCCGCCATGCGTGTCCTCTACTGGGTCACCGACACACAGTTCGGATCAGGCGTCGCCAAGGCCATAGCCCGACGCATCGACGCCAGCGCCGGTGGCTGCCAGGCCTGGCCTCTCGACTACGACGAGATGGCACACGATCTCGAATTCAGCGTCGACGAGATCCGAACAGCCGTCGCCTTGATGATCACCAACGGCCACGCACGTATCGAACACAACTCGCCTGGCCTCCAAGGCACATGGCTCCTGCTGCTCACCCCTGAACGTCTCACAGAAGAGAAAGCCAGAGCCGAGAGGGAACGACGCAAGGCCGAGGCGCGAGCCGCCAAGATTGCCCTCCGCGGCGGCCAGGTGAACCGAGCCGCCATCCCTGCCGATGTGCGCGCCGCCGTGTTCGACCGAGATGGCCACGCGTGCGTGCAGTGCGCCGCCACGGACGACCTGACCCTCGACCACATCTACCCGTGGTCCCTCGGCGGCCCCGATACGGCGGACAACCTCCGAGTCCTCTGCCGCCCCTGCAACAGCCGCAAGGGCGACCGCACGCACCAAGCCCAGTAACACCGCTTCCAATCGGCACCAACGAAAGAGGGCCCCGTTGAGCCTCGACGCGCAGGACTGGGTGTGGAACCACTCCAAGTCCAAGGGAACTGCCCGCCTCGTACTGCTGGCGATCGCCGACAAGGCGTACGGCAAGGGCTGCACCGCCTACGCCGGCACGACCATGCTCGTCCAGCGCAGCAACGCGGCCCGCTCCTCCGTCGTGGCCGCCGTTGACAAGCTCATCGAGATGGGCGAACTCGCCGTCATCACGGGCCAGCAGGGGCCGCGCGGCGAAACCGTCTACACCCTCCCCAAAGCGAAGCGTCACAGCAGGTCAGCCCAGGAAGGGGGTCCGGAATCCGGACCGGTACAGATTCCGGACCGGTCCGAAAACCGGACCGGTACAGATTCCGGACCGGGGGGGTCCGAAAATCGGACCCCTGGGGGTCCGGAATCCGGACCCCATAACGCAGAAGAAACACAAGCACCACTACAAGAAGACTCTTCTTCGCCTGCGGCTCAGACAGACGAGCCCACCGAGGACCACTGCCTCGAAGCCTTCGGCGCCTTCTGGCTGACCTACCCGAAGCGCAGGGCCAAGGAAGAAGCACGCAAGGCGTGGATCGCCGCGATCAAGCGCGGCGCCGACCCCCAGCACATCGTCGCCGCCGCCAAGGGCTACGCCCACGAGCGGAAAGACCAGGACGCGAAGTACACGAAGTACCCCGCCACCTGGCTCAACAAGGGCTGCTACGACGACGAACCCGACCCCCAGCCGGAGCCCGGCCGGCCTCAGCTGCGCGCCGTGTCCGGCGGCTGGCAGCCCTACCGCGAACCCACCCCCGAAGACCGCGCCGCAGACCTCGGCCACTTCTAGGAGCCACCCATGACCGACCCTCAGAACCTCGCCGAGAACCGGCCCAGCATGCTCGCCCGCCTCATGGCCGGCATCGCCCAACACGCCCCCGACGTCACCGCAGGCCCCATCGACGACGAGCCGACGCCCGACGAGCCCGGCCACCCCGAGTACCACCGCCGCCAACGCGCCGAGTTCGCCCTCAGCCGCTGGGAAACCGCCGCCCCCTACCGGTACCGGCAAGCGACCGCCACGCACCCGCACGTGCAGGCATGGGCCGACCGAGCAGCCGACGACATCCGGAGCGCCGGAATCCTCGTCCTCCACGGCAACATCGGCGCAGGAAAGACGCACCAGGCGTACGGAGCACTGCGGAGGATCGCGGAAGCTGGCCCCCGCAACTTCCAGATGATCGCCACCACCGCCCCCGACCTCTACGGCCTGCTGCGCCCCGGAGGCTCCGACAAAGGCAGCGAGCACGAACTCAAGCGCCTCATGCAGATCCCGCTGCTCCTCCTCGACGACCTCGGCACCGAGAAGCTCTCCGAGTTCACCGAAGAGGCCACGTACCGGATCGTCAACCACCGGTACAACGAGTCCCTTCCGCTGCTGATCACCACCAACCTGCCGATCAAGACCGGCGCCCCCACCGCGGACCTGGTGACCCGCCTCGGTGACCGGCTCGCCTCCCGTCTCGCGCAGACCGCGACCATCGTCGGCTTCGACGGGCCCGACCTCCGCCGCGGACTCCGGAGCGTCTCGTGACCGAGTTCGTCTCACCGCCCACCCACCGCGAACCCGACGACTACCTCGGCCCCTTCGAGCCGGTACGGCCAGCTATCCGCCACACCACCCGGCTCGCCGAATGCCACCGCTGCGAGGAATCCACGATTCCCGATCTGGTCCACCTGGTCGACAGCAGTGCTCTGCCCCTCTGCCCGGACTGCACGCGCCTCACCGGCGTAGCCCTTCGCCGCGGCCTGCAAGCCCTCAACCAGATCGCCCACCTTCTCCACCAGCCGGACGCACACCCCGCCGCAGCGCTCGTCTGGGACTGGCGCGCCGCCCTCGAACTCGCCCGACCCGAAGAGGCCTACCTCCTCCAGGCCGCGGCCCAACTCCTTGCCCGGCACGTCGGCTACCGACCGGCCGGCTTCACCCCGAAGGAAATCCCCGGGTGACCGACAAGCCGCCGGAGTGGTCCATCCGCTGCCCGTGGTGTCACGCCCCGCCCGGCCAACGCTGCACCAGCCCCCGAGGCCGGCGCCTCGCCGTCGAATCCCACGACGCACGGCTTGCCGCCCACGCCGCCACACAGACCGCCCGCCAGACAGGAGAAGCCGGATGACCGCCCTCACCGTCGCCACCGTGTACGCCGACTGGCTCGCCCACACCCTCGCCACGGCCATCGCCGACCAGCACACCGCCGCCTACCGCCACCGCCTCGCCACCGCCACACCGATCGCAGTCACCGTCATCCGCCACCGCTGCCCCCACTGCGGACAAAGCCGCGCCAAAGAAGCAGCGGCGAAAGCCCACGTCGCCCGCTGCTGGCACAACCCCGACGTCCGCGCCTGCAAGACCTGCCGCCACTTCGACCCCGGTGCCCCGGCCGGCGGCTGCTGGGGTGATCCGTACTGCAACTGCCCCGAAGTCCCCGAAGGGTGCGACATCGGCGCGTGGCCCGACGGGGTGGCGTTCCCGGTCATCGACTGCCCGAGCTGGGAGGCCCAGCCGTGACCGTCGCCCTTATCCCGCCCATCACCGGCAGCACCGTCAGCCTCGACACCGAAGCCCTCACCGAAGGCCCCCGGTTCGTCCGCACCCGCGGCATGTCCCGCTGGCATCGCGTCCGCTCCGGCGTCCGCTACGGCGACGGCCGCACCGTCTACAGCCTGTGGTGCACCGGTGCCGTGCAAGGCGACTTCCTGTCCACCGACGACGCCCCTGCCGGTGAGCTGGTGTGCGGCCTGTGCGACGGCAAGGCGGTCGGCGCCGGACAGGAACCCGACGGGCCCACCGGACGGACTCTCGTCTTCCAGCCCCGGCACGTCACGCCGCCGAAGAACTGCCCCGGATCCCGCAGGAGCCTCTACGAGGAGCTTTCTGGGGGTCGGGTGGGGCGATGCCTCGTCTGCGGCGCCACAGAGCCTCTGAGAGCCATGGGCGGCCCGTACAACCCGCGCTACGCGATCGTCCAGCACCCCACCGGCTCGGCTCTCGTCGCGCCGTGTCCGTTCCATCGCTGGCGCCAACTCACCGCCCGCAACGGCCGCGTCCTCTGCGACTGCGGAAGGGAGACCACCCAGTGACCTCGATCCCGGACGCTGCGATCGCCGTCATCGCCGCCGCCTACGACGACTACCGCCTCACCACCCCACCCGGCCAACGCACACCACGCGGTGCCGCCGAACGAGCCGCCGAATACCTGATCTCCAGCGGATGGGGCCTCCACATCCCCCGCACCGAACCCCAGCCCCGCCAGCGTGCCGCCTGCCCGGTCTGCACCGTCCGGCACTTGATCACCGCTGCTGGCCGTATCCGCCGTCACGGACCCCACGGCCACCCCTGCCCCGGCAGCGGAGCACCAGCCCGCGCCACCACCCCCGCGTGAGCCCCCGCCCACCACACCAGGAGACGCCATGAACACACAGCCCCTCACCGAGCAGCAGCTCGCCGAGATCGAAGCCCGCCACACAGCCGCCACCCCCGGCCCATGGGGCACCCACCGCGACCTCAACGGCACCTACACCATCCAAGCCCGACCCCGCACCACGACCACCGGCATGAACACCGACGGCGACATCGCCACCCTGACCGCCGACCGGACGGACACCGAGTCCTACGCCAACGCCCGCTTCATCGCCCACGCACCGGCAGACGTCGCCGCACTGATCGCCGAGATCCGCCGCCAGCGCGCCGAACTCGCCGACACCGAGGCCGAGAAGGCGAAGCTGATCCGCTGGCACGGCGAGGACGAGAAGGCACTTGCCAGGATGCGCGCCACGATCGAGCGGCTCCGCGGCGAGAAGCGGGAACTCGGCGAACTGGCCGCACGCCGCGAGTCGGAACTGATCGCCCGCCGCGCCCGCATCCGCGAGCTGGAGCGCCCGGCGGTTGAGGCGAAGCGCAACGAGATCCGCGACAGCTTCGCCGAACTGGCTGCCGCCGCCCGCGAGACCGGCGACCACGAGGGCGTGTTCGAGGTGGAGTGCCGGCTCCGCGACCGCGAGGAGCAGTGGAAGCGCGAGGACACCGCGGGGGCGGTGTGACGGTCCCGTCCATCTCGACCTCCCGCCATCGACACGAACCGCACCGTCTCGCCAAGAGGGCGGGACACCAACCGAACAGGACACGACCATGACCACCATCGACCCCCGCGCCCTCCGCCTCGCCCAGCACCGCCAGCGCATCGCCCACGAGGCCATCAGCTACCTCCCCGCCTGGAACGACCTCACCAGCGAGGAGCGCGAGCAGTCCACCAACGAGGCCGCCAAGTGGCTGCGAGCCGCCGTCGAAGCCGGGATCGCCCCGCCCGCCGAGCGCCCGACCGACAAGCACGACGCCGTCTGGCTGGACGACGCGGGGTGGCTGTGGGGCGAGTACCAGACCAGCCCGCCCTCCCACGGCGACGCGATCCTCCGCCTCGTCTGGGCGTCCGAGCAGTGCAGCTCCAAGAGGGAGCTGGAGGAACAGGGCGTCGAGTTCCGCCTCATCGGCTGGAGCGAGTGACCCCCACCGTCCCCGTCGTGTAGCCCGCGCCCAGCCGACGAACACCCACGCGGGACCGGCAACCAGACACCCCGCGCACCAGAACGCCGGCCGCCGGTATTCGACCTACCGGCGTCCGGCCCCCTGATCATCCCCGAGGAGAAGCTGTGCCCAACCACGAGACCGCCGAACTCGCCGTGGCCCGCGCTACGAACCAGCGACTGAACGCGCGCGCCCAGCGGCTGGAGTCCGAACTCGCCGCCTAC